>CALVGM010000159.1 GCA_944327095.1 uncultured Desulfovibrio sp. | reverse complement strand
ACCAGAAGTACGGCGTAGACTGCATGGAAGTGAACGACGACGTGTTCGAGTCCGTGCGCAACAAGGCCTTCCTTGAGGCGGAAAACCGCATGCACACCATCAAGGCCGTGATGGTGGCCACACTGGCGGACGCGGATATCGACGCTGCCCTGGCAGAAAGGGGCTTTTAGGACATTCGGCCCGGAAGGGCACAGGCCTTCCGGGCCGGGAAAAGCGAAAGAACGCCTTTTTTTTGCCGGGCTGCGCAGGGATTGTATGTCATGGGGGTGGCATGGATCTTGGACGCAACAACAAGGAGACTGGGGGCAGCAGCAACCTTTTTTCCTCTGAATACATGTGCGAGCTTCCGGACAGCGCGCGCGGGAGCGGCTATCTGTCCCTTCTGTTCGAGATAGCAAAGGTCCTGAGCTCCACGCCGGACGTCAAGGCCAGCCTTGATGGCGTCCTGGAGCTCTTGGCCCAAAAGCTGCACATGATGCAGGGCACCATTACCCTGGTGTCCCCCAAAAGCGGGCAGATACGCATCGAGGCCAGCTACGGCCTCAAGCCCTCGGAGCGCTCGCGCGGGCACTACCACCCGGGCGAGGGCATCATAGGGCACGTTGTCCAGAGCGGCGAGCCCATGTACATCTCGCGGGTCTCCGAGGAGCCGCGCTTTTTGAACAGGACCAGGTCCCGCGATCTGAACAAGAGCGACATTTCCTATATCTGCGTGCCCATACGCCTCAACAGGCAGGTGGTGGGCGCGCTCTCGGTAGACAGGCTGCTCGCGGACGAAACGCGCCTCGAGGAAGAGGAGCAGCTGCTTTTCATCATAGCCATGCTGCTTGGCTACGCGGCCTGGGAAGCCCAGCGCAAGATGGACGAGAACATTGCCATGCCCGGCAGACCCAAGGGTTTTATCGGCAACTCGGACGTCATGCGCCATGTCTACGATCAGATCATGCAGGTGAGCCAGTCCCAGGCCACGGTCTTCCTGCAGGGCGAGTCCGGCACAGGCAAGGAGCTGGCGGCGCGGGCCATACACGACGCCTCGGCGCGTGCAGAGAAGCGCTTCGAGGCCATAAACTGCGCGGCCCTGCCGGAAAACCTCATCGAAAGCGAGCTCTTTGGCCACGAAAAGGGAGCCTTTACCGGAGCCGTGACCACCCGCAAGGGGCGTTTCGAACTGGCAAACGGAGGAACGCTCTTTCTGGATGAGGTGGGCGAGCTCTCATTGCTTGCCCAGGCAAAGCTTTTGCGCGTGCTGCAGGAAAGGACCATAGATCGCATTGGCGGAAGCGCTCCCATACCCGTGGACGTGCGCCTTATCACCGCCACCAACAGGGATCTGGAAAAGATGGTGGAGGATGGCACGTTTCGGCGTGATCTCTACTACCGCCTCAATGTCTTCCCCATAGTGCTGCCGCCCCTGCGCGAACGCCAGGAGGACATATTGCCCCTGGCAAACCACTTTGTGAAACGCTTTGCCAGGGAAATGGGCAGGGAGGACGTGCGCATCTCCCTGGCCGCCATGGACATGCTGCAGCGCTACAACTGGCCTGGCAACATACGCGAGCTGGAAAACGCCATGGAGAGGGCAGTGCTCCTTCTGGGCACAAGAAACCTCATCCTGCCCCAGCATCTGCCCACAGCCATGCACATGTACGGCAGAACAGCCAGCGAGGAAGGCGGCAAAACAACGCAAAAAAGGACCGCTGCCACCCTGCAGGAACATCTGGACGAGCTGGAAAAGGCCTGCATTATCGACGCCCTGGAGGCAAGCGACGGCCAGATTGCCAGAGCTGCCCAGGCCCTGGGGCTTACGCAGCGCATTCTCGGCCTGCGCCTGAAAAAGTACGGCATCAGCTACAAGGACTTCAGACACAAAAGGCAGGATGGTGCCCATGGCGAGGTCACAAAATGACGTTTGTGTCGTTTTTGCGTATTTTGCAAAAAGAGCGTGTATTTCCAGTGTATTGGAAAAATACTTCGGAAAAATGAGGGCTGAAATGCAGTCCTGCTTGTCTCTAAAACTTACATTTATGTAGAAATACTGCAAATGGAGAGTGCCTGGCCTTTTCGCGAGCAAACGGGGAAGGGTCAGGCATCTTTGTTTGTAACACAGTGAAATTGCAGGCAAACAAGGTAATACAGAGGAAAATTTTCGAGAGATCCTCGGGATGCAGACGTTTTTGGCACGATCCTTGCTTATGCTAGTAACGCCGCGGACAAATCCGCAGGACAAATTTTTCTATTCCCACAAGGCAGGGCGCAAAGCCCCCTGCCAGACACTACAGGTCCCCAACTGATTTGGGGGCCGAGCCTACCCCGGAGCTCACAATGACAAACGCTAGAACGCAGGCTGTCTTTGCGGCCGCGGGCACAATGCCCGTCACAGGCGCAGTTACTGGCGCTGCAGGCCACAAGAGCACAGACGAGATATTTGGCGAGTACGTTTTCACCCTGGAGGAGATGCGCAAGCGTCTGCCCAAGGATGTCTACAAGAATCTCGAGCGCATCATTCACAGCGGCGGTCGCCTTGATCCCGCCATGGCGGACAGCGTGGCAGCTGCCATGAAGGAATGGGCCATTTCCAAGGGTGCCACCCACTACACGCACTGGTTCCAGCCCATGACCGGAACCACTGCCGAAAAGCACGACGCCTTCCTCTCGCCCGTAGGCGACGGCAAGGCCATCTGCGACTTTTCCGGCAAGATGCTCATCAGCGGCGAACCGGACGCGTCTTCCTTCCCGTCCGGCGGCATACGCTCCACCTTCGAGGCCCGTGGCTACACGGCCTGGGATCCGTCCGTGCCGGTCTTCGTGATCCCCGGACCCTATTCCTCCACGCTGCACATTCCGACCTTCTTCTACTCCTATTCCGGGGAAGCGCTGGATCGCAAGATTCCGCTCATTCGCTCCATGGCGGCCCTCTCCAAACAGGCCCTGCGCATTCTGCACCTCTTCGGCAACACCACGGCCACCAGCGTGCAGGCTCAGGTGGGCCCGGAACAGGAATACTTCCTGGTGGACAGGAACCTCGCCATGCTGCGTCCAGACCTCATGCTGTGCGGCAGGACCCTGGTGGGCGCTCCCTCGCCCAAGGGACAGGAGCTTGAAGATCACTACTTCGGCGCCATTCCCTCCCGCGTGCAGAGCTTCATGGAAGACGTGGAAAACGAGCTTCTGCGCCTTGGCATTCCCGCCAAGACCCGCCACAACGAAGTGGCTCCCGGCCAGTTCGAGATTGCCCCGGTCTACGAGGACGCCAACATGTCCTGCGACCACAACATGCTCACCATGAACATGATGCGTCACATGGCCGCAAAGCACGGTTTTGTCTGCCTTCTGCACGAAAAGCCCTTTGCGGGCGTGAACGGCTCGGGCAAGCACAACAACTGGTCCATGTCCGACAACGAGGGCCACAATCTTCTGAATCCCGGCTCCACGCCCAGGGACAACGCCCAGTTCCTCGTCTTCCTGGCAGCTGTGCTGCGCGCTGTGCACAAGCACTCCGTTGCCCTGCGCCTTGGCACCATCGGTGCCGGCAACGATCACCGTCTTGGCGCCAACGAGGCCCCGCCGGCCATCATCTCCGTGTACCTTGGCGAGCAGCTGAACGACGTCATATCGAGCATCATCACCGGCGAGCCCATGCGCAACCACAAGGCCGGCAGCATGGAGATAGGCGTCTCTTCCCTGCCGCCCCTGCCTGTGGATCTTTCCGACCGCAACAGGACAAGCCCCTTTGCCTTCACCGGCAACAAGTTCGAGTTCCGCGCAGTGGGCTCCTCGCAGTCCATTGCCCCTGTGAACATTGCCCTGAACGCAGCCGTGGCCTGCGCCCTGGACGACATCGCGACCCAGCTCGAGGCAGCCGTTGCCGCAGGCGCGAGCCTGAACCAGGCCCTGCAGGAATTTCTGCCCCGCGAGTTCAAGGAGCACATGCCGGTCATCTTCAACGGCAACGGCTATGCTCCGACCTGGCCCGAAGAGGCCGAGCGCCGTGGCCTTCCCAATCTCCACAATACCGTGGACGCCCTTGAGCGCTACTCCGACCCCGAGGTCATGAACGTCTTTCTGCGCCACGGCATCCTGAGCGAGAGGGAAATGCTCTCCCGTCAGGAGATCCTCCTGGACGCCTACGCCAAGACCATTGTCCTCGAGGGACACGTCATGAGCGATCTCGTGCTCTCGCGCATCCTGCCTGTCAGCAAGGCTGCCGTGAAGGCCGACGCGGATCTTGTGGCGAGCCTCAAGGGTGTGGGTGTCGACGCCAAGGCCGAAGCCAAGGAGCTTGCCGCAAAGCGCGCCCACGTGCTGGCCATGGAGGATCTGGCGGCAAAGCTCGACGCGGCCATTGCCAAGGTGAACGCCATCGAGGACGTGCTCTCCAGGGCCCGCGCTGCCAGGGACGAGATTCTCTCTCTGATGAACGAGCTGCGCACCCACGCGGATGCCATGGAAAGGGTGGTGGACGACGCAAGCTGGCCGCTGCCCAAGTACTCGGAACTGCTCTGGATCCACTAGGAGACAGGACAGACACACAAGAGCAGATTGCTTTCATAACGATTCGCCTGCCTTTCCTGGCCTTCTTTGGGGGAAAGGGGCCAGCAAAGGGAAGGCTGGCGGATCGCGAGAGCAAAATGTCCTGGCAACCCGGGCACCTTCCGGGGGGATGCCGTGTCCCGGGGCCAGGTTCATACAGGGCTCTTCGAAGGGTTTCTTTCGGGGGAATAGAGATCTTTTGAAGAGCCCATACCATCTTCTTCCCCATGCGTGTCTTCCTTGGGCGTGTCTAGGCCATGCGCAAAGGCCCAATCCCTTCAGGCCTGTCAAAACAGGCAAGAATCATGGGATTTTGGAACGTGTGACAGGGAGGGGCATCTTGGCAAGATCGCGGCTCGCGTGCTAGATCCGGGCGCACAGACAAACCACACTTGTCCAAACAAACGCCGGTCGGCGCGCACACCCGGGAACCCCGGAGAGGGGAGCCCCGGGATTTTGCGCCCTTCCCAAGGAGAAATGCATGAAAACCATCAAGTTTACCAAGATGCAGGGCTGCGGCAACGATTACGTGTACATCAACGGCTTTTCCGAGCATGTGCACGATCCCGCAAGCCTTGCCAAGAGGGTCTCCGATCGTCACTTCGGCATTGGTTCCGACGGCCTTGTGATCATGGAGCCCTCCAACGTGGCCGACGTGCGCATGCGCATGTTCAACCCGGACGGTACAGAGGCGCAGATGTGCGGCAACGCCACCCGCTGTGTGGCCAGGTACGCGTACGAGCGCGGCCTTGTGCGCGAGAAGGTCATACGCATCGAGACCGGCGCCGGCATCAAGGTGGCCCGCCTCATTCTCGACGAGGGTGAGGTCAGTGGCGCGACCATCGACATGGGCGAGCCCATCCTGGGCATGGCCGCCATCCCCCTGAAGGTGGAAGAGGGGCAGGACCCCAACGCCATGTACGTGAACAAGCCCCTGGAAATCCTGGGCAAGTGCTGGAACGTCACCTGCGTGTCCATGGGCAATCCCCACTGCGTTGTCTTCCTTGGCAAGGACGATCCTGCGCTCGCAGACCTTGAGCTCGACAAGATCGGTCCTGTCTTCGAGCACGACGCTCTCTTCCCCGAGAGGGTCAACACCGAATTTGTGCGCGTCAACTCCGTCACCAGCGTGGAGATGCGCGTGTGGGAGCGCGGCACTGGCGAGACCATGGCCTGCGGCACAGGAGCCTGCGCCACTGCGGTCGCCTGCGTTCTCAACAATCTCACCGGCCGTACCGTGGACGTGCATCTGCGCGGGGGAACCCTGCGCATCAACTGGAACGAGCACGACAACCACGTCTACATGACCGGTCCCGCAGTGCCTGTCTTTGACGGCACACTCTACCTCTAGCCCGACGAGGGGAGCTGCTCCCCGAGGCAGGCCGGCATTGCGGCCATCCCCCCGCAGTGCGTCTCTTTCAAACATGGAATAAGGATATTCCCCCATGCCAGAAGTCAACAGCAACTACCTTTCCCTGCAAAAGAGCTACCTCTTTACCGATATTGCCCACAGGGTGGCGGCCTACAAGAAGGCCCATCCAGACCAGAAGGTCATCAGCCTGGGCATTGGCGATGTGACAAAACCCCTTGCGCCTGCCATCATCGAGGCGCTGCACGCTGCCGTGGACGAAATGGGCAACGCGGAACACTTCCACGGCTACGGCCCGGAGCAGGGCTACGGCTTCCTGCGCGAGGCCGTGGTGCGCGAGTACATGGCCAGGGGCGTGAGCATAGCCCCTGACGAGGTCTTCATAGGCGACGGCGCCAAGTCCGATCTCGGCAACTTCCAGGAGCTCTTTTCCGAGCAGGCCGTGGTGGCCGTGACGGATCCCGTCTACCCTGTCTACGTGGATACCAATGTCATGGCAGGCCGCGCCGGCGCGCCCCTTGCGGGCGGCAGCTTCGAGCGCATTGTCTACCTGCCCTGCGTGCGCGAGAACGACTTTGTGCCGGACTTTCCCGCCAAGGCCCCGGACATTGTCTACATCTGCTCGCCCAACAACCCCACCGGCACTGTCCTTGGTCGCGAGGCCCTGGCAGCCTGGGTGCACTACGCGCGCAAGAACGGCTGCGTGATCCTCTTTGACGCTGCCTACGAGTCCTACATCGTCGACAAGGACATTCCCCACTCCATCTACGAGATCGAGGGAGCCCAGGACGTGGCCGTGGAATTTCGCAGCTATTCCAAGGTGGCCGGCTTTACCGGCCTGCGCTGCTCGGCCACTGTGGTGCCCCATTCCCTGAAGGTGGGCGACGGCCGCGGGGGCAGGATCGAGCTCAACGGCCTGTGGAACAGGCGCCAGTGCACCAAGTACAACGGCTGCCCCTATATCGTGCAGCGCGCGGCCCAGGCCGTGCACTCCCCTGTGGGCAGAAGCCAGGTCATGAAGCAGGTTCATGGCTATCTCGAGAACGCGAAGGCCCTGCGCGAGGGCATGCAGGCCCTGGGCTTGGAAGTCTACGGCGGTGTCAACGCGCCCTACATCTGGGTCCGCACGCCCAACAACGTGGACAGCTGGGGCTTTTTCGAGCACCTTCTGAACAATGCCCAGCTTGTGTGCACGCCAGGCGTGGGCTTTGGCAAGAGCGGCGAGGGCTATGTGCGTCTCACTGCCTTTGGCACGCCCGAGGACACAGCCCAGGCCATCGAGCGCCTGAAGAGCCTGCAACTCTGATTTTTCATCCAGTGCGAAATCTGCTGCGGGCATGGAGCGCATGCGCCCTCTCTTGTCTCCTTCCTGCGGCAGGTTTCCTGACAGGCACTGCCTCTCCCCTGGCCTTCGGGTTCGGGGAACGGCAGCGCCCGAGGGGGCTACCGGGGTAGCCCCCTTTTTCCCGGAGAACGACATGTGCAGAATCGGTTCCATTAAGAGTCTTGAGCCAGTTCCCCCTTCCGTGGCCTTGAGACTCATGATCTCCCAGCAGGAGGGGCATGACAATTCGGGCTTTGCCATGGTGATGAAGGACCTTGCCGGAGCCTTTCTTCACTACAAGAACTTTCCGCTGCTCTCCATGGCCTGTACGGGCAGGGGCGTCCAGCTTGTCAACGAGTACATGGAGCAGCACGGCTTTGTGCAGATAGCCCAGTGGGTGCCGGAGGTGGATCGCCAGCCGGGCCTCAAGATCGAGGCCATGCCGCGCTACGTGTTCCGCAACTACGACTACCCGGAAATCTACCGCTACCGCACCCAGGCAGAGCGCGAGGATCTTCTGCTCGACACCCGCCTTGCCCTGAGAAAGCTCCTCGAGGAGGGCAACGACGGCTACGTGTACTCCTTCTGGCCCGATGTGCTCACCCTCAAGGAAATCGGGGACCCCGCGGACATAGCCACCTACTTTCGCCTGTGGAACGACGACAGCCGTCTTCTGTCGCGCAACATAGTGGTCCAGTGCCGCCAGAACACGAACTACGACATTGTGCGCTACGCTGCCCACCCCTTCTTCCTGCAGGGCTTTACCCTGTGCGCCAACGGCGAGAACACCTTCTTCACCAAGAACAAGGAGTTCCAGAAGTCGCTCTTCCGTGGCTACATTGGCTTCGAGTCGGACTCGCAGAACTTTCTCTACTCCCTGCACTACGTCCTGCACGAGCTCAAGTGGCCCATACGCTACTTCAAGCACGTGATCACCCCGCTTCCCTTTGCGGAAATAGAGACCAGGCCGGATCGCGAGGTGCTCAAGCTGATCCGCGAGTCCCTGGCCCATCTGGAAATCAACGGCCCCAACACCATCATCGGCATGCTGCCGGACTCCACCATGATCACCTGTTGCGATTCCAAGAAGCTGCGCCCCGTGGTCGTGGCCAGGGACGACAAGATGGTGGCCATAGCCTCCGAGGTGTGCGGCATCAACGAAATCATGCCCGACCGCGACACTTCCAGGGACATCTATCCCAACGAGCGCGAACTCATTGAAATACGCAACGATCTGGAGATTTGCAGATGGAAGCAGTGACAACCCAGGATATCACGGTCAACGATCTGCAGTGGAAGATCGAATACAGGCCGGAGCAGTGCACCCTGTGCGGATCCTGTGTGGCAGCCTGTACCTTCGGGGCCATTTATGTGGACATGGAGCGCCTGGACAAGCCTGTGTTCACAGGTTCCGTGCCCGAGGGCACAAGGCAGCACAGGGCAATGCCCGTCATACGCCAGCGCTCGGACATAAACCATGCCTGCGTGGGCTGTGGCATGTGCGAGAAGATCTGTCCCAACACGGCCATACGGCCGGTGCGCAACGAGGACAGCAGGATGCCTCTTCTGCAGCGCCAGCACGGGCATCCCATCAAGCGCGGCGGACGCACCAACCTGAACAGCCAGAGAACCCTGGACAGCATTGTGGTGGGCCGCATCTCGCAGATGACCGACCCTGCCCTCGACAGCGAGCGCCACACCTTCGACATGCGCGCGCCTCTTGGCCGCGTGGTGGACGCAAGGCATCTGCCGCTTGCCATTGACGGCAACAACCTGCTCATTCAGGGCAAGACCCCGCCTGTGCGCTGGATCTACCCCCTCATCTTTTCGGACATGTCCATTGGCGCGCTCTCGCCCAGGGCCTGGGAGGCCCTGACCCTGGCCGTGGGCTATCTCAACGAGCACTGCCATCTGCCTGTGCGCATGAGCTCCGGCGAGGGCGGTGTGCCCCGCAAGCTCATGGAGAGCGACAAGTTCAGGTACATGATCCTGCAGATCGCCTCGGGGCACTTTGGCTGGAACCGCATTGTGCGCGCCATGCCCTTCATGAAGACCGACCCCTGCGCCATTCTCATCAAGATTGGTCAGGGCGCAAAGCCCGGCGACGGCGGCCTGTTGCCCGCGGCCAAGGTTGGGCCGCACATCCAGGCCCTGCGCGGCGTGCCCAAGGCTACCCTGCACTCGCCGCCAAACCATCAGGGCCTGTATTCCATCGAGGAAAGCGTGCAGAAGATGCACCTTTCCCTCAACGCGGCCTTTGGCTTCCGCGTGCCCGTGGCCATCAAGTGTGCTGCCTCGGCCACCTCGGTGTCCGTGTACAACAACCTTCTGCGCGATCCCTACCGCATCTGCGGCGGCTTCTTCCTGGACGGCATACAGGGCGGTACCGGCGCTGCCAACGAGGTAAGCCTCGACCACACGGGCCACCCCATTGTCTCCAAGCTGCGCGACTGCTACCAGGCTGCCGTAGCCCAGGGCCTGCAGGGCCAGATTCCCCTGTGGGCAGGCGGCGGCATAGGCATGACCGGCAACGCGGCAGCGGACGCCTTCAAGATGATCTGCCTTGGCGCCAACGGCGTCATCGTGGGCAAGATCCTCATTCAGCTTCTCGGCTGCATTGGCAACGAGCACGGTCGCTGCAACAAGTGCAACACCGACAAGTGCCCCACGGGCATCTGTACCCAGGATCCCAGGCTCATGAAGCGCCTGGATGTGGACAGGGGCGCCCAGAACGTGGTGGACTATGTCCTGGCCTTTGACGCGGAGCTGCGCAAGCTCATGGCTCCCATAGGCAACTCCTCGCTGCCTGTGGGTCGCTCAGACGCGCTGGTGTCCACAGACAGGGCCGTGGCGGACAAGCTCGGCATACAGTACGCATGCTGACGGGGGTCGAGATATGCTTACCATACATACGCTGAACGAACACGTCCGCATGTCCACCCAGGATCTGCTCCTGAGCATCGAGGAAGCAGTGGCCAGGGGGGAAACGGACTTCAATGTGGAAGCCTCTGGCCAGCACGACATTGGCGGGCCCCTGTGGAACGCGGAGGGCAAGAAGCTCTTCTTCAGGGTGCGCAATCCAGGCCAGCGCGTGGGCTGCATGGCCATGCCCAACACGGAAGTGGTGGTGGAAGGTCCTGCGCCTGCGGACGTGGGCTGGCTCAACGCCGGCGGTCGCATTGTGGTGCGCGGGGACGCTGGCGACACGGCCGGCCACTGCGCTGCCGGTGGCGTCATCTACATAGGGGGCAGGGCAGGCACGCGCTCGGGCTCCCTCATGAAGCACGATCCGCTCTACGAGGAGCCGGAGCTGTGGATACTGAAGAACACGGGCAGCTTTTCCTTCGAGTTCATGGGCGGAGGCAAGGCCATTGTCTGCGGCTGCGACAGCCAGACCCTGCCCTCGGTGCTGGGCGATCGCCCCTGCGTCGGCATGGTGGGGGGCGTTGTCTACGTGCGCGGGCCAGTGGCGCCTCTGCCTGCGGACGTGTGCCTTGTGGACATCGACAGGGACGACGTGCTCTTCCTGCAGCGCGGCCTTGAGGACTTCCTCGATGCCGTGCACGAGCAAAAGCGCCTGAAGGAGCTCTCGGTCTGGAAGCAGTGGCACAAGATTGTGCCTGCCGGGGCAAAGGCCGCGCAGGCCACGGCCATGCCCACTGTGGCCGAGTACCACAAGAACGAGTGGGTGCCTGGCGGAATCTTCGCGGACGTCTTCCCGGACGCTGGCGAGCACAACGGCCTTGTGGCCCACGGCATCTGGCGGCTGCGCGTGCCGGAGTGGGAAAACCACGTCCACTGCGCGCCCTGCGAGTACGCCTGCCCTGCCGGCATACCCACGCAGCTGCGCTACAACCTGCTGCGCGAAGGCAAGAGCGAGGAAGCCCTGCGCCTTGTCCTTGACTACACGCCCTTCCCGGGCTGTGTGTGCGGTAGCGTGTGCCCCAATCCCTGCATGCAGATCTGCACAAGGGCAGGCCTTGACACGGCCATACAGATTGGCCCCCTGGGACGGGCCTCCAGGGACGTGCAGCTGCCCAAGCCCAAGGCCAGGACAGGCAAGAAGATCGCTGTCATCGGCGGCGGCGTAGGCGGCCTTGCCGCTGCCTGGCGTCTGGCCCGCAAGGGACACGACGTCACGGTCTTCGAGCGGGAAAAGCGCATGGGCGGCAAGATGGAACAGGTCATCCCCCGCGAGCGCCTGGACGAAAACCTCCTGAACCACGAGATCGATCGCATCGCTAGGATGGGCGTGAAGTTCGCCAATGGCGTCAACGTGGACGCCAAGAAGTTCGAGGAGATACGCGCGAGCTTTGACGCGGTCATTGTGGCCACGGGCGGGCATGTGGCGCGCATCTTCAACTGGCCTGGTGCAGAGCGCATTGTGGCAGGCATTGACTTCATGAAGGCTGTCAACGCAGGCAAGAAGCCGAAGGTCGCAGACAGTGTCATTGTCATTGGCTGCGGCAATGCGGGCATGGACGCTGCGGCAGGTGCCTACAAGATGGGAGCCAAGAAGGTCACCTGCATAGATGTGCAAAAGCCCGCTGCCTTCGAGCACGAGATAGAGCACATCAGAAGCCTTGGCGGTGAAATCCTGTGGCCTGTGATGACAAAGGAGATCACCAAGGAAGGGATCATAACGGATGACGGCAGGCTCATTCCGGGCGAGGAAGTGATCATCACCATAGGCGAGGCGCCGGACCTCTCCTTCCTCCCGGAAAACACGCCGAAATTCCGCTCCTGGCTTGCCCCGCAGGCGGATCAGAGCATCATGAAGGGCGTCTTTGCCGTTGGCGATACCATACGGCCTGGCCTTCTGGTACACGCCATAGGATCGGGCAACAGCGCTGCGGACGCAGCCGATGCCTATGTGCGCGGCGTACCCTATGAACCTGCGCAAAAGACTCTCATAGACAAGGGCAAGCTGCACACGGCCTGCTTTGCGCGTTCGAAGGAGACAAGCGCCAACGCCTGCGACGACTACAAGCGCTGCGTTTCCTGCGGCACCTGCAGGGACTGCCATACCTGCGAGGAAAGCTGTCCCGAGCTTGCCATCTCGCGCGTGGCGACAGATACGGGCGGCTTTGCCTATGTGTCCGATCCCGAGCGCTGCATAGGATGCGGCGTGTGCGCGGGCGTGTGCCCCTGCGGTATCTGGACCATGCACGACAACGTCGTTCTGGAACACGGCTAAAACATCGGGGAGAGTCCCGAACACATATGCGAAAGGGGGATCTGCCGCGCGCAGCAACAGCACGGGGCAGGTCCCCCTTCCTTGTACTCGGGGGCCTGGAAAGGCAAACAGAAGAGAAGGTGAGCCAAGAGTCTTCGAGGAGCCGAGCAAGGTCTGGCAGCTGCCTGCAACCTGTCTGGATTCCTGTGATACTGCGCGGAACAAGAATATGCGTGTTGCGCAGGGGCAGAGTTTCGGCTAGGCTTGGATCCATGTGCGAGAACAAGGGGAGGAGTGCGCCAGGGGAGACAACCTGGAAAAGCGGTCGCATCTGTTTTGTGCAAGACCAGAAGTACTGATACGTTGCGTGCACGTTTGGGAGCAAAATCCAAAAGGAGAGCCAGATGTTTCAGGTGCTGATTGGTTCGGAAGATTTTGCCGAGCTGCGAGAGGGTGGGTATTACTATGTAGACAAGACGGATTTTTTGGAAAAATTTCTGCGTGCTCCTGCTGATACCACGCTTTTTACTCGTCCCAGGCGTTTCGGCAAGACCCTGTTCATGTCCATGCTGTCCTACTTCTTCGACATCACCAAGGCCAAGGTCAGTCACAAGCTTTTTGACGGTCTTGCCGTGTCCGCCAACAAGAAGTTGTGCGACCAGTGGATGAACAAGTATCCAGTGATCTTCCTTTCTTTGAAAGATGTGGGTAGAACAACCTATGCTGATGCTCTGAAAAAGATTGCTTCGCTTGTCAGTGATATATGTCTTGAACACAGGTATCTTCTTGAAAGCCAAAAGATTGATGAATATGAACGAAAAAAGATTGGAACACTACGGGCTGAATCTGCAGATATAAATACACTTACCGATGCCTTGCTGATACTGACCAGGGCTATGCGTTATCATCACGGAAAGCCAGCCATAGTCCTGATAGACGAATACGATGCCCCGGTCGCAAAGGCTGCGGAGAACGGCTATTACAGAGAGATGGTTGACTTCATGCGCAATTTTCTCTCGGCTGGCCTCAAGACCAATAGTGACAACCTGCAGTTCGGCATTCTCACAGGCTGCCTCAGGATCACTTGCAAAAGCACCTTCAGTGGTCTCAATCATCTGGACTGCTTCGATATCACAAGCGGTCCCAGATACGCGGACACATTCGGCTTCACGCAGGGCGAAGTGGACAGGATTCTTTGCGACGCAGGGCTTGGGGGAAAACGGGATATATTCAAGGCGTGGTATGATGGCTATCGCTTTGGCGATCTGACGGAAATATATTGTCCCTGGAGTATCATGAGCTACCTTGACGATCTTCAGGGTGATGCGGATGCCTCCCCTCAGGCCTACTGGCAAAATACCTCGGAAAATGCCCTGGTGAAAAGGCTTTTTGCCGGCAAGTATCTCGAGATGGCGGACGATATGGCCGACTTTATGGCTGGCGGCTGCCTTGTCAAGCAGCTCAGAGTCAATCCAACCTATGAGTCGCTGGACTCCTCGCCAGACAACATCTGGACGCTCCTCTACATGTCCGGCTATCTGACCAGGGCTTCCAGGGAGCGAGCCGAGGCGCAGGGGGTCTCCCCAAATCCGGGCGGCAACATGCTTCCTCTGGTCATCCCCAACAGGGAAATCCGTGACATCTTCAGGTACGAGGTCAGCACCTGGTTCAGCAAGCATGTAGGCGAAACACGGGAAAACGAGCTTCTTGCGGCTTTCTGGAAAGCAGACACAGAAGGGGTGAAGAAGGAACTGGAAGCCATACTTTTGGAGAAGGTAAGCAGCCGGGATCTGCCAAGGGATGAAGCTCCGCGCGAGAACTTCTACCACGGGCTTTTGGTAGGCTATTTTCTTGTGGCCTACCCCGAGACCTATTCCAACATGGAAGCGGGAACAGGACAGTACGACATTCGGATTGTGGACGATCTGGGCAAGAGCAAAAGGGCAGCCATTGTGGAGATCAAGCGCACATCCGACGACAGGGAGGATCTTGGAGTGCTTGCCGAAAGGGGCCTTGGGCAGATCGAGCAAAGAAGATACGACGCGCGTCTTCTTGCGGATCCCAAGGTGACAACCCTGCTGCACTGGAGCATCGCCTTTTGCAAGAAAAGGTGTGAAGCCAGAGCGCTTGTGGTCAGGCAGGTGCCCTGGCCTCATGATCAACAGTACTGATACATTACGTGCATATTTGGAAGCAAAGAGAAGGGAGAGTCCACATGTTTCAGGTGCTGATTGGTTCGGAAGACTTTGCCGAGTTGCGAGATGGTGGCTATTACTATGTCGACAAGACAAATTTTCTGAACAAATTTCTTTCTCCCTTGTCGTCAAAGGTAGCTCTTTTTACTCGCCCCAGGCGTTTTGGAAAGACCCTCTTCATGTCCATGCTGTCCTACTTCTTCGATATCACCAAGGCCAAGGTCAGTCGTAAGATTTTTTCTGGCCTTGCCGTGTCCGCCAACAAGAAGTTGTGCGAGCAGTGGATGAATCAGTATCCCGTCATCTTTCTCTCTCTGAAAGACGTGGAGGGAGAGAACTTTGCGGAAGCACTGGAGGCATTCAACAACAAGATTGTGGCTCTTTTCAATCCTCATGAGGAGATTTTAGCAACAAAAAAAATATGGACTGTAGACAGAATAGCTTTTGAAGACATCATCAACCGACGAGCAACAAAGGGGATTCTCAAGGATGCTCTCGGGATTTTGACAAGTATAATGACAAAATACTACCAAAAAAAAACCATTATTCTGATAGACGAATATGATGCTCCGGTCGCAAAGGCTGCGGAGAACGGCTATTACAGAGAGATGGTTGACTTCATGCGCAACTTTCTCTCGGCTGGCCTCAAGACCAATAGTGACAACCTGAAGTTCGGCATTCTCACAGGTTGCCTCAGGATCACTCGTGAAAGCATCTTCAGCGGTCTCAATCACCTGGACTGCTTCGATATCACAAGCGGTCCCAGATACGCGGACACATTCGGCTTCACGCAGGGCGAAGTGGACAGGATTCTTTGCGACACAGGTTTTTGGGGGAAACGGGATATATTCAAGGCGTGGTACGATGGCTATCGCTTTGGCGATCTGACGGAAATATACTGCCCCTGGAGTATCATGAAGTACCTGAGAGACTTGCTGGATAAACCAGGCAAGACCCCTCAGGCCTACTGGCAGAACACCTCCGAAAACGCCCTGGTCAAGAGACTGTTTCCGGGTACAACCCCGGAAATAACCCAGGATATGGCCGACTTTATGGCTGGTGGCTGCCTTGTCAAGCAGCTCAGAGTCAATCCAACCTATGAGTCGCTGGACTCCTCGCCAGACAATCTCTGGACACTGCTCTACATGTCCGGCTACCTGACAAGGGCTTCCAAAGAGAGAGCCGAGG
>CALVGM010000158.1 GCA_944327095.1 uncultured Desulfovibrio sp. | reverse complement strand
AGGGGGTTCTTGTCCTCAAGGGCGCGCTCCTCAAGCACGTGAAAGCAGTACTCAAGGGGCAGATGGGTGATTGTAAGCTGGCGGCCAATGCGCTTCCAGCAGCGCTCCCGCGCCCTGTTGTGAAAGCTGAGCCTGGCAAGGGCCAGCCGTACGCGCTGCATGTCCATGTCTAGCAAATCTCCATTGTCATGTCAATATTTTCTAGCACAATTTTTTTCAGGGCGCAAGATCCGCGTCCAGAGTGCTTCCCAGGCGCTCTTCCGCAAGGCGCGGGTCCACCTCGCCCTGGCCGACACGCAAGCGGGCGTGGGCCAGATGGGTCATGCCGCCATGTTCCACCCAGTAGCGCTGGGCTTCGTCCATTCTGTTTGCGCGCACAAGGTCCACAAGGCCCGCATCGCTCATGGGTATGACCTCGGCAGCCACCTTCTGGGCACAAAGCCCCAGACCGTCGCAGGCAGGGCAGCCTGGCCCGCGCAGGCACAGGCGTTCGAGCTCGTCCTTTTTGTACAGGCGCTCGAGCCTGGCAAGGAGGTCCGCATCGAGCTCTGCCCTGTGGGGCAAGAGCGGTCTCTTGCAGGCAGGGCAGAGAATGGGGAGCAGACGCTGATAGCTTACGCCTGTGAGCACGCCGCGCGAGCAGAGCGAGTCCAGGGAAAGGCCCATTTCCCGAAAGCGTGCGAGCACGTTAATGCCTGAGCTCGCGTGCACTGTGGTCCACACGCTGTGGCCTGTGAGGGCGGCGTTGACCGCAGCTCTGGCCGCTTCGAGGTAGCGGATCTCGCCAAGGAGGATGACGTCCGGGTCCGCGCGCATGAGCCCTGCCAGAGCTTCCAGCAGGGCGCGTTCGCGTTCCCTGTCGGACACGGCCTTGGTGAAGACATTGAGCTGCCGCACCCCAAGGATGGTGTACTCCGGCGGATCCTCCAGGCTGTAGTAGTTTCTGGTGGGCACGCTGCGGGCCAGGGCCTCCATGATGATCTTGCGCAGCGTGGTCTTGCCATGGCCAGTGGGGCTAGAGATCACGGCAAGGCCAGAACTGTGGCTGAAGGAATGCAAAAGCTTTTGCTGTTCCCTGGTGAAGCCCAGGGTGGCCATGCGCTCCACAAGCGTGCCCGTGACGGAAGTTGTGTCAAAAAGCAGGCGCATGGAGAGGTTGAGGCCTGGGCCCTGGATATAGGGGCTCTGGATGGGCTCCGAGTGCAGGCGCACGGCAAAGAGCCCCCTTGGCAGAAAGCTCTGGTCCGCTATGCGGCCGTCGTAGCGCTCGTACTCGGAAAAGCCGGACTCCGCCTGGGAGCGGCCGCCCTGGAAGATGCCGCGGATGAGCATGAGGCCCATGGCTCCGTCCAGGCATTCCTCGGGCTGCATGAGCCCCATGCGCCGAAAGCTCCCCTCCGCGTAGGGCCCCATGTAGGTAATGTGAATGTCCGTGACCTTCTTGGCCATGGCCCTGGCAAAGAGCCTCTTGACGTAGTCGTCCACCCAGGAGGAGCCCTCCCGTGAAGTCTCTTCCCTGGTCGTGGAGCCAAAGAGCTGCTCGAACTCCACGGGCTTGTGCCAGCGTATGGGAATGACGTCCACGCCCATGCCCCTGGCACGCTCGGCCAGCATGGCGTCCAGGGCAAGGCTCCCCCTGAGCTCCGCGGACACGTGGCAGACGCCGTCCACAAGGCGCAGGCGCAGGGCACCTGTGTCTGCCGTTGCCTGCGCATCACCTGTGCCAGACTCTGTGGCAGCAGCCTCCTGGGCAGCATCGTCCTGCGAGTCGGGCATCTGGTCCATGTCTGCTGTCCTGTCCTGGTCGGCCCCGGAAACACTCTCTGGCACAGGACCTTTTTGTCTGTCCTTCAAGTCTGCTTCCATGTCTGCCTCCCTAGCGCCAGGGAAGGGGCGTGCCGTCCACAACAACGCGCGTGCGGCTGATGGAATCGACCCTTGCTGCGCCAAGGCTTTCGCCAGCGCGCACCACAAGGCGCCCCTTGGGGCCGGCAAGCTCTGCCTCAAGGTGCGCGCCCTGGCCGCGCACGGCTACGACGCGCAGGGACTGGCTCTTCTGGCGCTCAAGCATGCCCAGTGCGCGGCTCATCTCTGCCTGCACTGTGGCCTGCAGGGAAGAAGAGATGGCTTCCTGAATGCGCTTTTCAAGGCTTTTTTGCCCGGCCTGACTGGCCTCGGTCTGGCTTACCTCGCCGGCTTCCCCGGCAAGGCGGCGCTCCATTTCCTTGAGCTTGACCTGCACCTCGCGCAGGGCAAGGTCTGCCCTGGCTATCTGGGATCCAGCCTGCAGGCGGGTGATCTCGCCCAGGGTGCCCGAATAGACAGTGCCAGGCTCAAAGCTCGCTATGGATGGCAGGCGCACGGCGCTTTTGTCCGCCACAGGATCCGCTGCCGCAGCCGCATCGGCAGCCCCTGAACCCGCGTCCCTGGCCGTGTCCGTTTCTGCAGTTGCTGCCTGACCTGTGGTTTTTGCGGGCCTTGCGGCCGTGTCCCTTGCCTGCCCCTGGGTGCGCACTACCTTGCGCTGAGGGGCTTGCGAGCCAGACTCAAACAAACCAGACGCACCATACAGGCCAGCGCAGGCCGCAAGCGCGATTAGGCAGGCCAGCACCAGGATTTTGCCCCTGGGAAGGGCCCTGCGCTCCATGTCTTGCATCATTTGTCCTCCTTTTTGCCTTGCCATTGCCCTGGCAATATCCTGTTATCTTTTGACCACCAGGGTGGCGGCCATCTTCCAGACCCTGCCCTCCCAGGTGACGCTCTTCAGGGAAAGGCCCCTGATGTCCAGGGCATGGGCCAGGGCCTGGTAGTCGCTCACAGCGTAGTCCGGTATGCCTTCAAGGCTGACCCTTGCCTTGACCCAGGGCGCTTCCACCCTGGTCTCGCCCACCATGACAAACTCAGGCTTTTTGACGGAAATCCTGAGCCGCAGGCCAAGGCGGGTGGCTATTTCCCCGAGAAGGCGCCGCGCCATGTCCATGTCCAGCAGATCCTCCCTGGCAAGGCTGCCCTTCCCGAGAAGAGCCCTGCGCGGGATGCTCTGGGTGGCAAAGCCCGGGTTCTTCTCCTCGTTTACTGCGCCCTCGGGCGGGTAGAGCAGTATGGTGGAGGGCAAGGCCTTCCAGCGCGCGGAAAGACCTGTTGCCGTGCCCGTGAGGGAGTGCAGGGTCCAGCCATTGCCCACCAGGGGAAAGAGCAGCATGTCCGGCAGCACGGCACGCACAAAAGTGGCTGCCGAAGGCTCCCTCTGCCAGGACGTGTCAAAGTATTTTTCCGGATGCCTTGCTATGTCCGCGCGCTTTTTGGCAAGCTCGCCCCTGGTCTGGGAGAGCAGACTTGTCCTGGCCCTGGTCTCCCACCACTCCCACATGGTCTGGCCGCCAATGAGCAGCCCGGCTGCCGCAAGGCAGAGCAGGAAAAGCAGGACCACCCGCCCGGGTGACACTGGCTCAAGGGGCACAATAGCAGCGTCCCCGGCCTTTTGGCCAAGCCTAGCACACTGCACAAGGAAGTCATGGCTTTCCCTTGCGTCGCGCACCCTGGGTTCCTCAAGGCCCAGGCCCCGGGCTATGCCCCTGGCAAGGGCCAGGGCCCGATCGAAGGAGCGAAAGACCCTGTCGCCCTGGGCCGAAATGGTGCCCTTGTGCGCTGCCCACACCCAGTAGAGGGGGCCATCTTCTGCCTGCAGGGTGAGCACAAGAACGCCTTCTTCCTGCACGCGCAGGGCAAGGACTGCGAGAGAAAGCCTCTTTCCCCTGCAGCGCCCCGAGGCCTCAAGGCTTGGGGATGTCAGGGCAAGATCGCGGATCCTTGCCAGCTTGAGGCAGGCAAAGCGATCCTTGGCAAGCACCAGGCGATCGCAGCCCTCAAGCCTGGCCCGTTTGGCCATGGCCTGGCGGGAGAGCTTCTGGCTTGAGCCAGGCACTGTGTCCGCCAGCCAGAGCAGGTTGCAGACAAGGCCCAGGGGCACGTTTGCCAGGCGCAGGCACAGTTCGGGCATGTCAGACATTGTCCGCCCCCTCCAGTTCGATGGTGATCACAAGCAGTGTCTTGCTGGCCTCGTGGTCCCTGCCTGCGCTCAAAAGCCCCAGGTTGCCTGCAGCCTGGGCCGTGTCCTGCTCAAAGCCTGCCAGCACCAGGGTCTGGCCGCTCTTGAGGCGCGTTCTCTGGCTGAAGGACCTGGTGGAGACCTGGGGCAGCTGCACCAGTATGGTGTCGCGCTCTATGGTGGTCATGTCCTCCAGGGACGAGAGGGTGATGTTGTACTGCAAGAGCACGTGCCTGTCCGGCAGGATGTGGGGGATGATGGTCATGGCAAAGCCCGTGGTCACTTCGCCAGGGGTGATCTCCGAGGTCTGGCTGTATTCGGACGTGCTCATGGTCATGCCGGCCAGATAGGCGTGGCGGCGCACAGCCTGCACGGGAAAGGGCTGGTTGTTGGTCACAAGGCCCGAGGCCGAGGTGAGCTGGGTCGCGTTGCCCCATTCCTTCAGGGCCGCAAGGGCCGCGGAGGATCCCTTGAGGCTTCCCTTGAGCACGGAGACCGAGGCCAGGGAAGAGGAGGTGGCTGCAGAGCCTGCGCTCACGGCCACGTCCGGGGAGGAGAAGAGGGCCTGCAGGTTGAGGCCTGCGGAAGCTGTGTCGTTCACCTCCAGGGCCCACACGCGCACGCACAGGGCCACCTGGCGGGAAAGGCGCTCGTTGACCTCGGCAATGTAGGCGCGCACGGCCTCAAGGCGCGCGTAGCTGTCGCGCACGGTGATGGTGCCTGCGCTGGGGTTGACCCTGGCTGTGCCGGCTTTGGAGAGCAGGCCGCGCACCGTGGCCTCCACGTCCTTCCACACGTCGAGGGTGGCCTTGGTGGTATTGGTCTGGGCTGTCTGGGTGGAGGTGTCGCCGCCCGTGACCGTGGTGTTGATGTTGGAGCCTGTGCCAAGGCTTGCGCTGCGCTGTTCGCGGCTGCGGTTGGACACCTGGCTGTCCCAGGACACCTCTCCCACGGAGGCAGCCAGCACAAAGGTGCGCACCTGCATGGCCGAGAAGGTGATGCGGCTGCGCTTCTCGTCCCAGTCCCAGCCGTAGCCGGACTGGGAGGCAATGGTGTCGAGCAGGCCCGCCAGAGTGCCTGTGTAGCTGATGTCCAGGTAGCCAGGGGGCAGGGGCGCAAGCCCGCCAAGCCCTTCAAGACCCTCGGGCAGAATGTCCTCAAGGCCCGGCACGGCCTGGCCGGACTGGCCGGACTGGCCATGCGGCAATGGCATGTCTTCCTGGCTTGCCACCTGGGCGGAGACAGGGGCCAGGCGCGAGAGGGAGGCAGCTATTTCGGCAAGGGTGCCCTTCTGCTTCAGGGTGACCTTGCTCTGCAGGATCGCTGCGTCGCGCACGTCGTTGGCAAGGCTTACCAGGCGCCCCTGCAGATAGGGGGCCTGGCTTTCCGCAAAGGTGCGCGCCTTGACGCGGGCGTTGAGCTCGTCCCTGCGGGCCTCGATGTCCTCGCGCGCCGGGGCCTGCACATCGCGCGAGGCGCAGGCCGAAAGCATGGGCAGGCAGGCCAGCAGGGCCAAAAGCAGGAAATGGATGAACGTGTGTCTGGATGTTGTCATCAGCGATCCCCAACGTGCAGCACGTGATTTCCGTGGAAGAGGTGGGCCGTGTAGGGCGCTCCGGCAGCGTGCAGGCCCTCGAAAAGGGCCCGTATGGCCTGGGCAAAGCTGCCCGCAAAGCGCGCGCCGGCGTTCATGTGCAGATCCGTGTCCGCCTGCCAGACCACGCTGTAGCCGGCCCTGGCTGCCCAGGACACGACCTGGCGCTTCAGAGAGCCTGGGGCAAGCACCCATTCGTTTGCTGCGGGCGCGGTGGCCGCCACGGGCTTGATTCGGGCCTGAGCCTGAACCCGGCTTTGTGTCTGGGCGCTTTGCAGGGCCCTGGCGACACTGGGCGCAGGTCTGCTTTCGGCTTTGGGCATGGGCTGGGTCTGGGTCTTGGTCTGAGTCTTGGTCTGAGTCTCGGCCTTGGGCGCCTTTTGGGCCCTTGTCCTGTCGGGTTTGGCGACCCAGAGCAGGGTGCCCTTGGGGAGCAGGGCCTTTTTGTCTTGCAGGTCATTCCAGGCCATGAGGCGCGAGAGCCTTGTGTCCAGCACCCTGGACGCCTCTTCGACGCTCATGTCCCTGGCAAGCCGTACCCTGCCAGGACCCGCATAGTGCGAGACAATGAGGTCCGGGCGCTCGTTTGTTTCCTGCGAGACGGTTTTGGCCGACCCTTTCTGCGGGGCCGCTGGGGCCTTGGCTTGCGACTTTACGTTTGCCGTGCCCCTATCCGTGGCCTTTTCGCCTGTCCTGTTGGTGGCCTCAGGCAGGGCCTTTGGGCTCTCGCCTGCGAGCCTTGCGTAGAGTTTTGCGCTGTAGGGTTCGACGCGGAAGGTTCTTTCCTCCCAGTTGAGGACGATGAGGGTATTGCTCTGCCCTGCCACGCGCTCAAGGGTTTCCAGCCAGGGTCTGTTGGCTTCCCAGCTCACCCTGGTCATGGGCGCCCTGTGGCCGTCCCTGGCAAGCCAGCCCCTGGGGGTGAGCAGTGCCAGGGCATGGGCCAGCGGCAGGTCGCGCCCAAGGGAGTGCAGCACAGGGTACGGGCTTATGGGGCCATTCAGATGCACAAGGCGGCTTTGGGCAAGAGTTGGGGCGGAATTGTCGCTTTGGCTGGCCCTTGCGCGCTCCTGGGGCTTAGCCAGGTGCTCCGTGTAGGAAGCCCTGGCCTGCGAGACCGTGAGCAGCACAAGGAGCAGGGACAAAAGGCCTGCCAGGAAGAGGGGCTTGTCCCCACTCCCCCTGGGGCCCCTTGCGGGGCTGCCTGTCTGATGGGTATGGGCTCTTTGCATGTGTTCTCCTCACGCGTGCATGTGTCTGTCGTGCGCGCGAAAGCTGTCGAAAAAGGAGACGCGGGCAAGGCGCAGGGCAGCCGGCAGGCTCAGGCCCCAGCGCTCAAGCAAGAGAAAGAGGGCTATGACCACAAGGGAGATCCAGAAGGTGGGCCAGCACATGTGCAGCATCCACACAAAGAATCCCGAAAGCGCCCTGGCGTCGAGAAAGGCTATGCGCACGGTGCGGGCCGTGTCGCGCCAGCAGGTCTGGGACATCCGACCTCCTTGTTTGTTGCGCATTGATGGGTTGAGTTGGGTTGGGTTTTGTTTTTTTTGTCAGGACTTGTCAGGATTTGTCAGGGGCTTTGCCGCACACAAGGGCGCAGGTTTCCCTGTCGATCTGGCCCATGTGGTATTTGGCAAGGGCGTCGTCGGCCAT
>CALVGM010000157.1 GCA_944327095.1 uncultured Desulfovibrio sp. | reverse complement strand
GCAGATCCCTGGAACAGGCGCCCCACCTTCTGGAGCGCCTTGCCGCCCTCGGGCTCGACAGGGAGCGTGTCGAAAACGCCTGGCTCGGCTTTCTGCCTGCCCCGAGGACCTGTTCCCTGGCAAGACTTGGTCTCGCAAGTCCCGATCCCGCCCGGGAAGGCGACGTCACGCTTGCGCCAGGCCTTGTTGTGCCGCGCTTTGTGCAGGACAAGCTTGTGGCAGTGAGCATCTTCCCCGGATGGCCGGACAACAGCCTTGCGGGCACAAAAACCGTGCCCGTGCCAGGATCCTCGCAGGAGCCCCTGCGCATCAAGGCCACGCTTCCCGGAAGCCCCCTTCTGTGGGTACGCAACGACCTCGAGGCCATTCTAGCGGACCGTCTGTGCGGCGAGATGTACGAGATCATGACCCTGCCCTGCGCTGGCTGGACACCGGACAGGGACACGCACACCATGCTTGAGCGCACTCCCTCCAGTCATTTCCTGCACGCAGCGGGCATGCACGAGGCTGCGGAACGGCTTGTGCGCACACTGTGCCCCAATGTGCGCCACAAGACACTGCCCAAGGGGCGCTCGCTCACCGAGAGCGTGGAACAGGGTGGCGATGTCCGCAAGGCCCTGCTCGACATGCTTGACCCGGGACAGATTCTTCCCTCTGGCAAGGATCCCTCGTCCGAGCTTCTTGCCAGCGCCATGGCCTATCTTGCCCCCTCCCTTGTGCGCAAGGGCGACTTCAGGGATGGACCGTCTTCTGTCCTCTCTGCGGCGCAGCCTCTGGAGCACATTGAAGCTCCTGGCCCCCTGGCGGACATCAGGGAGAAACTTGCCGCACTTCCAGCGCTGGAAGTGCGCAGCCTGACCAGCAGCGAGGCATTGCTGCTGGCCAAGAGGACGGGCTCTCTCAAGGGACGCGATCTTTCCTGGCTGGACCTTTCCGGAGCCTGTCTCGACGGCGTGGACTTTTCGGAAGCCATACTGCAAAAGACCAGGTTCGCGAATGCCTCTCTGCGCGGCTGCACCCTTTCCACCTGCGCAGCGCAGCAGGCAGACTTCACCAATGCCGATCTCTCCCAGAGCACCCTCAGCCAGTGCTCCTTCATAAACTGCACCATGAACGGTGCGCGCCTTGCAGGAGCGCGCCTGCGCCAGGCAGACTTTACGGGATGCGAGCTTGAGGGAGCCGATTTTTCCAGGGCTGACGCACGGCTCGCCAGCCTTGTGCGCTGCGTCCTCACAAGCGCACTCTTCAATGGAGCAAGCCTTGAACTGTGCACCTTCACGGAGGATCGTGCAGGGCAAACCTCCTGGAAGAAGGCCGTTTTCAACGGCACCACCTTCATGGGCTGCCTGCTCGAGCACGCAGACTTCGAAGGATGCAGCATCACCAACTCCGCCTTTACGGACGTTGGCGCAAGCTGCAGCAGCTTCAGGCACGCCCGCATGGAAGGGGGCCACTTCCTGTCCTCGGGCGTGGAGGGCAACCCTGTGTGCGCCCTGGCCGAAGCGGACTTTTCTCATGCCGACATGCATGCCTGCAGCTTCCACCAGGTCTTCCTCCACAAGTCCGACTTTACCGCGGCCCGCTTTGTGCAGGGCATCATGGAAAAGAACCTGGCCATGGGACTGAAGATGTCCCTCTTCCAGGGCAGGGAAAGCCGCTTTGTCGATTGCGTCATGGACGGATCCGACATGCGCTACGCTGACTTTCTCGGAGCGGGCTTTGGCGGAACGCGCCTGTGTGGTACGGATCTGCGCGACGCCAGCCTCTACTGCGCGGACCTGCGCGGCTGCGTGCTTGGCGAAACGCTCTTGGATCGGGCAAACCTCGGCCGCACGGTCATCGAGGGCCAGGGCAGCAGGTTCAGACGGCGTCCGAAGCCCGACGAAGAGAACGCGTGGGGCAAGGGAGGAGCACAGTGATGAAGATGGAAGACATTCTTGAGGCGGCCCGTACCCTGCGGGTGATCTGCGACGAGGACTTGCGCGGCATGGACTTTTGCGGCGTCGATCCCGCCCTGATGCGCTTCAAGCGCTGCAACCTCGCGGGCGCGCGCTTCCAGGGCCTAGATCTCTCGCAAACAGGCTTTTTCAACTGTGACCTGTCCGGCGCAGACCTTTCCCACACCAGGCTTGTGGGCAACATGTGGCGCTCCCTGACCCTGGATGGCGCAAACCTTTCCTCTGCCAGCCTTGAGCGCACCATCTTCCTCGAATGCAGCATGAAGCGCTGCGTCCTGGACAGGGCCACCCTGTTCTGCTCGGTTCTGGACGGAGCACATCTTGAGGATTCGTCCTGGCAGGACACAGTACTTCGCAAGACGGAGATCTCAAAAGCCAGGCTTTGCGGCGCGCGATTGTATGGCACACGCCTTGAGGAAAGTTCCTTCATGGACTGCGATCTGAAAGGTGTCATGCTGAAGGACGTGTCCGTGGAAGCAGCCTTTCTCTCGGGCTGCGATCTGCGCGGCCAGAACCTTGCCGGCTGCACGCTCAGGCGCCTCAACGCCATGAAGTCCGACCTTTCCGGAGCGGATCTCTCCCGCACCCGCCTCGAAGGCTGCGTCTTTGGCGAGGCCATGCTGGTGGAAACAAGGTTGCGCGGAGCAGTGGCCCTGCGCTGTCAGTTCGACGGCGCAAACATGCTGCGCGCGGACATGCGCGACGGGGATTTTGCCGAATCCAGTTTCAGGAACACGGAGCTAGGCAGTGCCCGTCTCGACAATGCCCGCCTGGCCTACGCAAATCTGTATGGCGTCAGGGCTGGCGCGACAAGCCTTAGGGGCAGCGACTGCCGCAACGCGGACTTCTCCCACGCGGACCTGCGCGGCGCGGACTTTAGCGGAGCCAACATGTACGTGGCCTGCCTGCACTGCGCGGACACGAGGCACACGCAGTGGACCGGCGCCAACATGCTGCTTGTGCGCGGCACGGACGAGGAGCTCGCGCGGGCCGAATGCTGGCAGCCCCAGCGCCAGCTCGACGAGGCAAGACGACAGGGACAGGCATGAGCCGGACTGCCAGGCAACAGGCGAGGCAGCAAACGCACGACCCAATTCGGACAGGGAAGAAGAAGCTCTTCTCCGAAGTCCAGAAGGAGCCAGTATTTGTGATGAAGCACGACAGAATTCCGTCTCCTGCAGGCATGCAGGACAAGAGATTGACAGTTGAGGAAGGAGCGCTTCCGGGAAGGGGCAGCGCCACCCTGCACCAGGGCAGGATCCTTGTGGCCAGCGACAATGGCTGGATCGTCACCATGGATCCGCCCCTGTCCTCCTCCCTGTTCGCCACGACGGCCTTCAGCTGCCTTGTGGAGCCCACACCCGGCGACAGGGTGCTTGTGGCCTTGGACGAGAGGGGCGAGACAGGCCTTGTGCTGGCCATCTGCGAGCGCCCGAGTGCCGTGCCGGCGCGTCTTGCCCTGCAGGGCAGGCTTGTGGTGAGCAGCGCGGACACGCTTGAGCTGCACGGACGCAACGTGCGCATCCGAAGCGATGCAGAACTGGCCCTGGATGCCCCGGCCATGCGGGCCGTGGCCGACGAGGCAACTCTCAGCGCCAGGGAAGCAGGCATTGTGGCCCAGTGTCTCAGAAGCGTTGCGGCAAAGGCCAGCCTGGTCGCGGAAGGGCTCACCCAGGTTGTGGGTACCCTGACCCAGAAGCTGACCCGCTCGCAGCGTTTGGTACGCGAGCGCGAGGAAGTCTTTGTCGGATTGAGCCTCACCAGCGCGCGGGACCTTGTCTCCATCCAGGGCCAGAATGCCAGAATCAACGCAGAACGCCACATTGTCGTCAACGCGGACAAGATACACATGGGGTAGCCATTGTCCGCACGACTTGGCCTGTCTCTGTCATCAACCACCCCGCGGCGCGCGCCCATGCGCATGACCAGCGGGAAAACGCACAAAAATTGCGCACCCCAAGAACCAAGGAGGCGTTCCATGTTCGTTCTGAGCCAGGGCCTAGGCATGAGCCTGTCCTTTCCGGATGTCTGTCTCACGCCGCCAACAGCCATTCCCGTCCCCTATCCCAACATCCAGTTTTCGGCCACAAGCTCGCTTGCCTACCCCAAGGTGCTGCACACCTGCATGCCCACTGTCAACCAGCTCACCACAGGCCACGCAAGCCAGCTCGACTCGCCAGGCGTCATGGGCTTTGGCATCATCTCCCACAGAATCAATGGCGATCTGCACTACATCCTCGGCTGCGTCGCCCTGTGGGTGGGAGGTACCCCTGCCCAGCGACTGACAAGCATCACTGCCCAAAACTGCCTGTTTGTGCTGCCCAATGCCGCTGGCGTGACCATTGTGCCGAGCCAGCTGACCACCCTGGCCCTGTGCTGAGCGTCCGGGACATACGGGAAGACGCGTCATGGCCCGCCTGCTGAAGCCCGGAGACAGCGTTGCCGGTCTGGTGGTGGAAAAACACCTGTACACCGGCCGCGACGCCATCTCCTACCGTGTCCGCTCGCAGGACGAGCTCTTTTTTCTCAAGCAATACAAGTCCCCGAGCTGTCTGGTTGACTGGTACGAGGCCTACAAGCGCTACCAGGAAGAGATAGGCATGCGCCTGCAAGGCAGGGACGTACCCTGGATAGCTCCTGCCGCAGCCTTCGAAAGCACAGTGGGGGTGCCAACCTTCTTCCAGCTCTTTTCCCTTGTGCCAGACTGTTCGGATATGGAACAGTTGCTGGCGCAACCTTTGGGAATCACGCCCAAGAGACGTCTTGAACTGGCCCGCCAGCTCGTGGCAGCCCTTGCAAGACTGCACAAGACAGGCATTGTGCACGCGGATCTCAAGCCAGCCAACATCCTGCTTGCGCCGCACGCAATTCAGGGAGTGGAAAGCCGCACAGAACAGGCCCTGCTCGTGGACTTCGACTTTTCCCTGCTCGAGCACGAAACCGCGCCCTGGCACAACCAGCAGGGCTACAAGGGCTCGCCCTGCTACTACTCCCCGGAACATGTGCAGAATCTGGTGCCGTGCCGGCAGTCGGACATCTACTCCTGCGGCCTTGTCCTGTACGAGCTGCTCGACAGGAAACACCCCTACGCGCTTGACGACGCGCACGCCTACATGAAGGCCATGCTCGCCTTCGAGGCCAGGCCACCGCGTCTGGACATGTTTGCCGCCCAAAATGGGGATCTGCGTGCCCTGCAGGACTGCCTGCACGCATGTCTTGCGCCTGCTGCGGCCGACAGACCTTCGCCTGCCGACCTCTGGGCAGCCCTGCACCGTGTCCAGTGCGACAAGACCTCCCTGCCGCGAAGCGATACGCAGGCCACTGCGAAAACCACTGTCCAGCCCCGACCCGGCAGCAGGCCTCGCCCTTTGTCTGCACCCCATGCACACCCTGACGACTGCCTGCTGCTCGAAGGCGAGGTACAGGGCAGGCTTGAAGTGCGCATCCGCAGTGTTGTGGGCCGCGCCCTTCTGGAAGCCTTCGGGCCCGATGCCCGCTACGCCAGCCACGGACAGTTTGTCCTTGTGCCCGAGAACAATGCCTGGTTCATCGAGCCGGCCCCATGCGCAGTCAATGACACCCTGGTCAACGGCGCACGCCTGCAAGGCCGGCTGCGCCTGCGTGACGGGGATATTGTCAGCATAGGCCGCGAGTCCAGGGGGCTTTCCCTTCTTCCTGTTCGCATCCGCCTGCCCCTGTGCAGACCCTGACGCGATCAAAATGCCAGGATATGCCATGACGCTGCCACTGACTTCCGCTCACAGGCGCACAGCGCGCCACTTTGCCCGCCTTGTCCGTTTCTGTCTCGACAGGCATATGCCTCCTGCGGATGCCTGCGCCCTGCGGCTTGTCTTCGAGCATGCCGGCATCGACACGCTGTGGCAGGATCACAAGTCCCGCATCCTGAAGGAAAGCACGCGAGCCATGATGCGCCCCTGCGAGATCCTGCCCGAGGCCCGAATCCTGGCAACCCTCTTCGGCCTGGACACACTGTGCGGCCCAAGGGGGCTTTTCCTGCGGGCCTGGTGCAGGGACGGACAGCCTCTTCCCCTGTCCCTGCCGCCCTCGCCCCTGTGGGACGACTACCGCTCACGCGTGCTGCATGTGTTCAAAAGCACAGGCAAAAGGAGGACAGCGCAAGGGTGCAGACATTTTCCTGCCAGGGCCTCGCAGCAGTCGTGCGAGCAAAGGCAGGCCACACCCAAGGAAGATCCCACAAACAGGGAGTGTGCAGCGCCAGCCGCGGACTTTTCCCGCCTTGTGCTGCGCCATGTTGCCGCCAGCACAGCCGGGCTTCCGGACACGGATCTGGAGCTTGGCGAACTTGTCTCCGCGGGCCTTGCTGCCCTGGACGGCTCGCGCCTCTTTGCCTGTCACGGCTTCTGGCCCCGCGTCTGGGTGGCGGAACGGCATCTTGTGCCGCATCTGTGGCTTGTTGGCGACGTGCACGGCGATCTCCTGGCCTTCGAGGCCATACTCGCCCATATTGATGCGCAGGATCCGGACAGGCGCGACGGCATTGTCCTGCTTGGCGATCTTGTGGACCGGGGACCATACAGCGCTGCCTGCCTCTCGCTCCTCCTCGCCCTGGCCTGCGCGCGCCCCGGCCTTGTGCTCTTCATGCCTGGCAATCACGAGATGGGCCTTGCGCTTTGCAACGGCCGCTTTCGCTCCTCCGTCCTGCCCTGCGACTTTGCCCAGTGGCTTGACAGGGAGCAGGATCACGAAGACGTTCACGCCCTTGGCCAGGCCTGCCTGCACCTGGCAGCCACAGGCCCGCACCTGCTCTATCTGCCCGGGGGAATCTGGGCCGCGCACGGTGGCTTTCCCTTCCGAGACCTTTGGCCAGGTCTCAAGAACGTGCAAGACTTGGACAGCGACAGATGCCGCAGCGACTGTGTCTGGGGGCGCTTTCGCCCGGATGTGGAGCGCCGCCTGGTCAATCGCCACACGCTTTCTGCCGAATACGGCGCAGGTGATCTGGCAGACTGGCACGAATTTCTTGCCAAGCACATGCAGACCCCCGTGCACACCTTCATTCGCGGCCACGATCATGTGCTGCAGGGTATAGACCTGCAGCGCGTGCACGGACGCTGCGCTGTTGTCACCTGTACAGGCACAGGCCCATGTCCAGGCTGTGTCAGGCTGGACGGCACAGGCATGGTGGAACTGTTCCGCATCCACAGGAACGGGATGGAAGGTATGGATGGAATGAACAGGGGTGAAGGATCCGGCGCCCTGCTGCCGGAAACTCCTACTTCACCTTCAGCAGCCACTGCAGCGGACTGTCCGGCGTAGGCTGCAGCTCATCAACCCTTGCCGCAGCCTCTCCCCACAGCCAGGCATCGGCCACGCTGCGCGGAACGCCCCAGCCGTTTCTGTACATGACGGCCAGATTGCGGCGTGCCTCGGCGCTGCCCTGCTCTGCCGCTGTTCTGAGCCAGCGCAGTGCCTCGGGGTAGTTTTCCGGGTCGCCGGAGGCCGCCAGAAAGTGCCCCAGGGCTGCCTGGGCTTCCACGCGGCCCGCCTGTGCCTCTTCGGCGTACAAACGCTTGGCGCGCAGGGGATCGCTTTTTTCGAGCAGCGAGGCCAGGCGCAGACGCGCGCGTCCGTCGCCCCCACCCGCGGCCTTCTCGAGAGCCGCGATGGCCCTGGACAGATCGTATTCGGGATTGGAGCCTGCCAGGATGTAGCCAAGTACTGTCCATGCCTCCACAAGGCCCGCGTCCGCAGCCTTTTGCACCCAGGTCATGGCCCTGGACAGACTGATTCTTTCCGACCACCCGTTCAGGATGGCCATGCCGTACAAAAGCTGTCCCCTGGGATCGTTATGCTGTGCAGCCAGGCGAAACCAGCGCCCTGCCGCGTCCGTGTCCCTGGCTGTGGAGCGTCCGTGCAGCAGCATCAGGCCCATGTTGACCTGGGCTGCCGCAGAGCCGTTTTCCGCTGCCCTGCGGTACCAGGAAAGCGCCTTGCCCTCGTCCCTGGGGATCCCGTAGCCCTTTTCGTACATGCGTCCCACCATGGCCTGGGCCAGAAGCTCTCCGTCCCGGGCTTCCTCAAGCAGGCCCCCAAAGGCCTCCCCAAAGAGCCTGTCCGCACGAAACGAGGCAGGCAGGGCCAGATCCCTGCCTGCCTGGCGAAGCATCAAGGCCATGCCGTACCTGCCCCTGGGGCTGCCAAGGGAGGCTGCCGCACTGTAGGAAAGCCAGGCCGCAAAGGCGTCCCTTTGCATGCCGAAACCGTTTCTGG
>CALVGM010000156.1 GCA_944327095.1 uncultured Desulfovibrio sp. | reverse complement strand
CATACCGCCAGTCCGTGCCCTGCCTGCCAGGATGCGCAAAATGGACTTTTCAAGCAGGCTCAGGATGTTCCTGGCATCTTCAGCGGCAAAGCCCTTCTTTTGCGTACGCAAAAAGAGTGTCCTGCCTGTGGCCAGAAAATCGGCCACTTCCCCGGCCAGCGCAGCGCCATCTTCCGTCAGCTTCTCGGCCTCGGGATCCGGCCAGGGCAGGAGCAGGCAGCAGGATCTGGACACCAGGGTGGGCAGCAGCTGTTCGCGCTGTGCGGTGAGAAGCACAAAGAGCGTCGAGGGGGAAGGCTCTTCCAGGGCCTTCAATAGGGCATTGGCCGCTTCCGAGCGGTGATTGTCCATGCCAAGCAGCATGACCACGCGCAGGCCATCCCCATGGGGCGGATTCTGGATGACCCTCTTGAGCTCGCGCACGTTTTCCATGTTCAGGGCCCTGATGGGACCTGGCTCGTCTCGATCCTTGGTGTTGGAAATGCGCCCGTCCAGGGCAAGTACGTCCAGGCTCTCCTGGCTTGCGATCTGCTGGCACACGGAACAGGCAAGGCAGGGGCTGCCTTCTTCCCTGGCGCTGGGACAGTTGCAGCGGCAGGCCCAGTATCTGGCTGCGGCCAGACGCTGTTCCTCGTTGCCTCCGTCCAGGAGAATCACCTGCGGCGGGGCGTCCCCGAGATGATCGAGCCTGGCCTTGAGGCCGTCAAAGGAGCTGTCCTCGATGGCGGGAAGAAGAGAAGACAAGTGAGCGCCTCCCAAAAGGGCAGAAGAGACAGGAATCCCTGCCCCGGACAAATGGCACAGGGCAGGGATGACAGACAAAACTAGCGGATGATGGTCTGCTCGCGGTCAGGGCCCACGGAAACGTAGGCTATGCGAACCTGGGTGAGAGCCTCAAGGCGCTGGATATACTTCTGCACGTTGCTGGGCAGGCCGTCAAAATGCTTGCAGGTGGATATATCCTCGCTGAAGCCGGGCAGTTCCTCGTAAATGGGCTCCACCTCGGCCAGGGCGTTTTCTCCCTGGGGCGGATACTCGATGCGCTGTCCCTTGTACCTGTAGTCCACGCAGATCTTGAGCACTGGGAGATTGCGCAGCACGTCGATCTTGGTGAGGGCAATCTCGGTCAGGCCGCACAGCCTTGCGGATTCGCGCAGGATGACTGCGTCCAGCCAGCCACAGCGGCGGGGACGGCCTGTGGTGGCACCAAATTCGTGTCCCTGCTCGCGCAGGAAGTCGCCTGTGGCATCGTTGAGCTCCGTGGGGAAGGGTCCTGACCCCACCCTGGTCGTATAGGCCTTGGCAATGCCGATGATGCGGTCGAGATTATTGGGACCAACGCCTGTGCCTGTAGACGCACAGCCGGACACGGTGTTGGAGGAAGTGACAAAGGGATAGGTTCCGTGATCCACGTCCAGATGCACGCCCTGAGCGCCTTCCCAGAGAATCTTCTTGCCCATGCGCATGGATTCCTGGATAACGCCGGACACGTCGGTCAGGTACGGAGTGATGCGGTCTGCAATGCCGAGGACCTGATCGATGACCTTGTCCGGATCGAGGGGTTCGGCCTTGTACAGGCTCTGCAAAAGCACATTCTTTTCCAGCAGTGCCTGGCGCACCTTGGTGCGCACAAGGTCGGGATTGGCGAGATCGCTGGCGCGCAGGCCGATGCGGCTGACCTTGTCCTCGTAGCAGGGACCTATGCCGCGGCCCGTGGTTCCTATCTTTCCACCGGCCTTGTAGGCTTCCCTGGCCCTGTCCAGGGCCACGTGATAGGGCAGGATGAGATGAGTCTTGTGGCTGATACCGAGGCGCCTCGGGGAAACGTCCAGGCCATTTTCTGCCAGGCTGTCTGTCTCCTGCAGAAAAACAAAGGGATCCAGCACAACGCCATTGCCGATGAGGCAGGTTTTGCCGTCGTGGAGTATTCCCGAGGGAATGGTATGCAAAATGGTCTGCTTGCCATTGACAGCAATGGTGTGACCCGCATTGTTGCCGCCCTGAAAGCGCACAACAACATCACTTGTGGCAGCGAGCATATCGACGATCTTGCCCTTGCCTTCATCCCCCCACTGGGAGCCGATAATTACCGTATTTGCCATGTTTCCACCTTGAAAAGGACGGGGACGCGGGCTGTAACCAAACGCTGCCCACCGTCCATGATTGCGCAATGCTGCTCTACTTGTCCCTGTCGTCCGGCAAGGGTCGGAACTGTGACACAGTACAGGGCGTTTCCCTATGGACTATGCCGGCCTCGGCAGAACGCCGTGCAACTTCCAGCCCCTCGTCCTGCATGTCTCCGGATATGTTCCTGCTCATGCAGTAGTTGAAGAGCTGGTTCTTCATGTGCTTTGCCTGAATGAGACAGAAAACCAGAGCGTCCAGTTCCCATTGTCTGGACAGACGCGCGGAGTAGGTCCTTTGTGCGTACTTGTTCCACAGGCGCATCAGTGACTGCTCATCGAGGCTGTCCAGCTGCTCGGCAAGCTTGTAAAGTAGTCTTTCCATACGTCGGCGTTACTCCCGAAGCCACATCCTGTGGCAATGACAAGTCCCAGGAACAGGACAAGGCCCGGCCCTGTAGCCTGAATTTTGCTATTCCCAAAGCCCAGACTCTTGCAAAATACTTGCATTTGCCAGTGCTGACAAGTCCGAAAAATTCTCCGCATTCCCGAAGGACCCTTGCCCTGCATCCTCCCGCAGGGCCCCTTTCACACAGGAGCTGTGCAAGAAAGCACTGGAAGAAAGGATCCTTGTGTGGTAGCAAGAGGGCCTGAAACAACAATCGAGGAGGGCACTATGGCTGATTTGAAAAACATGTACAAAACCATTGTCAAGGAAACCTTTCCGGACACCATGACCATCACCCTGGGGGATCAGAAGCTTGTCTATCACAAGCGCACTTGGGAACTCGACGGCGAGACAAAGGGCCTGAGGTATGGCGAGAACCCGGACCAGCCCGCTGCCCTCTATCAGCTTGTCGAAGGCGAGCTCACCCTTGGCGGCATTACCTGGCGCGGCCCGCAGAACAGCATTGTGTCCAGCCTGAGCGAAAAGCAGATGATCCAGGCCGGCAAGCATCCAGGCAAGACCAACCTCACGGACGTGGACAATGGTGCCAACATTCTGCAGTACCTGACCGACAAGCCCGCAGCCCTCATCATCAAGCACAACAATCCCTGTGGCGCCGCGTGGTCCGACAACGGCGTGGCAACAGCCCTGGAAAAGGCCTTCTGGTGCGACCGCATTGCCGCCTTCGGCGGCGCGGTTGTTGTCAACGCTCCCTTTACCCGCGAGGCAGCCGAGCTTGTGGCCGCCAACTACTTCGAGGTGGTGGCAGCCCCTGCCTTCGAGGAAGGCGTTGTGGACATCCTCAAGAGCCGCAAGAACCTGCGCATCATGGAGCTGCCCGGGCTTGCCATGCTGGGCGAGCTCACCAAGTCGGCCTTCCTGGACATCAAGTGCCTTGCCGATGGCGGCCTTGTCCTGCAAAAGTCCTTCCAGAACCGCATTCTCCACAACACGGACTTCATTCCCGCCCAGGCCACAGACAAGAACGGCACGACCTTCATTGCCCGCGCCCCCTCAAACAGGGAACTCGACGATCTGCGCTTTGCCTGGGCCGTGGAGGCCGGCGTGACCTCGAATTCCGTTATCTTTGCCCGCGATGGCGCAACCACGGCCATTGGCACAGGCGAACAGGACAGGGTCGGCTGCGTGGAGCTTGCCATCTACAAGGCCTACCACAAGCACGAGGACGTGCTGGCCTTCAAGGGACTTGGACTCACCCTCTACGAACTCAAGGAAAAGGCCAAGAGCGACGCCGCCATGGCCAGGAAGCTCGCGGAAATAGAGGAACAGGCCAGGGCCGAACACGGTGGTCTCGAGGGATCCGTGCTCATTTCCGACGGTTTCTTCCCCTTCCGTGACGGCGTGGACGTGGCCATGGCCGAGGGTATCACAGCCATAGGCCAGCCTGGCGGATCCCTGCGCGACTGGGAAGTGATCAAGGCTGTCAACGAGCACAGCCCCCAGGTTGCCATGGTCTTCACAGGCCAGAGGTCCTTCAAGCACTAGTCCCGGGGAAGGCACATGTCCTGCAACGAGACACGTTCACGCCTGCATTTGCCGCGCATTGTGATCACGTCCACCTGCGGCGGGGGCGGGAAGACCCTCCTGAGCCTCGGACTTGCGCGCTTTCTGCGCAACAGGGGCTGGAGTGTCCTGCCCTTCAAGAAGGGACCGGACTACATTGACGCAGCCTGGCTCACGCAGGCCGCAGGGCACCAGTCCTCCAACCTGGATCCCTATTTCCTGGACGGCGACGGGTTGCGGGCGCAGATGGCCCACGCAGCCCGCAAGCTCCTCCTTCCTGCCCAGGCGGACAAGGCCATGGGCATCATCGAGGGAAACAGGGGCCTGTACGACGGACTGGATGTGCAGGGCTCCTGTTCCACTGCAGCCCTGGCAAGGGAACTTGAGGCACCTGTGCTGCTCACGTTGAACGTGACCAAGATGACGCGCACCACAGCCGCGCTGCTGCAGGGGCTGCAGAATTTCGAGCCCGTAAACTTTGCCGGGGTCGTGCTCAATTGCACGGGCTCGCCCAGACACGCCTCCTATCTGCGCGCATCCATCGAGCACTACACGGACTTTCAGGTTCTTGGCGAGCTGCCAAGGCTTGCCCACAACCCCCTGCCCGAGCGCCACATGGGCATAGCCTCCTTAAGGGGAGACGAGCTTTCGGACTCGGCCCAGGAAGCCCTGGAGGCCATGGCAGCCTATGTGGGCGCGCATGTGGACGTGCGCGCCGTAGTCCGCAGCGCCTGCGCTGCCAAAGACCTCGACTGCGGCCCCTTGTGGAAAAGCCCAGCTATCAGGACAGAAGATGGCCCTGTCATTGGCTATGTGCGCGACCGCTGCCTGTGGTTCTACTACCACGAGAACCTGGAGGCTCTGGAACGGGCCGGAGCCAGGCTTGTGAGGCTCTCGCTCTTCGACAGCTCCTGGCCTCTCGAGGGCAGGGACAGCCTGGACGCCATCTATCTTGGCGGCGGCTTTCCGGAAGACTCCCTCAACAGGCTGGAGAACAATCCCAGACTGAAGGATCTGGCCAGCCTGTCGGCCAGGGGCTTTCCCATCTACGCCGAATGCGGCGGCCTCATGATTCTGGCCCGCAGCGTGCGTCGCAAGGGCCAGGCAGTCGGGATGGCCAACGTCCTCCCCCTGGACATCGAAATCGGTCCAAGGCCCTGTGGGCTGGGCTATGTGCAGGGCGAAATCGTGGACGACAATCCCTTCTATGCCAAAGGCACAGTCCTTCTGGGGCACGAGTTTCACTACAGCCGCGCCCTGTCCTGCCCAGACAAGCTCACGCACCTTGCCATTTCCAGGGGAACGGGCCTTGGAAACAGCCGGGATGGCCTGGTAGTCCACAATACCTGGGCTTCCTACACCCACATCTTTGCGCCAGCCCAAGGGGCCTGGGCTCCCACCCTGTGCAGGCTTGCCATGGAGTGGAAAAGGCGCAAAAAGGCTTAGCCTGCCCAAACTCTCTCAAACTGCAGGGCGCACCTCATGGTGCGCCCTTTTTGTCTTGTGCCGAAACTTGTCAGTTCTTCTTCCAGAGGTAGCCGTACTTGACCGAAAGGCCATCCGTTCTTTCCACAATGCGGGCTACCAGTCCGTCAATGTCGTCCATGGAGACAGTGCCCACCTCGCGCCCGAGGATCATGGGCAAATAGCTTTCCTGCTGGGAATAGACCCAGATAATGGAGTAGACAGAGCCAATCTGGGGACGGGTGGGAAATTCCGGGGTCGTTGTCACAAGCAGCGCGAGCTTGGGTTCGTTGCCCGAACTCAGGCGAAACAGGCTGGAGGAATTGAACTTTTCCTTCAGGGCAGTGGAAAGGCGGGCCCCTATGCTGTCCGTTCCCTCGGCCTGGACATCGACTGCCGTGACCCTTGCGGCCACCTTGGCCGGAGAATTGGGAACCGACGCGGGCGCAGGTGCTGGCGCTGGCGCCGCATTGGCCATTCCCGGGACAAGTCCGGCAAGGACAAGGATCAGCAGGGTACACGCAAGAAATCTGCCGGTTCCGAATGTGTTTGTGCCTGTCATCATGCATGCCGGCGCGAAAGGTCCCTGCACTTGGCAGGAAAGGGGCGCCGTCCTCCTTTGCTTTGATTGTGTGGGCCTGCCCTTGAGCAAGCCTGATCTTGGGGAAGGCAGATACTCCGGGCCATGCACGCCTGATGCCTGCATGTCTGGATACGCGCACTGCCATACCGTTGTACTGGAAGGGCACGAATGCCTTGTCATCCTTTGCGAATATAGCTGTTCCCCGCAGGGAACTCAAGGCACGAAGCGCCTGTGTGGTCCATGGACGCAAGCCCGAAAAGCGGCTACAAAAGTCGGGATTGCTGCCCCAAAAGGGGCAGCCGCAATGTCAAACGGAAGGAGACCGGGAGGAGACAGCATGCAAAAGACGCTCATCAAGGACATACTTGCGGCCACGGAGCCGGCAGGCTCAGTCACGGTATGTGGCTGGATTCGCACCAGACGCGACGGCAAGGGCGTCACCTTTCTGGAGCTGAACGATGGGTCGTGTCTCACCAACCTGCAGTGCGTTGTGGACGCCGGCACCCCGGCTCTCGAAGGACTGGGGGACAATGGCACAGGCGCAGCCATCCGTGTGGAGGGCCGGGTTGTCCCCTCGCCCGGCAAGGGACAGGCCTGGGAAGTGCAGGCCAGGGCCATTACCGTTTTCGGGTCCGCGGATCCGGAAAAGTACCCCCTGCAGAAAAAGCGCCACTCCGACGAATTTCTGCGCACCATAGCCCATTTGCGCGTGCGGACGAACAAGTACTCCGCAGCCTTCCGTATCCGCTCCCAGGCGGCCTACGCCATACACAGCTTCTTCCGCTCCCAGGGCTTTTACGAGGTGCACTGCCCTGTGCTCACTGGCTCTGACTGCGAGGGAGCAGGCGAGATGTTCCGCGTGACCACACTGCCGCCAGGAGAGCGCGACCTCAGCAAGGACTTCTTCAACCGCGAGTGCCGCCTCACTGTCTCGGGTCAGCTTGAGGCAGAGGCCCTGGCCATGGGGCTTGGCCGCGTCTACTCCTTTGGCCCCACCTTCAGGGCGGAAAATTCCAATACGCCGCGTCACGCAGCGGAATTCATCATGGTGGAGCCGGAAATGGCCTTTGCCGATCTTTCCGATCTCATGGATCTGGCCGAGAACCTGGTGCACAGCGTGACCGACAGCATCCTGACCACCAGCGCCGAGGACATAAACCTCTTTGATCGCTTTGTGGAAAAGGGTCTTGTGGACAGACTCAGGATCATAGCAAGCGAGCCCTTTGCCCGCATAACCTATGCCGAGGCCATCGAGATCCTGAAAGCCAGCGGCAAGGAGTTCACCTACCCCGTGTCCTACGGCGTTGATCTGCAGACCGAGCACGAGCGCTACCTGGCAGAGGAACATTTCGGACGGGCCACCATAGTCACGGACTACCCCAAGAACATCAAGGCCTTCTACATGCGCAACAACGACGACGGGGAAACTGTCGCTGCCATGGACGTGCTGGTGCCCAGAATAGGCGAACTCATCGGTGGCTCACAGCGCGAGGAAAGGCTGGATCTTCTCGAGCACCGCATCATGGAGCTGGGCCAGCAGCTCTCCGAGTACGACTGGTACCTGGATCTGCGCCGCTTTGGCACCAATCCCCACGCGGGCTTTGGCCTGGGCTTCGAGCGGCTCATCATGATGCTGACAGGCATTGCCAACATCCGCGACGTGCTCCCCTTCCCGAGAACGCCTGGCAACCTCGACTTCTAGCGAGCCTTCCCTGACACAACAAATTCGGGGCCCTGGGCGGAAAAAACTTCCGCTCCGGGCCCCGCTCTTATACTCGCCCTTGGTCAGGGACTATGCGCCATCTCCTGGCCAGCGCTCGAACAGGTCTGGCTAATTGGAGGAATTGCCGTGATTCTTCAGTATGCGCCACACTGTCATGTGGGAAATGTCCTTCACAATGCCCTCTTCCACGGCCTTGCCGGCAAGCAGCCGCAATGTCCACTTGCGATGCCCCTGCGGAGGCTTGGATGAGGCCAGCTTGAGCACTGCGTGTTCCACATTGCAGCCGAAGCGCGAAGGTCTGGCCTGCCTTGTGCGGCGTTCCCTGCCAAGGGCAGCGTCCATGCCCATGGTCAGAAATCTCTCCTTGATGTGGGAAAGGGTCCTGTCGCTGACGCCCACGTCCTCGCTGACTTTCGATATGGTCCAGCGGTATTCTGCGAACTCCCCCTTGTCCAGCAAAAGCAGGGCTCGTGCGTAGCGCCCAGCCTTGCTCGATGTGCCGCTGGAGGCCACCTCCTTCAGATGGTTGACCTCGTGCCTTTTCAAGGAAATTCGATATTGCCTGCTCATGGCAAAACTCCCCGGGCTTTTCCCTGTCTCAAGATGTCCATGAAAAAGAACTAGAAAAGAAATTGAAATTCCTTGTCGTTTTCTAGCGCATGAAACATTTTTTGACAAGCATTGCGGCATTTTGCATGAAGTTGGCCCTGCAAGGGCAAATACAGAGAATTTTGCGCACAGGGCAAGGGTTTCGGGCACAAAAAAAGGGGGACAACTCCCCCCATTTTGGAAAAAAGACCAGGGCCGTCAGCCCTGCTGCCAGATGTGTGCGAGGATTTCGTTGGCCATGAGAGCCGCGCAGGCCACAACGCGCGGCGCCAGGGGCGGATAGCTTTCCACATCCCTGGCAAAGTCTCCCACCACTGTCAAAAGCCCCATCCTGCGCACCGCAAGAGGGGGACCACCCCATCCACCCATGCCCGAACAGGCAACGCAGGGAAGTGATGCCCCAAGGCAGGCCCGCACAAGCATGGCCTTGTCCTCTGCCCTGTCGAGAGCCTCCATCCATATATCGGCCCTGCCCAGTATCTCTTGCACATTGTCGCAGGTTATGCGCTCCTGCACAAAAAGGGGGGATATATCCGGGTTCAGGCTGCGCAGGTACTCGCCAAGGGCCTCGGTCTTGTACCTTCCCACATCCCGGGGGAAGTACACCTGTCTGTTCAGGTTGCTGGCCTCGACCCTATCATAGTCCACAAGCACAAGGCTGTCTGCCCCGGTCCTGGCAAGCATGAGGGCCACGTTGGACCCTATGCCGCCAAGACCGGCTATGCCTATGCGCACGCTGCGCAGGGCCTTGAGCTGGTCCGCGCTCACATAGCGCGCGAGGCCCTGTTCGAGAACATGGCTCACGCGCCCTTCCTCGCGTTGGTGAGCGTGGGATCCTCCCAGTCCTTGAGCACGATCTGGAAGCCTCTCTGCTCAAGATCCCGCGCCATGGTTCTCATGTCGCGCGCGTCCGTGATGTCGAACTGCGGGGGCGTTTCGGTCTGGTGCACCCTGCCGCCCACTGCCGTGGAAACGCCTGCGCTCACGCGGTTGACGCAGATGCTCACCAGATGGTTGCGCATGTCCGCGCTCTCGCGGGAAGAACAGGTGATGGTCGCCCTGGGCAGGAAAAGCCTCAGGGCGCAGACGTACTGCACAAAGCGGCGATCGTCGAGTTCGTGGGGGATGGCAAAGTCGCCCACATGGTTGCAGATGCGGGGTATGCTCACGCCAATGTCCGTTCCCGGGTAATTGTGCTGCATCCACCAGGCGTGCATGCCTGTGGCAAAGCCATCGTGCTCCATTCTGTCGAGCCCGAGCAGCGCACCAAAGCCCAGGGAACGCATGCCTGCCCTTGCGGCACGCTCCGGTGCCTCCAGGCGCCAGGCATAGTTGCTCTTGGGGCCTGCGGGATGCAGCCAGGCGTAGAGTTCGGGATTGTAGGTCTCCTGGAACATGGTCATGTTGTTGACGCCGCTTTCTACCATGAGCCTGTAGTCCTCTTCGCTGAGCGAGTAGACCTCGATGCCAATGGAGGCAAAGTGGGGCTTGATGCGCCTGACCACGGAGGCGATGTACTCGGGCGAGGAAAGCTTGGGAGCCTCTCCCGTGAGCAGAAGTATGTCTTCGAAGCCCTGGCGGGCAATGGCCATGGCCTCTTCTACTGCCTCGTCAACGCTCAGATGCGTTCTCTTCTGCTTGTTGTTGACGTTGAATCCGCAGTAGCGGCAGTGGTTTGTGCAGACATCCGAAATGTAGAGCGGGGTAAAGACATTGACTGCGTAGCCGAAGTAGCGCGTGGTGAGCTCGCGCGCACGCTGCGCCATGGCCTCCAGATAGGGAGCCGCGGCAGGGGAAAGCAGGGCCAGAAAGTCCCTGGGGGTGAGCTCGTCCGCGGCAAGAGCGTGGCACACGTCGTCCGCGGTCATGGCAGCGCAGTCCCTTTCGCGCTGCTCCCTGTCCAGGCTGCTCCAGAAAGAACGGAATGTTTCCATCGTCTCCTCCTAGCGCAAAAAGCCCGTGAGCGGGGAACTTGCGCTGGCGCCCTCGGCAAAGCTCCTGCCTGTGCCAAAGCCAGCAAGATAGGCCTTTCTGCCGGCATCCACGGCCTTACCAAAGGCCTCGGCCATAAGGACCGCGTCCCTGGCTGAGGCAATGCCCGTGTTCACAAGACAGGCAGAAGCGCCCATTTCCATGCACTCGCAGGCTTCGGAGGGCTTGCCTATGCCTGCGTCCACAATGACCGGCACCTTCATCTCGTCTATGAGCACTGCGATCATTTCCCTTGTGCGCAGGCCTCTGTTGGAGCCAATGGGCGAAGCCAGGGGCATGACGCAGCAGGCGCCGGCCTCGACGCAGGCGCGCGCCACATAGAGATCGGGGTTGATGTAGGGGAAGACCACAAAGCCTTCCTTGACCAGCATTTCCGTTGCCTTGGCCGTGCCGTAGCCGTCCGGCAGAAGGCGCAGGGTGTCGTTGATGACCTCGATCTTGATCCAGTTGCCGCAGCCGGCAGCCCTGGCTATGCGGGCAAGCCGCACCGCCTCCTCGGCTGTGCGGGCTCCAGAGGTGTTGGGCAGAAGGTGCATGCCCGCAGGAATGTGGCCCATGATGCCCTTGCCGCCATCGTCAACCCTTCGCATGGCCACGGTGATGACCTGCGACCCGCTGGCCTCGGCCACCTTTGGGATGAGGTCATCGGAACGGTATTTGCCCGTGCCGATAAAGAGCCTGCTCGAAAGTTTTTCCCCGCCTATTTCGAAGATATCGTCCATTGGTATTCCCCCTGTGCCCTGTCTTCAGGCACACATACGCACAAAAATACGCCACTTTGCACAGACAAAAAGGCCTAGCCTCCTCCCACAAAGTGTATGACCTCGATTCTGTCGCTGTCCGCAACTCTTGTCTCGGACAGCTTTTCGGGATCGACAATTTCCAGATTGCGCTCCACAACAACGCGCGCAGGATCCACACCCATGGCCTGCACAATCTGCAGAAGCGTTGTTCCCTGCAGCACCTTCTGTTCCTTGCCGTTGACCTGTATCAGCATGTCGCTGGATTCTGGCATGATTCCTCCAATGTGCCCGAGAGGCACAAATCAGGGCAAAAAAAAGGCCGCCTGTCCATCCGGCAGAGGAGGGACAAGCGGGCTTTGGAGGTATTTTCCCCAGGCAAACCAGCTTTCCCTCCGGCAGTACTATCTGCATCAGGTGATGGGGCTCGCAAGCCCTCGGGGTCAGGGTCGTACCCTTTCTCAGCCTTCTCAAAAAGGCTCCCCCAGCCAGTAGCAAACAAATTGTGCTGATTTTGTAGATCCCATTTTGCACAAAAGCAAGACAGGAAAAACAGGAAGTTGGAGATTTTCTTCCCGGAATGCGGCTTGCACAGTGCCGTGCACTCAGCCGTTCTGCCGCCTGCCCCTTTTCAGGAATCTGCGCTTGAGCTCGTACACTTCCTGCTTCGAGAAGCCGAGAAAGGCCGGGAACACCAGAGCCAGCAGCAGCACAAGAGCGCTGTACAGGACGCCCGAGCACAGAAAGCGCACAAGGGATTGGAGATCCCCAAGTCCCAGGGCCATGGTCAGCTTGCGGCTCAGAAAGGCCAGGCCAAGCAGGACGGCGAGGCTCCACACCTGATGGAAGACGTTCTTGGCAAAGGACAGGGGCACAAAGCGGGAGGCCAGAAAGAGGTAGAGGTTCACGGTGACTATCTGTACAAGGACAGTCTTCAGGGCAAGGCCCGTCGCGCCCAGGCCAAGGCCGTACAGCGAGGAGGGAGCAAGCAGTATCCAGGCTGTGGACAACCCGTAGACGCATTCGCACATCTGGATGTTGCGCAGTGTCTTTGTCTTGCCTGTGGCGTGAAAGATGGAGCTTGCCAGCTGCCCGTAGGCCTGATGCAGGGGATAGAGAGCCATGATCTGCACGGGCAGGACTGCCGCGGCAAATTCCGCCCCGCCAAAGAGCTCCACCACAGCCGCGGCTTCCACCAGGGTAAAGCAGGAGAAGTAGGCGGCCACGACATAGAGCAGAGGCGCAAAGCGATCGACCAGCCTGCCCATGGCCTCCACGTCCTTCCTGCCCCAGGCTATGGACAGCTCGCGCATGAGCAGCGGTGTCATGGCGGACACAAAGAGAAAGCAGGCCATGCCCACCTTCTGCGAAAGGGCAAAGAAGCCCTGCTCTGTGGAACCGTTGAAGAACTGCAAGAGCCAGCGCTCGCAGGCCAGCATGAGAAAGGCAAGGAGAGCCTGCACGAAAAGCGGATTGGAGTAGTCGAAAAACTCCTTCACGTAGCCGCGGCTGCGCTCCCTGTCGAGGGCAAGGACAAGATTGCCGCCATTCTCCCACATGCCCCTGCCGCAGCGGACAGTGACCAGCCAGTAGCCCAGGGCTGTCAGGCCCAGCATCAGGTACTGCTGCACAAACAAGGTCGCTATGTTGAGCACGTCGCAGGCAAAGAGCAGCACCAGCAAGCCCACTGCGGCCAGAGAAATGGTGGAGCGCACAAGCTCGGAGGGCACCGTGGCCCCGATGGCGTCGTTCATGGAGCGCAAAACACGCCCCCACCAGGTGAGAAAGGCCCACAGGGCTGCAAAGGGCGTAAGCCACAGGGGAACGTCCGGCATGAGGGCATTGCCAACCTGCGGACAGAAGAGAAGGAAGAGGGCCACAGCCATGGTGATGGCGAACACAAGGGCGCTGACGCGCATATAGAAGGCAATGAGGCTGCCCTCGGTCTGCCTGCGCGACAGGGAATTGTACAGGCAGGTGCTGGTGCCCATGTCTAGAAAACCGGAGAGCTGGTAGAACAGATTGGTCGCGAAGCTGTACTCTCCGTAGAGCCTGGGGCCCAGGGCACGCGGCAATATGGCTTCCATAATCAGATAGACCGGTACGGAAGCCACGTTTGCCAGAAGCTTGAAAAAGTAGCGGCGTGCGAGTGTGGGCGTTTTTCCTTGCATGGGCTGCAAGGTAACGACTTTTTCCTGTTCCCTCAAGCAAGGACGCGCTCTCTGTCTTGCGGCTTGTGACAGGAATCTCCTTCTTCTGTACAGCAACATCCTGCAGCTGTGAACAAAATTGTCATTGCAATACCCCTTATGCTCCCTCTATTTGGCGCGCATATCTCATACAATATACAGGTGTACAATCCCGTCATACCGGTTCAAAAATCATTACATGATAAGAATGTCTTCCTGATACATGGTTGTTTCCCTGCATTTTGCCTTTTGACCTTGTCCGGGAATTGGCATAGATTGACTGCGTTTTTCGCTTGTCTTTCACGCTGAACTCTGTTGCCAGCTTCACGCAAGCCCACATCCCGTGTCTGCCACAGTTTTTCCCCCGATCTTTTGGGCACAGGCGATGGGTGACTCAAGGCCGTGACAGCACAGCAGAAACCTGCATCCTGCAGCTCGTGCTGCAAGAGTGCTTTTTAGAGAGGTTTTTTGATGGACGACCAGAAACAGATCGACGCCAGGAGTTCGCTCATGAAGCGTGGCCTTGAAAAGGCCCCTCACAGATCGCTGCTCCACGCCCTGGGACTTACCAGGGAAGAAATAGAACGCCCGCTTGTGGGCGTGGTCAACGCGGCCAGCGAAGTGGTGCCCGGACACATGCACCTTGACAAGCTGGCAGAGGCAGTCAAGGCCGGTGTGCGCATGGCTGGCGGCACGCCTCTGGAATTTCCCGCCATTGCCGTGTGTGACGGCATTGCCATGAACCACGAGGGCATGCGCTTCAGCCTGCCTTCGCGGGACTACATTGCCGACAGCTGCGAGCTCATGGCCAGGGCCCACGCCTTTGACGCCCTAGTCTTCATCCCCAACTGCGACAAGTGTGTTCCCGGCATGCTCATGGCCATGATGCGCCTGAACATTCCCTCCATCCTTGTTTCCGGCGGCCCCATGCTGCCCGGCCACGCCGGCCCCAGCAAAAAGACAGACCTGATTTCCGTCTTCGAGGCCGTAGGCAGCGTGAGCGCCAACAAGATGAGCGCCGAAGAGCTGGAGGCCATGGAAGAAAACGCCTGCCCCGGCTGTGGATCCTGTGCCGGCATGTTCACTGCCAACAGCATGAACTGCCTGGCCGAGACCATAGGCGTTGCCCTGCCTGGCAATGGCACCATTCCCGCAGTGCACGCAGCCCGTATCCGCCTGGCCAAGAAGGCAGGCATGCAGGTCATGGAGCTCTTGCGCAAAAACATCCGCCCGCTGGACATCGTGACCCAGAAGAGCGTTGCCAACGCCATCACCGTGGACATGGCCCTTGGCTGTTCCACCAACACGGTCCTGCACCTGCCGGCCATCTTCGGCGAGGCGCACCTCGACATCAGCCTGGATCTCTTCGACACCATCAGCCGCAAGACGCCCAATCTCTGCCATCTCTCGCCCGCAGGCAAGCACTACATGTGCGATCTCGACCTGGCCGGAGGCATCCCCGCAGTCATGGGCGAACTTGCCAGGGGTGGCCTGATCAATACAGACTGCCTTACTGTCACCGGCAAGACCGTTGCCGAGAACCTGGCAGAGCGCCATGCCCACATCCTCGACACCAATGTCATCCATACCCTGGACAACCCCTACAGCAAGGATGGCGGCATAGCCATCCTGCGCGGCAACATCGCCCCGGATGGCGCAGTGGTCAAAAAATCCGCTGTTGCCGAGGAAATGCTCTGCCGCGATGTGCGCGCCCGCGTGTTCGAGGGCGAGGCCGACGCCATGAAGGCCATTCTCGCAGGCGAGATCAAGCCCAATGACGCGGTGGTCATTCTCTACGAGGGACCGCGCGGCGGTCCGGGCATGCGCGAAATGCTCTCTGCCACGGCAGCCATCACAGGCATGGGACTTGGCAAGGACGTGGCCCTGCTCACCGACGGCCGCTTCTCCGGTGGCACCAATGGCGCGGCCATTGGCCACATTTCCCCCGAGGCTGCGGACGGTGGTCCCATCGGGCTTGTGCGCGACGGCGACATCATTCACATCGACATTCCCAACCGCAAGCTCGAGCTCAAGGTGGACGACGCCGAACTCGCCAGGCGCAAGGCCGAGTTCAAGCCCTCGCCGAACAAGAGCCCCTACGGCATCCTGCGGCGCTACGCTTCTCTGGTGACGTCCGCATCCAACGGCGCCCGCTACCGCGACATCTAGACCTTTGTTCCTTTCCCTTTTCTGTCCGCCGCAGGTGTTCTTGCGGCGGACATTGTTTCATGTATGGAATATCTGCACGCACTGAGCGGCGTTTTCAGCCTTCTGCTTGTCAGCCTTGTGGGCGTCGTGCTCGACAGGGCCGGCTGGGTCGGCAGCGAGACAAGGCGCCTGCTGCCCAAGTTTGTCACCTGCATAGCCCTGCCGCCCTATCTCTTCTGCGCCATTGTCACCACCTTTGGCCATGAAGACGTGCGCACCTTTCTTCTCGGCGCCGTTGTACCCATTGTGTCCATTCTGCTGACCTTTGCCACGGCCCTTGTCTGCGGCAAGCTGTTTCACGTGAAACAGGAGCGCTTCGGCCTCTTTTGCGCGTCCTTTTCCTGCTCGAGTGCGGTCTTTGTCGGCATTCCCCTGTGTGGCGCCCTGCTTGGCCCAAAGTCCATTCCCTACGCGCTGCTCTACTACTTTGCCAACGCTGCCTTTTTCTGGACCGTAGGCAGCTACCTCATTGCCGCGGATGCCAACAGACAAAACTCCTTTTCCGGCAAAAGAGCCATCCGGGCTGTGCTGTCTCCACCGTTCCTCGGCTTTACGGCCGGTCTCGGAGCAGCCCTGCTCAACCTGGACATTCCCCAGTGGTTCATGAACGCTGCCTCGACCATAGGGCAGCTCACCACGCCGCTCGCCCTGCTCTACATCGGCTTCAGCCTCTCCCTGGTTCCCAAAATCAAGGGACTGAAGGATCTTGTGCTCGCAAGCGCAGGTCGCCTGCTGATCTGTCCTCTTGTGACCCTGCTTGTTGTCCTTGCCTTTGGCACCGACACCTTTGTGGGCAAGGTCTTTGTCCTGCAGGCTGCGCTGCCTACTGTCATGCAGGCTTCCATTCTCAGTGCCCACTATCAGACCGATCCGGCCTTTGGCACACTTGTCATCACCACGACCACCATCGGCTGTGTCCTGACCCTGCCCCTGGTCATGGCATTATGCTAGCCCACAGGATCTGCTTCATGTCTTTTCGCAACTTTCTTGCCCGCAAGGATATCGAAATCTCCCTGCGCCGCTACGGCATCGATGCCATGGCTGCCATGGCTCAGGGACTTTTCTGCTCCCTGCTCATAGGCACCATCATAGACACCATTGGCACACAGCTGGAAATCTCCTTTCTCACCCAGCCCATGGTGAGCATGCGAGGCAGCACCTACACGGTCGGCGGCCTGGCTGCCGCCATGAGTGGGCCTGCCATGGCGGTTGCCATAGGCCATGCCCTGCGCTGCCCGCCGGCAGTGCTCTTTTCCCTGGTCACTGTAGGCTTTTCCTCCAATGCCCTTGGTGGCGCGGGAGGCCCGCTTGCCGTCTTCTTTGTGGCCATTGTCGCTGCCGAGGCAGGCAAGCTTGTGTCCAAGGAAACAAAAATCGATCTCCTTGTGACACCCCTGGTGACCATTGGCGTCGGCCTTGCCCTGTCCGCCTGGTGGGCACCCGCCCTGGGCAGCGCTGCGCTGAAGCTCGGCACCCTTGTCATGTGGGCCACGGAGCTCCATCCCTTTGGCATGGGCATTGTGGTCTCTGTTGTCGTGGGCATGATCCTGACCCTGCCCATCTCCTCCGCGGCCATTTGCGCTGCCCTTGGCCTCACAGGTCTTGCCGGGGGCGCGGCAGTTGCGGGGTGCTGCGCACAAATGGTGGGTTTTGCGGTCATGTCCTTCCCGGAAAACCGCTGGTCCGGCCTTGTCTCCCAGGGCATAGGCACGTCCATGCTGCAGATGGGCAACATTGTGAAAAACCCCTGCATCTGGATCGCGCCCACTCTGGCCTCAGCCATTACAGGCCCCATTGCCACCTGTGTTTTCGGCCTGGAAATGAACGGCCCTGCCATTGCCTCGGGCATGGGCACCTGCGGCCTTGTGGGCCAGATCGGCGTCTACACGGGCTGGGTCAAGGAGATGAGCGAAGGAACACGGGCTGCCATCACAGCCTTCGACTGGATGGGCCTTGTCCTTGTCTGCTTTGTCCTGCCCGCCATCCTGGCACCCCTCATCAACTGCGTACTGCGCCGCATGGGGCTTGTGCACGATGGGGACATGACCCTTCAGGACTGACAAAAGCCCCCGCAGACAGGCACAGGCCAAAAAAAAGAGGACAGTGCTCCTGTCCCCCTTTTTGCGAAAAATTCCTGTGTCTTCGGGCTACTTTGCGGCTGGCGCGTCCTTGGCGTTTTCCTGCAGGACCTCAAGCATGGTCCGCTTGGGGCTCAAAAGGCAGGCGTCGATGAAGGCACGCACGTCCGCGTCGCTGTTCAGAATGCTCTTTGTGGTGTTGTTGGCCTTCCTGTTGTAGCCGTCCAGCCAGATAATGAAGCCACTGGCGTCGTCCTGGTTCAGGGCAAAGTCCGCACAGGTGGATGTCCTGGCATTCCAGTCCCCTTCGGGCACGGGTCCTGTGGCGCGCATCTGCTCCCAGATGGGGTATACCTTGTCTGTGGGGCGGGTCTGGCACCAGTTGACCACCTCATTGAGAATGATGTGGACTGCGTCCGGGGAAGCCACATCCATCTTCACGGCAGCGGACGCGTAGCCATCGATTTGCAGGCCTTCGAACAGGGGAGGCTCGCCTCTGAGCAGGGTCTCGTTGGAGACGAGCTCTGCGCACAGATAGGTCTCAGGATCTATTTTGTCGTTGGCCGCCAGGACAAGGTTTGGCACACAGACAAGGGCAAGGGCGGCAAGCAGCACTTTTTTCAGCATTTCCATCATCTCCCGGGCCCGAGCCCCACGGGCTCACGCGGACCTGCAAGCAAAGGGCAATACTGCCCCGGTCGGGACACCCGAAACCGGGGCAGCAAAAAAGGTCTATTCGAAACGGCTGGCGTTGGTGATAATGACAAGGTCAACGGGCACGTCGTCGTGCATGCCCTGGGACTTGGTCTTGACCTTGGCGATCTTGTCCACAACGTCCATGCCCTCGGTCACCTTGCCGAAGACACAATAGCCCCAGCCCTGGGGAGACTCGCCCCTGAAGTTGAGGAAGTCGTTGTCCACAAGGTTGATGAAGAACTGGGCCGTGGCACTGTGGGGTTCCATGGTACGCGCCATGGCAATGGTGCCGCGCTCGTTGGCAAGGCCGTTGTTGGCCTCGTTCT
>CALVGM010000155.1 GCA_944327095.1 uncultured Desulfovibrio sp. | reverse complement strand
CTAGGCGTTTTGCGGTTCTGTGCACAAAAAAGGAAAACGAAATTCGAATCTTTGTTCAAAAAGGAGCAGCGTCCATGGATTCCCTGATACACGCCGTATTGCAGGCCACGATTGTCTCGAAATGCGTTCTCGCACTGCTTTTGTTCATGTCGCTGGCGAGCTGGGCCTTCATGTTCGCCAGGCAGCTGACCCTGAAATCCGCCAGACGGAGCGTGCTTGCCGGCCTGCACGGGGTGGAGCAGGCGCGGGATCTTCACGACATCCTGCGTCACATGGCAGGCGACGCGTCCTCTCCCCTGTACAATATCACAAAGGGCGCTGTGGCCGAATTCAACAGACTGAGCAGGACAGGCGACACCGAGCGCCTTGCCAGCGAGAACGTGCGCCGGGCCCTGCACTTTGGCATAGCGGAAGAAATGGCCAGACTCAGATCCTCCCTGGCTCTTCTTGCCACAGCGGCCAACACGGCGCCCTTTATCGGGCTTTTCGGCACAGTCTGGGGCATCATGCATTCCTTCACGGCCATTGCCCAGATGAAGAGCGTTTCCCTTGCCACTGTGGCGCCAGGCATAGCCGAAGCCCTTGTTGCAACAGCGGTGGGCCTGTTTGTGGCCATACCGGCTGTGTGCGGCTACAACATCTTCAGGGCAAGGATCTCGGAAATCGAGGGCCTGTGCGTCAGATACGGCGGCCATTTGCTCAATCGTCTGCAACAGGAAAGCAACCGTCATCCAGAAGGACTGGACTTTGCTCGGGAGGGATAGACCATGGCAGCTTCAGACGACGATTTTGTTGCGGACATCAATGTCACGCCCTTTGTGGATGTCATGCTTGTGCTCCTGGTCATCTTCATGGTGACGGCTCCCATGATGACCGAAGGCCTGGATGTGGCCCTGCCCAAGGTGGAAAGCTCCGAAGTCCTGCCTACGGAAGACGATCACTGCATTCTCACCATCAAGGCCGAAGGCTCCCTCTTTCTCGACGAGTACGAAACGGGCATGGACGATCTGGTGGGCGTTGTGACCACGCAGGTCAGGGATCAGGGCAAGCAGCTCTTTGTGCGGGCGGACAAGTCCGTCCCCTACGGCATTGTCATGAACGTCATGGACAGGCTGCGCGGGGCAGGCATTACGGATGTGGGGCTTGTGACCACCTCGGCCTTTGACGCGGACGAGGAAGAGGCTCCTTCCCCTTTGGCAAAGCCTGAAGAACCCCGGTCCGCCGCCCAGACTGCGCAGCCGGTAGCAACCGGGACAGGAGAGTAGCATGGTGCTCTCAAGGTGTACCCAGGCCATACTCTTCTCGGTGGCAGTGCACGGCATGATTTTTGGCGGCAGCATGCTTTGGGTTCGCGAAGACGTCCGGCAGAGCGAGCGGGTCTACCGCGTGGCCCTGGCGGATTTTGCCCAGCCTGTCAGGGAGCAGCCACAGCCTCCCGCACCGGAACCTCCCAGACCGCAAACACCACAGCCACCACCCGAACACCCAGGCCAGAGCCTGTGAAGCAGGAACCGCCAAAAGTCGAACCCGCAAAGGAGCAGACCAAAAGGATAAGCCCGAAGAAAGGCAACAAAAGGCCAGCCAAGCCCAAGCCAGCGCAACCTGCGCCTGCACCGCCGCCTGTGGCCGCAGGCCCCCAGGCCCGCACCATTGGCGGAATCAGTGCCTACGACAGCGACAAGCTCGACCAGAGGCCAGGCATAACCAGGCGCGCGCTGCCCGAATATCAGACCAGGGCGCGGCGCATGAATATGGAAGGCCACGTCATGGTACAGGTTGTGGTGGACAAGAGGGGCATGCCGCGCAACGAACAGGTCGTTCGCGCAAGCCCCAGCGGCTATTTCGAGGACGCTGCCCTCAAGGCTGTGAGGCGCATGCGCTTCACACCCGGCAAGCTCAGGGGGCAGGTTGTGAATACCGTTGTCATGATCCCCTTTGCCTTCAGGCTGCGATAGAGGGCCTTCCCTTGCAACCACGCTCGGAAAGCGGACTTTGCTGTCCACCCTCGTGCCCTGCCCTTGCCGCAAGCACAGCGCAACGGCAGGACTTTTTGCTTGAGGGAGAGACGTTCAAACTGCAGTGCGACCCTCGCGCAGCGAAAATCCCATCCTTCCTGTGCCCAGGGTCCTTGTGTGATCCCTGTCTCTTCTTCTTAGACAATGCCTCCGAGAAAGATAGCCTTGCGCCTGACAACAAGCCCATCGCAGCGCCCTTTGTGCCACAGGCATGACTACTGAAGGTATTTCTTGTGCAGATCGAGGGCGTATTCCAGTGTCTTTGTGAATCCCTGCAGGGAAAAGACCGTTTCCCTGGGCTGCCCCTGCACCCTGGTGATGAAGGAAACCTTTCGTCCAGCCACAAAGTCCTGCAAAATGGCGTCGGAAAGCCCGGGATAGACTGCGACACCCGTCTTGCCCTTGCGATAGACGTCGAAGACAATGTCCCTGTAGTGCTTGCGCCCGTCTATGACCATGTCACAGGTGTACTTGGAGGAGCTGAGGTGCTTCAGAGAGGCCTTGTTGGTGAAGGTGAGCACTATGACGCCGCCAACGTTTCTGTCTATGTGGACGGACAGGGTGACGCCATCCCGGCTCCCTGTCTGCGCGACCACTGTCTTTTCCATGAAGTCGGAATAGAAGGCCTTCCAGTCCCCGAAGACGCGCGCATCCCTTTCCGCGGCAAATGCCGGAGCGGACAGAACAAGAAGAGCCGCAAGGGCAGACAGAAGAGCCAGGGCGCGCGCATGTGAAATCCCTACCATATTCAGTCCTTCCCCGGTCTTTGATCGCAATCCGTGTAAAAGCGCCTCCGGGGGCTGTTCCCTGCCAGAGTAGACGTCTCCCAAAAAGGCGTCAACAGCGTTTTTTCCCAACCGCACACACTCTTCCAAATCCCCGGATCCTTGCTTGCGCCTCGGATGCCCCCCAAAAGGCCTCCTGCGGGCCAGGGCGCGACGCTCTTCTTGACAGGCAGGGCAAAAGGTCTTCTATTGGGCCGCGTTCACAGGACATTTTTTTCAAATCGCGCACTGCAGCCCCCAATGCAGCCCAATACGAGGCACCATGGTCTTTCTCAACGCATTGCAAAGCATGCTGAGCATTACCCTGCTCAGCCTTATCGGCTACATGCTGGCCTGGAAGGGCTGGATCGCCAAAGAAGTGGAGATCTTCATCCCCAGGTTCGTCACCCAGATAGTGATTCCGCCCTACCTCATGGTCTCGGTAGTCGAGCACTTCAGCCACGATCAGTTTGTGCAGCTCATAGTCGAGTCCGCCATTCCCTTCGCAAGCCTTGTGATTTCCTTCTTTGCCTTCATCGCCATAGGGCGCGTCATGGGCATGGATCGCAAGCACCTTGGCCTTGCGGCAACAGGCGCTGCCACCTCCAATACCATCTTCATCGGCATTCCGGTGAACAACGCCCTTTTCGGCCCTGCGGCCATCTCCCCGCTTCTGCTCTACTTTCTGGCCAACACCACCTTCTTCTGGACCGTTGGCAACTGGGCCATAGCGCGGGAAGGAACACACGACGGCCACAGGCTCAGCACAAGGGAAATCCTGGGCCACCTCTTCTCGCCACCGCTCATGGGAACCCTCACGGGCATTGTTCTGCTCATGACAGGCATCCCCCTGCCCAGGTTCGTCACCGACACCTGCAACATGCTGGGCTCCCTGGGCTCGCCCCTGGCGCTCATCTTCGTGGGCGTCATATTGCGCAGGGTAGACTGGAAGGCCGCGCACATGGGCAAGGACATAGTGCTGACAGTGCTTGGCAGAATACTGCTCACGCCCCTTGTGACCATCGGGGTCATCTTGCTCATGCCCATAGACATCTCGGAGCTCACAACCCAGGTCTACGTCATCCAGGCAGGCCTTCCCAGCATGACCAACATTGCCCTCATCTCGGCCTTCTACGGCGCGGACAAGGAATTCGGCAGCGTCTTTGTGTGCGCCACAAGCATTGTGGGCATGATCAGCGTGCCCCTGTGGATGACTGGCATCTCCATGATCATGTAGGACCTGCGCGACAGGTCTTTTGCCCACGCAAGGCCTGACCCCTTTCCTCATGCACTGCTGCAAGTTTCTTCAAGCTGTACTTGAAGAGAAGGCCGACAGTTTCGGCCATAGTGCCAAGCCTTCGCCACCCCCTCCCACAAGGTGTGCGCGAAGGCTTGGCTTTTTCCTCCCTGCCGGACAGGCCCCTCCGGACACGGACACTTGTGGCATGGGACACAAAGTCCTTGCAAAAGCCCCTGCATGGGCGATCTGCTCTCAGGACAGGCGAACCTTCCCGGCGTTATCGTTGCAAATGCCACGGATTTGGGCCCTGCCTGTACCGGATTTCACTGCGCAATGTCTTGTCATTTTTGTGTGAAATGCGCTTGCTCCCAGGGGCTCTCCCGTGTGAGGAAGGCGTGACGCAGGGGCTTTCGAGAAGGAAAGTCCCTTGCGCGAAACCTGTCCCTGGGAGGTTTGGCCTTGCGCGCGAAAACGCTTTTTTTCAGACACCTTTTTCCCGGTCTTGGCGCCTCGGATGTCAGTACCCTGCTGCAGGTCTGGCTTGGCAGCACCCTGGCCCTTGGCTGCATTGCCCTTCTGGACAAGTACCTTGGCAGCCCAGTGGGCCTGCCCCTCATCATAGGCTCCTTCGGGGCCTCGGCCGTGCTGGTCTTCGGTGCGCCCACAAGCCCCCTTGCCCGGCCCCGCAACGTTCTCGGCGGGCACGTGGTCTCGGCTCTCGCAGGCGTCTTCCTTGCCCAGCTCTTTCCGGATTCCGTGGGGCTTGCCGCTGGTCTCGCAGTGGGGACAGCCATAGTGCTCATGCTCGTCACAGGGACCCTGCATCCTCCGGGAGGAGCCACTGCCCTCATAGCTGTCACGGGCGGGCCCGGCATCACGGGCCTTGGCTATCTCTATGTTCTTGTGCCCTGCCTTGCTGGTGCCCTCGTCCTGCTGGGCTTTGCCTCTCTCACCAAGATCCTGGGCTTGCGCGCGCGGCTTGCCTGCGCCCTTGTGGCGCGCAGGCCGGGCCTTGTCCGGCATCCTCTTGCCATGCGGCGGAGACTGCGTACCCTCCGCGCTCTGCAAAGGATGGGCAGATAGCCAGGTCACCAAAGCTTTTTTTCCAGATACCCCCGATCCAGCCCCAATGCCGACCAAGAGCGCGCTGCGGGCTTGACCGGGGAATTTTTTCGTGGAAAGGATCGGGAAGAAACAGGGCCCCCAGGCCGACGCTCCAAGGGGCCTTGCGCGGAGGCAGTATGGACCTGAAGAAGGCGCTCTTGACCCATGTTTTTCCAGGCCTGAAGGGAACAAACCTGGCCACTCTGGTACAGGTCTGGCTTGGCAGCGCCCTGACGCTCGGCACCATTGCCCTGCTCGACAGGACCTTTGGCAGCCCCATGGGCCTGCCGCTCATCATAGCTCCCTTCGGGGCCTCGGCCGTGCTGGTTTTCGGCGCGCCCACAAGCCCCCTTGCCCGCCCCCGCAACGTCATTGGCGGCCACACCCTCTCGGCGCTTGTGGGCGTGTTCTTTGCCCACGCCTTCATCACGGACATAGCCCTTGCCTCTGCCTGCGCTGTGGCCACTGCCATTGTGCTCATGATGCTGACAGGCACGCTGCATCCGCCAGGTGGCGCCACAGCCCTCATTGCCGTCATCGGCGGCCCGCGCATAGAGCACCTCGGCTACCTCTACGTCCTTGTGCCCTGCTTTTCCGGCTCCCTGGTGGTCATGCTCTTCGCCATCCTCTTCAACGCGGCCGGCCTGCGCTGCAGACTTGTGGGAGCCCTTGTCTCCCGCGATCACAGCATGCTGACAAGGCCAAGGCTTCTCAGGCGCTGCCTGCACCTGCTCTGCCGCCTGCACAACAAGCCCTAGGGCTGGCCCTGTCCCTCTGATTCCCGGGGATTCCAGGCAGTGAGCAGGGCATTGCCCAGCGCCGATATTCTTGCGAGCAGTTCCTGTCTGCGCGCCTCGTTTCCTTCCTCGTGCGCCTGCTTCGTCAGGGCGCACAGGGTCCCATGCAGGCTGTTGTCCGGATCGTATTTGGGCAGGCGCATGAACCTGAAGATGTCGCCTACCTGCAGCATCACATGGTAGCTTTGCACAAGGTTCTGGACACGCGAGCAGGCGAGCAGCCCGCACAGATAGAAGGCCGGCTCGGGCTCCTCAAAGCCCGCAAAATAGATCTTGTGGTCCGGAACAAGGACCCTGTCGGGAAGACCCAAAAGGGTACGCTTGCCTGCCACAGCCACTGGCAGGCCGCTGTTTCCGGGCTGTTCCGGCCATACGACCTTCCAGGGCGCGAAGGTGTAGGCGCCCACGTTGTAGATGGCGTAGAAGGGAGCGTTTCCCATGCGCTTGCGGTAGGTCGAGCGCTGCTCAAGCTGCTCCCGAAAGGCGGAGAAATACCCGAACAGACCGGGGTTGCTGTTTTCCACCTCGTCCTGTGCCCTGGCAAGGGCTTCCCTTGTGATGGCCCTGTTGGGCACAATGGCACAGAGTGTGTGCTGCGGCGCAAAACGGCACATTTCCACGTCCGCTGCGCCCTTGATCACCGGATACAGCAGGTCGGGCTCGACCCAGGAGCGCTGCGCTGGGCCAATGCTGGTCCTGCCGGCCTGAGGGCGTGTCTCTATCTGCACCAGGCGCCCATCATGCGACAGACGCACAATCTCCACGTAGTAGACGCCATTGAGGTCGCAGGTAATGCCCTTTCGCCCCTCAACCCAGGTGCATCTGCCAGCGAGCCTCTGGCAAAGCCCGAACTCCCCGGGCGGAAGGATAGACCAGGGAGATCCCGGGCCATGTATGGGGTTGGCCTCGTTTTGCGTTCTTGTGACTGTGGCAAGCACCTCGTCTCTGGACATGCGCTCGGGAATGGCCCTGCCCTGTCCGGGAATCCGCTTCCAGACATGGTATGGGACAGGGAACGCGGGCTGCTCGCGGGTCTTCATCGCGACAAGGATTGCCGTCTTGTTGGAGGCATCCGGGAAGGGCTTCAGTTCCTTGAGATCCTCCACCTCAAGAGGCTTGATGCAGGAGTCCGCGCCAAGCCTGAACCTTCTGAAGCCTGCCGAGGAAGCGGACTGGAAGTGCGTTTGCGTGATGATGAAGAGTAGCATCCCACCCATGCGTAGCCACTTGTCGGCAACAGTATAGGTGATGAGCCCGGAAATATCGAGTTCGTTTCCCCCGTAGAAGGGCGTGTCCGAAAAGATGCTGTACTGTCTGCAGACATTCATAATTCTGTTTCTGTACAACTCAGGCAGCCTGGACCAGCGTACCCAGGGAGGGTTTCCGATAACAACGTCAAATTCTCCGGCAGTAGCGGACCAGAAGTAGTTGCGTATCAGGCGAAACCAGATGCCATTCCAGTTTCTTTGCTGCAGTTCCAGAACCTTTGTATAGGTATCTTCGAGTGAGGGTCGCCATTCTTCCATTTCTTGCGTAGACAGAAGTCTGCTTTGCGCAAGCTGAGCAAGGGCGAATTCCTTGCCCCTTCCGCTACGCACACAGTTCTCCAGGGCAGAAAAAACGGCATTTGTACGGGCTCTGTCCTGCACAAGAGCTGTTGGAAGTGTTATCTGCAAATTGGCTGTATTACTGCCAAGGATATATGAGATGGTGTCTGTGGAACTATCTGAAAACGGAGCATATATGGCGTCAGCAAGCAGGACGGGAATTTCTATATCAAAGCCCGGGACTGCCATCAGTAAATCAGAAATTGCAATCAGATAGTTTAGCCTGGCTGTCTGTACAGCCAAAGGATTGAGATCAAAGCCCCATATATTGTTCACAATGGTTGTGAGCAAAGCTTGGGGCGCAAGAGTGGAAGTTTCGCGCAGCCTCCGTATGGCCGCAATCAGAAAGGAGCCGGATCCGCATGTCGGATCCAGAAATCTGAGAGAGGCAAAATCTCCCTGCACCTTGTCCAGCGTAACGTCTACCAGCCAGTCAGGCGTGTAAAATTCCCCCAAACTCTTGCGCAGAACCCCAGGAACGATATTCTGATAAAAGCGCTTAAGAATATCGCTTGCTTGCGCATGTAATAAATTGAGAGTGTCAAGTATATTGTGTAAATTTTTTGGGAGAGTAGGGGAAAAATACGGCCAACATCCTGCCGAAAGAGGGGGCAGAGCTTGCGCTGTGTCTGGCTCCTGCCTACGTGGCATCGCCTTTACAAGGCCAAGCCGCTCCGCGGCGCTGGCGCGGCCTTGTAAAGGCTCGCCTACTCCGGCTGACGGAGC
>CALVGM010000154.1 GCA_944327095.1 uncultured Desulfovibrio sp. | reverse complement strand
GACGCCGGACAGCTTTGTGGGGCCCATGAACATGGGCAACCCTGGCGAGTTCACCATCCGCGAACTGGCCGAAAAGGTCGTGGATCTGACAGGAAGCTCTTCCAGGATCGTCTATGAGCCACTGCCTAGAGACGATCCGAAGCAGCGTAGGCCCAATATTGATCTTGCCAGAAAGATGGTAGGCTGGGAGCCAAAGGTCAGACTCGAGGATGGCCTGAAGAAAACCATAGCCTATTTTGAAAGGCTACTGAAGGAAGACAAAATCAGTCTTTAGGAACCGTCTGGGAATAACTCACTCGATTTCTCTTCTGTGCCAGCTCAGATGCCGCTTCAAAAGCGGATGGCCAAGTTCAGAAGAGGAGAAGTTATTTGTGGCCAGTTCCTCAGTTATTCCGCTGTAAGCACAAAATTTGCGCATGCCCTAGGTCGAGTTGACAAATTCAGCCCATGCTGACTTTGCCATGGTGGTAAATAATTCGTACAGTCCATACATTTGCAGGAGGGCCACCGTATGGACGACACAGCTCACCACCGTCATGATATCAACGATGAACTTTGGGCCAAGATCGAACCCGAATTCCCCAACAGCAACGGCAAGCGCGTTCGCCCTGATACCTTCATGCGGTAGCCCGGGTAGCCATGCTTCCTCCTTGCCATCCTCCCCCATGTCTGCCATAGTACCCCAATATCACGCCCTTGTGACAAGCACATGTGACGCTCCCCCGGGCAAGGGAAACCTTCTCTCACTGCTTGTTACAAGGGCATCACAAAGGAAGGGTATTCTATGGAAGCGTACAATGCCGGCTGGCTCTCCATTCTTCCCCCGGTGATAGCCATTGTCCTGGCACTGGTCACCAAGGAAGTCTTTTTTTCGCTCATGCTGGGTGTCCTGAGCGGCACATTCATCTACGCTGTGGGCACTGGCGCAGAAAACGTTGTCATGGGCACTGTGGAAGTGGCCTTCGAAATCATGACCAAGAAGGTTGACTTCAATATCATCATCTTCTGCTCCCTTTTGGGCGCCCTGGTCTACGTAGTCTTTCTGGCAGGCGGATCCCGGGCCTACGGCAGGTGGGCCAGCAAACGCATCAAGACCAAGCGGGCTGCGCTTCTCTCGACCTCTGGTCTTGGCATCACCATCTTTATCGACGACTACTTCAACTGCCTGACCATTGGCACTGTCATGACGCCCGTGACGGATACCCTGAAGGTGTCCCGCGCAAAGCTTGCCTACATTATTGACGCAACAGCCGCGCCCATCTGCATCATAGCCCCTGTCTCAAGCTGGGCTGCGGCTGTTGGCAGCTCCCTTGCCTCCACAGGTGCCTTCGAGAGCGATTTCGCAGCCTTTGTGTCCACCATCCCCTACAACTTCTACGCCCTGCTCTCCATTGTCATGGTCTTTGCCGTGTGCTGTCTCAACATTGACTTTGGTCCCATGGCCCGTGCCGAGGCCAGGGCCGAACAGGGTACTCTCGGCAATGTGGGAAAGTCTGCCCAGGCCGACGCCGAGGTCTCCCAGAAGGGCACCATAGCCGAAATGGTTGTACCCATTGTGGCCCTGGTGATCTTTGCCTGTCTGGGCTTTCTCTACAACGGCGGCTACTGGGGCAGTGATCCCAAGTACCACACCATTGCCGCAGCCCTTGGCAACTGCACAGCCTCCAAGGGTCTTGTGTGGGCCAGCTTTGGCGCGCTCACAGTCGCCTTCATCCAGTTTGTGCCAAGGGGCCTTGTGTCCATGAAGGCCTTTCTGGACGGCTGCATCGAGGGCATGAAGGCCATGCTGCCCGCAAACGTCATCCTGGTTCTTGCCTGGACCATCAGCGGCGTGTGCCGCGATCTTCTCTCCACGCCCGTCTTTGTGGAGCAGGCTGTCACAGGAGGCGGCCTTTCCGCAGGCTTTCTGCCGGCCATTGTCTTCTTGGTGGCAGCCTTCTTGAGCTTTTCCACTGGCACAGCCTGGGGCACCTTCGGCATTCTCATTCCCATTGTGGTGCCTGTGGCCCAGGCCCTGGATCCCCAGCTTCTGGTTGTGACCCTCTCAGCCACCCTGGCAGGCTCGGTCTTTGGCGACCACAGCTCCCCCATTTCGGACACCACCATTCTTTCCAGCGCAGGCGCTGGCTGCGACCACATCGAGCACGTCTCGACACAGCTTCCCTATGCCCTGGTTGTGGCAGCCAGCTGCTTTGTGGGCTATCTCGTTGCCGGCATGACCCATGGAAGCCTTTTGCCAAGCTTTTTGGCAGGCCTTGTCACCCTGGGCATTATGGTCTTTGTCCTGCACCGCCTAAGCGTGCGGCGCATGAGAGCTGCCACCAACAGCTGATTCTGACACTGCATTCCCCTTCATGAGGGGCTCAATGGACCTTCCCCAGTTACTTTTCTGGGGAAGGTCCGTCTTGTCTGGACAAGTGCTCCTTGCCCCCTATCTCTTTATGCGGACAGGCCTTTTTGATTTCCCAAATCCTCAAGCCCATCCCTCTTCGAAGCCCTGTCCCTCATTCCAATGGATCCCCAGATCCCATATCCTCACAATGCATCACAAAGGAGTCATCCCATGGACAGCATACGCGACAACAAGTTTTCCCACATGGACGAGAGCGGCAACGTGACCATGGTAGATGTAGGCGCCAAGGCCAGCACAGAGCGCAGGGCCATTGCCGAGGCCATAGTGACCCTCAACGAGCACACCATGCAGCTCTTGCGCCAAAGCGCCCTTCCCAAGGGCGATGTGCTCACCTGCGCCAAGATTGCCGGCATCATGGCAGCCAAAAAGACTGCGGACGTCATCCCCATGTGCCATCCACTTTCCCTGAGCTTTGTGGACATACGCTTTCACATCGAGGGTCTGGACATACAGATCGAGTGCGAGACAAGGACCACAGGCCCCACGGGCGTGGAAATGGAAGCCATTGTGGGTGTACAGGCAGCAGCTGCCACCATCTACGACATGTGCAAGGCCGTGCAGCGCGACATCGTGATCCGCAGGGTGCGCCTGTTGCGCAAGGAAGGCGGCAGAAGCGGTGTCTTTGTGGCCCCAGAGCTGCTCCTGCGCTAGCCAATTCTTCCTCATCCCTTTCTGTCCTTTTCCCGCAGCCTGTGTCCCCCTCGGGCTTGCGGCCAGAGGAGGGTCCCTACGGTGTTTGTCTGGAGTGAACAGTCACGAACGTGGTACGTCCATGCTGCGCAACACGCTTCCTACCACAGGGAACAGGCTACCCTGTGCGCTTCCTTTCTTGAAAAGGGAGCCACTGTTGCCGAATTTGGCTGCGGACCAGGCTTTCTTGCCCTGGAACTGGCGACCCTAGGCTTTGCCACCACTGCCCTGGACGTAGATGGGGGCTGCGTAGCCTTTGCGCGCGAGGAGGCCAAGCGCAGACATCTTGCCAACATAGTCTTTGAAGAGCGCAACGCCCTGACCCTTGACGCGCGTTCTTCCTGGGACTGCGTGCTCTGCTGTCACTTTGGGGATCTGTCCACGGATCTGGAAGCACTTCTTGCCCACGCAAGGCGCGTTCTGCTTGTCTTTGTGCGCAGACCAGAGGAAGAGCCCCTGGTCCCAGGACGGAACAGGCGCTGCAGACAGGACGCAAGCCTGGTGGAAGAGATCCTGCGAAAACACAAACAAGACTATGTCCGCAGGGACTGCGACTTCGAGTTTGGCCAGCCCTTTGCAAACCTCGCAGAGGCCAGGGACTTTGTGCGCCACTACACAAAAAACGCCCTGTCCGACGCAGAAGCCCAGGCCTTCCTTGCGCAGCGCCTTGTGCAAGCGCCTTGCGGTCTCTATCTCCCCCACACAAAAAAGCTCGCCCTCTTTGCCATACTACGGGCCAACCAGTAACGCCTTCCATGCCCATGGGGCCTTTGCGCGCCTCTTTTCCCGCATTTCCCCTTCCCCCTTTTCCCTTGTCCAAAGCGGGCATGTTCGCTCATTTTCGGCAATTGACAAGGTGGGGGCTTTGCGCAAAAAGGAAAGCCAAGCCATTCATCTTCCCCTTTCACGCGCCTTTCGTGACCTGTCTTCCCCCTTGCGAAGCGCGCCTTTGGCACAAAGCGCGCACGCAGTGGATCGCAGAGTGCTCCCAACAGACTGAAAACCCAATCTGACTGAAACGATCCAGCAGAGGCCATCATGACTACGCCCTACATTGCCCATTCCCTCATCGAGGCCATGAGTGTCATAGACACGCTGACCATCCCCATGCCGGCAATCCACACCTTCCCGCTTACGCGCGTCATGGGCAGAGTGCTGGCCCAGAACTTCTACGCACCCTTTGCTGTGCCGGGCTTTGTGCGCTCCCGCCTCGACGGTTTCGCGGTTTCTTCTGCCGATCTGGAAAAGGCAGGACCAGACACACAGGTCCGCCTCAGGGTCATTGCCACTGTTCCCGCAGGCACCTGGCCTGTTCCTGCCGTGGAGTCCGGCACCTGTGTGCGCATCATGGCAGGCGCCCCCATGCCCGAGGGAGCCACAGCCGTGGTGGGCTTCGAGGACGTCAAGGTTGACGGGGAAACGGTTGTGTTCTCTGCCCCAGTGCAGGAAGGGTACGGTGTAGGCGACCCCAATGTGAGCGCCGAAGAGGGAGAACTTCTGGCAGGACGAGGCGCCAGGGTGGACGCAGTGCTCTGCGGACGCCTGGCGAGCATTGGCACCATCAATGTCCCGGTCTTTTCCAGACCCAGGGTGGCGGTCTTGAGTACTGGCAGCGAGCTTCTCATGAGCGGCATGCCCCCGAGTCCTGGCAAGATCTACAATTCCGGACAGAGCATTCTCTGTTCCCTGCTCTATTCGGCAGGCGCCATCCCCCTGCCCTGCGGCATTGCCAGGGACGACGCAAACGCCATTGCCGAGACCATGGTCCTTGCCCTGCGCGACAACACCATGCTTGTCACCACAGGCGGTGTCGGCCACGGAGACTACGACTGCATACGCGCGGCCATGGAAAAGGCAGGCGCACAAATCCTTCTTGGCGGGGGCGAATTCAAGCCTGGCGGAACCTTTGCCCTGGCAAGCCTCAACGGCAAGTACATCCTCTCCCTTTCCGGCTCCCCGGGCTCTGCGCTCATCATCATGCACCTTCTGGGCCTGCCTCTGGTCAGACGTCTGACCTTCGACAGCAACTGGCAGGTCAGGGAAGTGGAGGTCATACTCGCCACCCTTCCCAGGAAAAAGCCCCAGGGGCTCCTCACCGGACACCTTTCCCTCGAGGGCGGCAAGGCCCTTTTCCGTCCCATGACCATGGGAGAGCTGGAGCGCAGACCCATGGATCTGGTCATCCCCCTTTCCGGCTACGAGGACCTCGAGACCATCTGCGCGGAACAGCGCCCCATTCCGGCCTTCTACTGCCCTGTGGCCAACGCGCAGGCCTAGGGGCGCGCTCCCCGCGTCCCCGGGAAAAACAGCTCACAGGACAAGCCCACTTGTCGGCTCTTCTTTCACAGGCAACTCTCTCCAGCAGATCCTTTCCCTCCCCCTGGAAGACGCCCTTGTGCTCAGGAAGCAAAAAAACGCTTCCACCTCTTGCCTGTGAGCGCTTCACTGTGGCGTCTTTTGGCAAGAGCCTGCTTGCTTTGCCCTGCTTGCCTGTGCTCTCTGGTATCAGGAGACCATTGGGCCAGGAGCAAATTGCGGGTGCTACCGCAACCCCAGGGTGATCCTGCCTGCAGCCTGGAAAGTTGCCAGCATTTCCTTACGGGGCAAGTCAACGCGCTTGTGCATGCCTCTGCCAGGAAGAAAACCCGCTGGCTTTTGCAAAGCCTTTTGGGCCTTGCCCTGCAAAAGCGTTCCTGCACGGGCTGTTGCACATCCTCAAGAACAGGGGACGAGGCCCTCTTGGATCTCCTCCCTGCGCACATTCGCCTTTTGCCCGGCATTCCCCTCCAGGGCCAGGTGGAAGGCCTGCCAATGTACCAGGCGCTACGCCCCTTGCCGGCAAGCACAAGGTGGTTGCCGGCAACGAGCTTGCGCAGGTGGGCCTTGAGGGTGTTGCGCTTTGCGCCTGTCTGCGCGACGAGCTCGGCAAGGATCACGCGACCATGCTCGCGGGCATATTCCAGAATCTGAAGGGAGAGCGCAGGAAACAGCATCTTGAGCATGTACTCATGCTCGACCTTCCCCTTGAGTCGCCGCATCTGTTGCCCAAGCGCGCGAAGGAAGTACACAAGCCATGGCTGTCAGTTGGGAGCGTCCGTGCAAAGTGTCTGCCAGGTTTGCCGCAAGGCAAGGCAGTTCCCCTGCCTGCTTGTGTTCCATCACGCTTTCGAGCGAGATGCAGGCCGTGTAGGCGTAACCACAGCGAAGCAGAAGAAAATCCGTCAGAATGCGTGAGAGGAGCCCATTGCCATCCCCAAAGGGATGGATGGCCAGAAACGTCACTGTGAAAATGCCGATGACCAGCAGCGGATGCAGGGCCCCGATCTCAAGTGTGACGTTTGTCCACGAGACAAGCTCTGCCATCAGTCTCGGCGTCTCAAGGGGCGTGGCTGTCGCACACACAGCCCTTGCCGTGCTCGTCTGCGTCAAGAGCGGCAACACTGTTTGGGCTGTGCCTGTAGCTCCCCCGATGCCATGCGTCCCTGTCGTTGTAACAGAGTTGGAAAGCTCGCAATGCCAGACGAGAGTCTGCCTCCCACCTGTCCTGTTCCCAGAATATGACTCTGGACCATTGTCTTCGATGCTGGCATTGGTCAGAGCCTGACGACCAAATCTGCATCCTTCTCTGTGACTTGCAAACGACTGATGTCCGATTTGGGAAATACGACAAATCCTCCCCGCGGGACGCATCCTGAGGGGAGGATTTCGTGTTTGTTCAGACAGCCCGAATGGCTGCTGTCAGTCGTTTGTTAGTTGCCCATCCACTTCTTGACGAGCTCGTCGTACTTGCCACTGGCCTTCACCTTGGCAAGCCCCTCGTTCAAAAGCTTCACAAGATCCTTGTCCTTCTTGTTGAGGCAGAAGGCCAGCTTTTCCACTTCCTTGGTGCTGTAGGCCACATGGAAGAGGTTCTCAAAGCCCTTTTTCTTGTTGGCGTAGTAGGAAGCCACGTTGCTGTCGCAAATGACAGCGTCAATGCGGTTATTGCGCAGATCTTCCATGGCCAGACCCACGTCCTCATATTCCTTGATCTTGGCGCCAACCTTGGCCTTGTCGATGACAAAGATGCCGGTAGTGCCAATCTGGCCACCGACCTTCTTGCCCTTCAGGTCGGCAAGGGAAGAGATGCTCTTGCCCTTGGGCATGACTACGGACTGGGTTACTTCATAGATGGGTTCGGAGAAGATGTAGGCCCTTTTCCTTTCCTCGGTAATGGTCACGGAAGAGGACACAACCTCGTACTTGCCAGCGGCAACTCCGGCAAAGATACCGTCCCAGGCGATGTTCTGAATATTGAACTTGATGCCGGGCAGAACCTTTTCCATTTCGCGCAGCAGGTCAACGGAAAAGCCCGTGGGCTGTTTGTTGTCGTCCAGAAATTCCATGGGCGGCCACATGCAGTCGCTGGCAACGGAAATGACCCTGGTTTCCTTGGCCTGGGCCTGGCCAAGACCAAGGACCAGCACAAGGCAGGTGAGAAGAAGGATTTTACGAAGCATTTCGCAAGCTCCTGTCAGGTAAGAGTGTCACAGGAAAGCATGTCCAGCAAGACATGCCGCTCCGGGGCTTTTGCCGCAAACCCGAAAGAGCTGCTGCCCTTCCCCCAAAACTCGCGACGCTGGCATATGTCCCCCAAAGGCACAGATTCCCGAAGCATTAGCCTCTTTTCTTGTACAGAACCGGCGCAGTAAAAACAAGGAGTTGTTCTGAGGGGATCAGGGGCGCTGCCACAACCGTTTGCGCCTGATTCGGCCAATGGTGTCAGGCGCAAGGATAATTGACCCCCTAAACGAACGAAAAACTGCCCCCCGTCTTGGGGGGGGATTTCCCGCAAGGATTGCTTTGCAAGCAGGACAGGCTTCCTCTTTTTAGCATATAATTTGACGTCATCCCAAATAGTTAGGTATCATACCCTGGCTCTGGCGGAAAACCTGTATGTGTTAGGCGACACGAAAAGTGTACCAGAAAACGACAACAAAAGTGTACCAGCTAGGGCCAATACTCTCCCCTTGCAACCGGCCTCTGAACTGGGAGTGTCTTTGACGAAATGGCATTGGCAGAAACCGTTGCCGCCCAATTCGACTAACCATTCGACTAACTTTTGCAAATCATTCGACTAAATCTACCATCGTCAACCTATTGATTATATTAGATTTTCCTCTTTGGAAACGACTAACTTTGCAAGTTATTCGACTAATTTCCACATGTGTCGCCATTCCCGAGCCCCGAGGAGGGCATACTGTCCTGGAAGATTCCCCGCAAGGATTGCTTTGCAAGTAGGGCAGGCTTCTTCTTTTTCAGCATATAATTTATCGTTATCACAAGTAGTTAGGCATCATAACACCCTTGACTATCGGTCCCCGAACTGGGAATGTCTTTGACGAAACGGCATTGGCAGCAGAAACCGTTTGCCGCTCGATTCGACTAACCATTCGACTAACTTTTGCAAATCATTCGGCTAAATCCACCAGTGTCAACCTATTGATTATATTAGATTTTCATCTTTGAAAACGACTAACTTTGCAAGTTATTCGACTAATTTGCACATGTGTCGCCATTCCCACACAGCTACATCAACTCCCAGTATCCGTTACGCTTGGCACCAATACGCCTGATGAGCCCTGCGTCTTTCAGCCTTTTCAGTCGCTCTGCCACAGTTTTCCTGCTGACAGACAACTGTTCAGCCAGCTGGGGCATCGTAGAGCAGGGATCTTTGGCCAGCAGGCTCAGAAGTTCCTGTCCCTTTTCAGTCACCATATCAGTCACTTTTTAGTCACCTGATTAGTCACCTGATTAGTCACCCTAACGCCCTTCTCTTCCTGCGCGGCATTCTGTTTCGTGATGTCTTCCACATATTCCCAATGCCCTTTGCGAGCAGAACCAATACGCCTGATTAGGCCATCGTCTTTCAGCTTTTTCAGCCACACAGCCACAGTTTTCCTGCTGACGGACAACTGTTCAGCCAGCTGTGGCATTGTAGAGCAGGGAGCCTTGGTCAGCAGACTCAGAAGTTTCTGTTCCTTTTCAGTCACCTGTTCAGTCACTTTTTCAGTCACCTGATTAGTCACCCTAACGCCCCTCTCTTCCTGCGCGGCGTTCTGTTTCGTGATGTCTCCCACATATTCCCAATGCCCTTTGCGAGCAGAGCCGATACGCCTGATTAGGCCATCGTCTTTCAATTTTTTCAGGCACTCAGCAACTGTTTTTCTGCTGATAGCCAAGCGTTCGGACAATTGAGTAACCGTATAGCCAGGATCTTCACCCAACAAGCTCAAAAGTTCCTGTTCCCTACCTGTCAGCGAATCATTCACCCGATCGTTCACTCTAATGACCCTGTCTTCCGGGGCGGTGAACTTTATCATGATATCGCCCGGGTGAACTGTATATTCCGGCTGTGGCACTCCGTCCCTTTGGCAAGCGGAACAGATCTTCTCTACTCCCCGCCCCCAACTCTCGATGAAGCCAGCCAGATAGAACACATGGGCAATGTTGGGATTGTAGGGCCTTGAAGCGTGCTTGCTCATCAGATTCTCCAGCGTCCAGTTTTCCGGCAGGCATCCGCAGTTGGCGATGTACAGCCTGTCTTCGTACACGCTGACCTGTATTGGCACGCCAGACTCGTACTGCTTGTGACACAGGGCATTGAGCAGAGCCTCCCGCAGGGCTTCTTCAGGCACAAAGTAGCGCTCGATCCTCTGCATCCCCTGATAGGTGATTTTGGCCCTCATGTATTTCAGGTACACAAGCTCTACAATCCTGTCGATCTGTTCCAGAAGAGAGCCGTGGATCTCGTCCTGGTACAGCAGGTCTGCGTCTGTCTCGAAATAGCCAATCTTTGTATAGGCACCCTGCTGCCATTTCTCCGGGTCCTTGCTGAAGAGGAGCATGGCTGCGTTGGTCAGATACTCCCCGTTGAACAGATGCAGCTTTTCCAGCAGCACATCCTTGGGTTCGTCCAGAACGCTTGACTCAATACGCCCCTTTTTGGCTGCCCATTCCTTGAAGTGGGCGACAACGTCATTGTCCACATCCGCCAGGGAGAAGGACGGAAACGGAAGATTGTCCCAGGTGACACCCCGCTTGCGCAAAAGAAAGGCCTCCAGCGCAGCTCCTGTCAGAACTTGCCTTGTGCTGCCGCTGCGGTAGTAGTAGACGCCCCTGCAAGAAATGCCGATTGGGTTGGCCGGAACATCGATCTCGATGTATTCCCTGCCGTCTGCCTCCAGAAGATTGACCTCGACTGCAATGCCCAATGTCTGGCGAACCTTGTTGGGAATGTCCTCAAGCAGCTTGCGGGCATTGGGCAGGCCAACGACGTTGCCTCCATCGTCACAGCCTATGCAGAGCTTGCCGCCCTGTGCGTTGGCATAGCCACAGATCCACTCAAGATACTCGTCTTTCCATTGACTTTTCCACTCGATGTTCTGGCTCTCGGGCATTTCTCCAAACCCCTGTCCCGCGTTCAGGAAGCGCTTTTCCTTGCGCTGCCTTCTACCCCTTTTTCTCCTGCGTCCTGTTCAGACCCTCACCGGGCTTGAGCATGCCTGTCACAAGGCCGATCATGCTGCCAACACCCGCTGCGTCCGCAGGGATGATCATGGTATTGTTCTTCTCTGCCAGCTTGCCGAACTCGGCTATGTAGGCCTCTGCCAGACGCAGCTGGGCAGCTGCCACAGCGTCCCCGTCCAGCTGGTTCTTGATTTTCTCAAGGCCCTCGGCCGTTGCCTGGGCTATGCGCAAAATCTGCTGGGCCTCGCCTTCCGCACGGTTGATCTGGGCCATCTTGTCGCCTTCGGAAAGGGCAATGGCCGAGGCCCGCTGGCCTTCGGCAATGTTGATGGCGCTCTGCTTCTCACCCTCGGACTGCAGGATCACGGCCCTCTTTTCCCTTTCGGCCTTCACCTGGCGCTCCATGGCCTCCATGATGCTGGAGGGCGGGGTGAGATCGCGTATCTCGTAGCGCAGGATCTTCACGCCCCACGATCCTGTGGCAGCGTTCAGGTCCGAGCAGACTTCGCTGTTGATGTGTTCCCTGCTCTCGAAGGTCTTGTCCAGGGGCATGCGGCCTATGCTGGACCTGAGCGAGGTCTGGGCCAGCTGCACAGCGCCCTGGATGTAGTCCGAAATGCCGTAGGCGGATTTTTGCGCGTCCACCACCTGCATGTAGATGACACCGTCTATGCTCACAGACACGTTGTCCGAGGTGATGCAGGTCTGGGCAGGCACGTCCAGCACGGTCTCCTTCAGGGAGCGCACGTAGGCCTTTCTGTCTATGATGGGGATGATGACGTGGAAGCCTGCCAGAAGCGTTGTCCTGTACTTGCCAAGACGCTCGATAATGACAGCCTGCTGATTGGGCACAATGATGATGCCCTTCACGAAAAAGGCGATGACAAACAGGGCGAAAAGAACAACCGTCAGATGATCCAGTATCTGTTGCGGATCCATAGTACCCTCCTAAAACCACACTCCTTTTGCCGTGCCCCAAAGCCTTGCGGGGCGCGTCAGGCCCTTGCGCGTACTGTTTCTCCCAGCCTGGGGTTCAGACAATGTAGAGGGGGGCTTCCTTTTGCTCAAGGACCTGTCCCACCTCGCAGGCCAGATCGCCACCTGCGAGCAAAAACGCCCTCACCTCGTCCACTCTGTCCCTGTCCACTGCCAAGAGCAGGCCGCCCGAGGTCTGCGCGTCGAAAAGGACGTTTTCCAGATCCTCGTCCCGTTCGCACAGCCAGCGGGTGCTGCAGGCGCAGTAGAGCTTGTTGTTGATGCTTCCTCCCGGGACCAGTCCTTCTGAGGCGTACTCCACAACCTCCCCCATGAGGGGCAGACTGTGTATGGCAATCTCTATGGACACGCAGGACGCCCTGGCCATTTCCAGGGCATGACCGCCAAGGCCAAAGCCGGTGATGTCCGTTGCGCCAGAAAGCCGAAACCTTGCTATGGCCTCTCCCCCAACCCTGTTGAGCCTGCCTGCCCACTTGCGGATAAGCGCCTCGCAAGCCTGTGCCCCTTCCCAGTTGGCCTTGACGGCAGTGGAGAGGATGCCCGTGCCCAGAGGCTTTGTGAGAAGGAGGCTCTGGCCAGGGCGCAGGCCGGCATTGGTGGCTATGTGGGAGGGATCGATAATGCCTGTGACAGCCAGGCCGAACTTCATTTCGTTGTCACGCACCGTGTGCCCGCCTGCGCTGACGCACTGGGCCTCCACCATGGCCTGCAGAGCGCCCTTGAGAACGTCCTGCAAAACTTCCGGCTCGTTTTGCGCCATGTCTTCGGGAAAGCAGGCAATGGACATGGCACTCCAGGGCTTTCCCCCCATGGCGTACACATCCGAAAGGGCGTTGCAGGCGGCAATGCGGCCAAAGGAAAGGCCGTCGTTGACCACAGGCGCCAGAATGTCCACGGTCTGCACAAGCGCAACGCCCGCAGGACAGGACACCACCACAGCGTCCTCGTTGTGGGCACGGCCGGCAAGGACCCTGTTCTCCAGATCCTGCGGCATCATGCTCGCCAAAGGACGCAACAATTGCTCCAGACCCGCTGGAGGAAGCTTGGCCGCTCAGCCTGCGGCAGTAGCGCGCTGAAGAAGATTTTCCATTGACACCCCCAGAGCGTGCCTGTGGGTGCGGCACACTCTTCTCCTGAATGCAAGTCTATTTGGCAGGCGCTTGCCCTGCCCTTGCGCAGGACACAACGTGCAAAAGCTGCGTGTCGCCGGCATCGGGCCCCACAACGCGTATTGCCTGTCCGCAGGCCAGCTCTCCCTCGTCGCTTACGGCCCGCCAGTAGCTGCCTGCCACATGCACCTGGCCTTCAGCCCCGTTTTGCAGGGCAACCGTGACGCTGCCTTCTGCTCCGGCAAGGGGAGAAAGAGCTTGTTCCTCCCTGTAGCTTCCGGAAAAGACCCGCGTCAGCCTGCGGCGCAGCACAAGCAGGGAGATCACGCAAACGCACACAGCGATCAGAATCTGCGCTGTCAGGTCAAGCCCTGCGAGCGCAGCCAGCCAGCCTGCCAGGCATCCTGTGGCAAAGAAGAGAAAGGCGCCTGCCGGCACAAGCATTTCCAGAACAAGGAGGATAACCGCCGCGCCAAACCAGAGAAGTGGAGCTGTGAACATGTTCGACACCCTCAAGACTGTTGTTTTGTGCTGCCCTTTTCGCGTTGTGACACAGACTTTCTGTTCAGCCTATACAATGAGATCGCGTTGCCCGGCAAGACGGCAGACATTGGGGTTGTGCCCAGGCCCTCTTGTGCCGCACCCATGTGACAATTTGCCTGCCATGGGATGAAGAATGCCTCTTCCATCAGTCCGGCAGGGCTTTTCCCCGCAGGCAGGTGCCGCTTGCAAGCGCTCTCTGGATCGCAAGCCACTCCTTGGGGGTGTTGGCATTGGACACAAGGGCATCTTCGCATGGCTCAAGGCGAAGTGTCTGCCACTGACCTTTCTCCACTGCCCTGCGCAAGGCATACTCCCCACGGGCAAGCGCCCTGCGCACATGGGGCAGAGCTCGCGTGCTCCACACGGCCACAAGGGGATGTACGCGACCCGAGGATTCCTGCAGGGCACTCACAAGCGGCCGGGGATTTTTGCGCCACAGGCACAGCAGCCTTTTCAGCAGCGCGCCCGTGATCAGGGGCATGTCGCAGGGAAGGACAAGGATGCCCGCAAAATGCCGCCTTGCTGCTTCCTCAAGAGCGCTGGCTATGCCCCCAAGGGGGCCAACCTCTTGTGTCACGTCCCGCAAGAGCCGCACCCTGCCTATGGTTTGCAGCTTTCCGGCCAGAAAGGCGTAGTCCCTGTCGCGTACGGAAAGCGCCATTTGGGGGACAAGGGGCGAAAGCAGCAACAGCTGATGCTCAAGCAGGGTTGTGCCATTGCCAAGCTCAAGCAGGGCCTTGTCCTGCCCCATGCGACTCGATCTGCCTCCGGCAAGAACAACGCCAAGCAGGTCTTCCCCCAGGGCCCTTTCCCGCGCGCAAATCATTTCACAAGCCTCTGGAGCGCAAAAAAGCCCGCCAGCGTCTTCACATGGGGGGTCACTTCCACAAGCGTGGCAGACATATTTTCTGCTCCAGTGTGCAGGCCTTGCCCTCAGGCAAGTCGGGGGTGGCCAGCGCATGTGCGAGCTTTTGCCACAGTCTCTCCCTTGAGCGGCTGAAAAGAGAAATGGCTTCCGCAGCACTTCTCTCCTCTCTGAGAGGAGCAACACTCGGCACCTGCTCATCACGCAGACAGCCATACTTCTGTACCCGAAACTCAACGAGCATACTGCCTTTCTCCTCGCCTGTACGCAAAACCCGTTGCTGTTCTTCCGTGTCGTCTGTCTCCGGCCTCTGCCCCTGCAGGCTGCTCTTCGCCTGGCAGGCACACAGGAGGCCTTGTCCCCAGCATACCCTCCCTTGCGCCCAAAGTCCACAGCTATTCTTTCAACCCTCTGTTTTTATTGTACAAACAAAGGAAAGCGCCTGCCAAATCCCCTTGACATGGCACCCCCTCACCGTACAATGACCTCAAGCAGGGTACAAGATGCCCCTCAGGGCATCTTCCGGGAAGCCGGTGCAAAACCGGCACGGACCCGCCGCCGTAATCGGGGACAAGGCCCGCATATGTGTCACTGCCCATGGGGTGGGAAGACGCGAGGCCGAGAGTGATCCGAGAGTCGGAAGACCGACCCTGCTCCATCCCTACTGTACTGCGCACCCACGGGTATCTGGGCCGCCACACTCCCTTGTTCGTCTTCGCCCCTGGCGAACGATGACCACATCCTTGTGCACATTTTGCGCGACCACAGGGCAAAGCCTCAGGGTGCCTCGCACGTCTTTTCCGTAAGATGGAGAGCGTCATGAGACATCTGCGTTTGCCAGAGCCCACTCCCCTCCTTCAGTCCCTTGTCCTGGCCCTTCTTCTTCTGACCCAGCCAGGCCTTGTCCATGCGTTCGAACAGTCCGGCATTCTCCCTGTCGCCTTTGGCACAAGCGTTGACAAGGCACGGTCTTCCCCTGACGACGTGGGCAGGGCCTACGAAAAAGCCTCTCCCGGCAATCCCATTGTCTGGGCCTACACCTCGGACATCATCCGCCAAAAGCTCGCTGCCCGGGGCAAGCACGTCTTCAGCGTGCGCGAGGCCCTGGACGAATGCGCAAGAAAGGGCATCACCGACCTTCGCGTGCAGAGCCTGCATGTGAGCCCAGGCGAGGAGTACTCCATGCTCGAGCGCATGCTTGTGCGCTACCTTGCGGAACATCCTGGGATCTTCCGACATCTGTGGCTCGGGCATCCCCTGCTCTGGTCCGTGCAAGATCTCGACGAGGTCCTTGCCGCCATCCTCTCCTCCCTGCAAGGATCACGCACGCCAGGACAGGCTCTTGTCCTCATGGGCCACGGCAACAACAGGGGGTCGGAAGATCTGACGCTTGCCTGCCTTGCCATGACCCTGAACAGCCGTGATCCCCTGATGTACCGTGCGAGCGTCGCAGGCGGAAACTCGTTCGCCAGGGTACTGCCAGCCCTGGAACAGGCCAAGGTCAGCAAGGTCTGCCTCATGCCCTTCATGATAGTTGCAGGCGACCACGCAAGAAACGATCTGGCTGGTCCAGACAAGGACAGCTGGGCGTCCCAAACAGGAAAAAGGGGCATGCAGGCTGAAACAAGGCTTGTCGGCCTTGGCAGCCTTTCCGGCGTGCAGAACGTCTTCTTGCGTCACACAAGGGAGAGCAGGGACGATCTGGCCACTCCCAGAAAATCCTTCTAGGCCCGGGACATTCGTACAAGACATCCAAACAGGACATCCAACCAGGACTTCAACCAGAATCTGTCCGGGAAGCCCTGCTTCCCGACCCCTTCAGGAGCACACATGACTTTCTATGGTATTGGCCTTGGCCCAGGAGATCCAGAACTTTTGACCGTGAAGGCCGCGCGCATCCTTGCCACCTGTCCTGTCATCTTCACAGTGATCTCTGCCCACGCAAGCGACAGCGTCTCCGAGAGCATTGTCTTTTCCCTCAAGCCCGCAGGACGCATTGTTCGCCTTGTCTTTTCCATGTCCAGGGACAGAAAAACGCGCGAAGCCCAGGTGTTGGCCAACGCAAAGCGAATCGTCGCGGAGCTGTCCCGGGGACAGGACTGCGCCTACACAACACTGGGGGACGCCCTCTCCTACTCCACCCTTGGCTACGTCCTGCCCCTGGTGCGCAAGGCCCTGCCAGACCTTCGGGTGGAGATTGTGCCAGGCATCACCTCCTGGTCAACGCTTGCCGCGCGAAGTGGCACAGTCCTTGTGGAAAACCGCGACATTCTGCAAGTCGTCCCCTCCTTTACGCAGGACATAGCCGAGAAGCTTGTTTTTGAGGAGAACACGGCAACTGTCCTTTTGAAGAGCTACAGGAGCAGAAACAGGCTCATTGAACGCCTCAAAAAGGAACAGAAGGAAGAGGACGTGGAGGTTGTCTACGGCGAAAACCTCACCCGCACGGGTGAATACATGACAAGGGATCTGGACGCCATGGCAGGGCGAGAGGAAAACTACCTCTCCCTCATGCTGGTACGCAAAAGGGGCAGGAAATGAACAAGACAGGACAGGAAGCTCGGACCCAAAGCAGGCACAAAAGACGCAAGCCGCCCTGGAAAAGCCCCCTGTGGTGCGCCTGGCTTGTGCTCTCCCTTGTGCTCTCTGCCTGGATGACAGTGCAGATGCCCGAAAAGGCGCACAGGACAAGCCGGACAGCACAGCTGCAGCCCCAGGACGCGAGACTGCCCGGGACAATGATCAGGCCTGCCCAGCCAGGCCCCGCACAGACAAAGGCATCCCCAAGGGTCAGGGAAAACAGAAAGAGCACAGCCCTGCAGAGGCTTGAGCAGCGTGGGCGTCTTTTTGCACGCCTCTTTGCCCTGGTGGGCCTTGGCGCCATGCTCGGCAGCGTCATCGAGGGCAGGAGATGGTACCGCGTGCTGGCCAAAAGCCTCGGGCGTCTCACAAGGGCTGCCCGCCTGCCCCATATTGTGGGCCTTGCCATGCCTGCTGCCCTGGCCTCGAGCGCGGCAGCGGACAGCATGCTGGTGGCAAGCCACAACAGAGGGGAGATTTCCGCGTCCGCGCTCATTGCCGGGGGCATGCTCAACAGCTTTCTGGCCCACTTCTCGCACAGCATGCGCGTGGCCTACCCTGTCATCGCGGCCATAGGGCTTCCAGGACTCTTGTACTTCCTGATCCAGTTTGCGGGCGGGGCCATTATCATAGGCTGCGTGCTTGTCTGGAACAGGCTCACGCACAAGGGCCCCGCGCAGGATCCCGCGGACAGGAACACGCATGAGGCCGAATCATCCCCGGTCCTTCCATGGAAGGAAACCCTGCGCCAGGGGCTTTTCCGCGCTCTTTCCCTGCTCTTTCGCCTGGCCTGCGTCTCTGTCCCCCTCATCCTTGCCATGGAATGGGTCATACGCTCGGGAGCGCTGGACTTTTGGGACACGCTTGTGCCCGCAGCCATAAGCCGGCACTTCCCGGAAGAACTGCTCACCATCACCGCAGCCCAGATGGGCGGCCTCATTCCCTCCGCTTCCGTGTCCGCCTCGCTGAAAGCCCAGGGGCTCATCACAGGCCCGCAAATCCTGCTTGCCATGCTCATTTCCAGTGCCGTGGGCAATCCTGTGCGCACCCTGCGCCGCAACCTGCCCACAGCGCTGGCCATCTTTCCGCCAAGGGTAGCCTGCATCATCGTGTTCGGCATGCAGCTCTCCCGCCTTCTTGTCATGCTGGCAGGAGCCTTCCTGCTTATTGTCTGGATGCAGGCACAGGGCCAGAGCTGACAAGCCAGGCACGGGGTTCCAGGGCCCCTGTCAGCCATTCCCGCAGAAAAATCCGGCTCTCCGGATACCCCCAACATGCTCCCGGGGCATGGAGCGTGAGAGCTTTGAGCAAGCTTTTGGCCGTTTTCGCCCTTGAAAGGACCTGTGCCTTGTGCAAAGAAAGGCCAATAGCCACAAGTCCTTTTCAGACGAGGTCCCATGTCCAGCCACATCTTTTTCGACCACGCGCGCACTGCCCGCATAGGCCTTCCCGAGGCCGTGTACTGCCAGGGAAAGTCCTTTGACTCCCTGCTTGAGCTGTTGCGGCAGTTTGCCAGAAGCGAAAGGCGCCCCATCCTCTTTACCCGCCTGGCACCGGAGGTCTTTGACCGCGTGCCAAAGGATCTGCAGGAGCAGTACGACTACCACCCCCTCTCGCGCACAGCCTATGGCCTGCGCATGCCCACCTACCCCCATGGTTCCGTGGCCGTGGTCTCGGCAGGCACCGCGGACGGTTTTGTGACCTGGGAAGCAGCCCGTACCTTGGAGTATCTGGGCATATCCTGCGATGTCTACGAAGACTGCGGCGTGGCCGGCCTCTGGCGCCTGGAAAAGCGCCTCCCGGAAATCAATGCCCACGACGCGGTCATTGTGGTGGCAGGCCTTGACGCAGCCCTGGCCAGCGTCCTTGGCGGTCTGACACCCAAGCCCCTCTTTGCCGTTCCCTCTTCCGTTGGCTACGGCACGGCCTCTGGCGGCATGACAGCTCTCAACAGCATGCTGGCTTCCTGCGCCCCGGGTCTTGGCATCTTCAATATCGACAATGGCTATGGCGCAGCCTGCGCAGCAGCCCGCGTGCTGCACGCCATCTACGGATTGCCCGATTCCGCGCCTGCACAAAAAGACAGCTGAAATTCTCTCTCCCAAGGAAAAGCCCCTGTGTTACGCCATACTTGCGTGTCACAGGGGCTTTGTATTTGTCTGAATTTGCACTCAAAATACTGACAGCTGCCGAGTGGCAGGGCTTAAAAATCTATCCAGACCAAGGATTTTTCCACAATACCGCCTATGATACCAAAACCAAAGACAGCAATTCCCATTTGCCATTTCAGAAGACGCCTTTTTTGTGTTTTTGATTTCAGAGTGGATTTTCGTTATTTCGGAGCGGATCTGCTCTATCTTTAGCTAAAGATTTGCCTCTTTCCAACTATAAAGCCCCCGTTTTGCGGGGGATTTTGCAATCTCTCTGTGCCGGGTCGTCCTACTTTGCTTTTGCCACAGCGTTGACGCAGCCAAGGGCATTCAGGGTGCGGGGGAAGCCTATGTAGGGCGTCATGAGCGCCAGGGTTTCCACCAGCTGCTGCTTTGTGTTGCCCACGTTGAGGTTGCCCTGCACATGGGCCTTCACCTGGGGCTCGCAGCCGCCAAGGGCGCTGATGGCGACAAAGGTCAAAAGCTCCCTGGTCTTCAGATCCAGAGCCTTGCGGGTGTAGGTGTCGCCAAAGCACCAGGCCGAAAGGTAGTCTATGGAAATCTGTTCCTGCCCCTTGGGCGTGTTCTTGTGCATGGCGTCAATGCCAGCACTTCCAAAGATGCGCTTTTGCGTCGCGACACCCTCCTTGAAACGCGTCTCTTCCGTCACAGTACCCTGCGTGGCAAGGGGAAGACGTATGCCCCTTTTCTCAAGCACGGCATTGATCCGAACAAGTGCGTCTTCTGCCCTGGGGTAGCCGATATAGGGCGTAATCTGGTAGATGGTTTCCTTGATCCTGACAGGATCCACCTTCAGGTTCAGGGCTGCCTCGGTGCTTGAGGTGATGGAAGGAGAACCCAGCGTGGCCTTGGTGGCAATGGTCACAAGCATGCGCAGCTCTTCGGAAAGCTCGCCGCGCTGCCAGATCTGCCCGAGCGCGAGGGTGTCCCTGGTCCTGGCAAATTCAGGATCCGTGGCGCTCAGGGGACTTTGCCCGTCCGCGTACAGCCTGACCCTCTCCCTGGCAGAGGCATCATCCCTGTCCGAAGCATATGCCCCAGAAATGGGAGCCGAAAGGGCAGCGAAAAAAACAAGAACAAAACTTGCGCATTGTACGGCTTTCATGAAGCTTCATCTCCTTGTCCCCTTCCTGCGCCATGCCTTTAAGGCGGTGCACAAAGGGGACTCGATTTTTCTGTCTTTTCCGGCCTACAGGCCTGTGAGCCTTTCCTGTTCCTCGGGATATCTTGCGCCCACAATGGTAATGCCATCAAGCTTCTTGCCAAGGAGGGCAAGATCCTCCTTTGTCAGGACAATGTCCACGGCACCGGTATTTTCCTCAAGGCGCGCCACTGTCTTGGTCCCAGGGATGGGCACAATCCACTCTTTCTGGGCCAAGAGCCAGGCCAGGGCAATGCGCGCAGGGCTGGTCCCCTTCTTGCGCGCCATGTCGCGCACAAGGTCCACCACTGCCTGGTTTGTCTCCATGTTCTGCGGCGCGAAGCGGGGAATGGAGCTGCGAAAATCGTCTGCGGCAAAGTGCGCCTGCGCGTCAAAGCGCCCTGTCAGCATGCCCTTGCCCAGGGGCGAGAAGGGGACAAAGCCTATGCCAAGCTCCTGCAGAAGGGGCAGGAGAGCTTCTTCCGGCTTGCGGTACCACATGGAGTACTCGCTCTGCACGGCAGTGAGCGGACAAACGGCATGGGCCCTGCGCACAGTCTCTGTCCCTGGCTCGGAAAGCCCCCAATGCAGTACCTTGCCTTCCCGGATGAGGCCTGCCACGCAGTCTGCCACTTCCTCTATGGGCGTATGGGGATCCACCCTGTGCTGGTAGTAGAGATCAATATGATCTGTGCGCAGGCGTTTGAGCGAGCCCTCCACGGCCCTGCGTATGGTCGCAGGGCTGCTGCTCAGGCCAATGGGACGTGCAAACTGATCCCTGCTTGCTCCGCCAATGTCGAAGCCGAACTTGGTAGCCAAAACCACCTGGTCACGGAAGGGTGCCACAGCCTCGCCCAAAAGCTCCTCGTTTTTGTAGGGGCCGTAGACCTCGGCGGTGTCGAAGAAGGTAACCCCAAGCTCGAAAGCCTTGCGTATGACCGCTATGGACTCTTCCTTCGGCAGATAGGGAGGGTAGCTCTGGGTGAGGCCCATGCAGCCATACCCTATGGCCGAGACCACAAGACCGGATTTTCCAAGCACACGCGTTTTCATGCTCTGACCTCCCTGGGGCTAGACACGGACTTTTCCCTGTCCTTCAGAAGTTTTCCGCCAACCCCTATGTTCTCCAGGGCGTTCTCCTTCAAAAAAACGTAGATTGTTTCCGCGGGCATGCCAAGGATTGAAGCTGCGACGCTGGTGAGCTCCTCTGCCAGGCGCCTTTTCTGTTCCATATCGAGGCTTGCGGCCTCCACTGTGATGACAGGCATTGTTTTTCCCCCTGTCTTACTGCGCGCGCTCGACGCGCGCCGAAAAGTCCCCCTCCTGCTCCTCGAAAAGCGAGATGCCCTGAACGATGGTGCCCAGGGGCACAAGGTTGCGCGAGGGACGAAAGTCTTTGTAGAACACGGCAATGTTGCCCCAGGGTATGAAGTAGGCAAGGCTTCCCTTCTTCGGATCGCAGCTTGTGGGAGAGGCCCCGATATCAAGCCTTTGGGACAGGGTGGCGATCTTCTCAGTGCCGTTGAAGTCCTCGAAGGCGAGCTTCAGGGGCAGCATGGCGTAGAAATTGCGGGCAGCCTCGCTGTCGTTGAGGAGCACAAGGGCCTGACCCGCCTTGCCAAGATCCACCCGCACCCGCATGGCTTCTTCTCCTGCGGCAGGCCTTGTCAGCGCAAGAAGCACAAGGCCGCACACAAGGGAAAGAACAGGCGATCCCCTTTGCATGCTCCCTCCTAGCCGGCCGTGTAGCCGCCGTCCATGACAAGGCTCTGGCCTGTGACAAAGCCTGCGCCCTGCGAGCAGAGGAAGAGCACGCAGGCGGCGACCTCGTCCGGTGTGCCCATGCGGCCTATGGGCTCAATGACGTCGGTGATGGCGCCTGTCTCAAGCATATGCTCAACCAGGGGCGTCACAATGGTGCCAGGGCAGACCGCGTTCACGCGTATGCCCCGTTTCGCGTACTCCAGGGCAGCGCACTTGGTCATGCCAATGACAGCGTGCTTGGAGGCATGGTAGGCCACGCGTCCCGGCATGCCCACGACCCCGCCAATGGAGGAGCAGTTCACGATTGCGTAGCCCTCTCCTCCCTGGGCAAGCATCTGCGAAAGCTCGTACTTCATGCACAAAAAGACACTGCGCATGTTGGTGTTCACAATGCGGTCGAACTCGGAGCTCTCGAGTCTGGCTGTCTCGATGTCGTCGCCCATGATGCCGGCATTGTTGTAGGCGTAGTCCAGTCTGCCAAAGGCATTGACCGTAGCTGCAACCATGTTGCGAACCGCGTTTTCGTCTGTCACGTCGCACACAACATGGGCTGCGCTCTGTCCCTGGGCCGTAATCTCCGCGCAGATTTTTTCGAGCAGGTTCTTGCGCCTGCCAGCCAGCATGACATGAGCGCCGTTTTTCGCAAACATGCGCGCTGTCGCTTCACCAATGCCGCTGGTAGCGCCAGCTACCAGAGCCACCTTGCCCTGCATGTCGAACATGGCTTGTTCCTCCCGAAAGTGATGCAAAAGTTGCCTGTTCCTGCGCCATCCGAAAGAGGGATGGGGCAAAAACGTTTCTTCGGGAAAGACAATAGCCACGGACAGCCCTGTGGGGCAGACATTTTTCCTCAAAAAACTTGCCCAAAAATGCCGGACAAGATGCGCAACCAAAGACAATCGTGAAGGCCGCACAAAGCCTGTGCCCTGTGCCAGGGAGGACTTTGCCTTCTTCCACGAGTTGCCAAGGGAAAAGCCCGGAGCCTATTGCCCTGGATCTCCCTTTTGTGCCCTCTCGGCTGCCTTGTCCGGAACCCCGGACGCAGGAGGCGCACTCTTTTGAGGGGCAGTCTCTTCGCTTTTTTGTCCGCCTTCCTCCTCATCCTCGCCAGGGCTGTCCACAAGCTCGATGTAGTAGACGTATCTGGGAGGTGCTGGCCTGTCGAGGTGCATGACAAGGGCCAGCACAAGGCCAAGCAGCACGTTCACAAGTATGGCCAAAACAAGGACCCGCAGGGAAAGGCGCGTTCTTTTTTGGGGTGCTGCCCCTTCCCCAAAATCCTGCGCCGGCAGGGGTATGGCCTCCCCCTGTCCGTCTGCGCAGCCCATCTTGCCTTGCGCGCAAGAAGACGCATCCTCGCCCCCTTCGCCCTTGCCCAAATCGTGGGCGCGCGTCCTGCCGGCAGGCGTCCCGTTTTCGCGCATGTCCTCTCGCATCTCCTCTGCGCGCAGACTCTCCTGCAGCGTTTGCCCAGCTGCCCTTTCCCTGACCTCGGCAAGGGACGGCACGCTGTCGTGGCGCTCGTCCGCAGGATTTTGCGCAAGTATGCCCTCCTGGGCTCGCGAGACATAGGCTCGAAACTGCTTCATGGCAACATGGGCGCCCTTGTGGCGCTGCCTCCTTGGCGAGAAATTGTATGGGGCAGAACAGCTCCCTGCCCAGCGGGCCTCGAGGCTGTTTCAGAAAAAAGTGCAAAATTTGAAATAGATTTTCTTTTTCAGTATCTGTTTCCAGTACCCTGCCCGCAAGGCTCGGGCAAAAAGACTTTTTTTACATTTTTGCAAATACTCGGGAGACACGAATGGCAAGTTTGTTCGGCAGTTCCAGCGACATGGTCATACAGCCCGTAGCCGAGAACGGCTGCGAGTTTCTGCTCGCCATAGACGAAAAGGGGCTCTATCTCACCACCAGCAAGTACGTGGACAGCAATATGGCCGATCCCAACCGCTACACAGGGGCGCGCGTGGGCATGGACAGGCGCCTTGCTGCCCTGGGCCTGGACGCGGCCTCCATAGCGGCCGCCAACCAGCACAGGGTGAAGAAGTTTGGCGAGGGCGAGATCAAGAAGAAGGTCAACCCTCTGAAGGCCTCCAAGAGAGCCATGCGTGGCTAACCCGCAAGGGCCAGGGGCAGCCGGCCAACACCCGGCTGCCCTGCTTTTTTGGGAAAAAACCTCGAAAAGCCTACAGGAGGCCAAGCCTGCGCGCCCGCACAAGGAGCGGATCTTCCACGCCGGCCTCGGCAAAGCCGTGGGCCCTGAGCACGCAGGAATGGCACTTGCCGCAGGGAGGAAAGACGCCTGCGTAGCAGGTGTGGGTGTAGGCCATGGCCTCCATGCAGCCAGGCAGGGACTGGGCAAGCGCTATGGTCTCGGCCTTGGACTTGTGGATGAGGGGCGTGTGCAGGCGAAAGGCATTGGCGTCGTCCCGATCCAGGCCCAGGGCCAGATTGATGGTGGCCTCCTGGGAGCGCACAAAGGCCTCGCGGCAGTCCGGGTAGTTGGCGTTGTCTTCCTCGTCCACACCGGTCACCAGGTTGTTGCAGCCCTTGGCAAAGGCGATGTTGGCCGCAAGGGTCAGGAAAAAGGCGTTGCGCATGGGCACAAAGGTCGCCTCCACGCGCTTGCCCACTTCCCTTTCCATGCTTTCGAAATCCCTGTAGGTGGCAAGGGGGGTATTGGCGTCGAGCAAGGGCGAGGTGCTGCGCAAAAGCTTTCCTGTCCTCACTATCTCGTGGTCCGTAACCCCGGCCATCTCGGCCACCTTCCTGGCGGACTCAAGCTCTATGGCGTGGGACTGGCCGTAGTCGAAGGTGACGGCGTGGACGCGGGCAAAGTGCTCCCTTGCCCAGAAAAGGCAGGTGGTGGAATCCTGGCCCCCGGAAAGAACCACGAGGGCTGCGTTGTCTGACATGTATGCCTCCGAAAAAGCTGGCGCAAATGCTGCCTGTATGGCCGCTTACCTGGTCTTGAAAAGATCGAGCCAGGAGCCGGGCCTTTGCCGCTCTCCCTCGAAGAGCAGGCGCAGGGCGTCCTGGGTAAAGCGCTTGTTGCGCTTGAGCTCGCGTATCCTGAGGCTTGTCTCGCACATGCGTACCACATGGAGAAGCTCTGCATGGGCCCTTTTCCTGTCCTCCGGACTTGTGAGGGGCAGGGGCCTTTCAAGTGCCTGCTCAAGAAGTGCCTGGCACGTGTCCTCCCCGCTTCCTTCCCGCTCCAGGGCGTCAAGGGCTCCCCTGGCAGCGTCGAGCCTTGCGCGCAGCGCCTCGTCGCTGGCCTGCAGGTAGTCGGCAGCCTCGCCCTTCCTGCCAACCATCCTTCCTGTGCCTGTATCCATACTCTATATCCTCCCATGTCTTCGTGCGATCGGAAACGTTGCGGACGTTTCCTTCAGCCGGACAATAGCTACACTTGCCACTTGCAAAGCGCAAGGCTCCTCGCAGAGAGGTTTTTTGCCTGCCCAAAGGGGCAGCTCTTGCCAGGATGTGCGAATGCTGCGAAGATTGCTCCAAGGAGGATGGCGCGCTGCCCACCCTGCCCCTTGGGCACAGGATGCGCCAGCAAAAAAACATGAGCGTATTTCCCGACAAGGGTCCGGCCAACACGGAAAATGCCGTGCGCCTGGCCATCGAGGCTGCCAGGCAGCACAATATCGGACACATTGTGGTCGCGAGCAACACAGGCTCCACGGCAAGGCTCTTTCTTGAGGAAGCCAAAAACAGGCATATTGTCTGCGTGACCCATGCCTGCGGCTTCCGCGCGCCAGGCGAAATGGAGATATCAAGGGAAGAGCGCGCCCTTCTTCAGGCCCGGGGCGTGGATGTTCTCACCACCACTCATGTGCTGAGCGGGGCCGAGCGCGGGCTCAGTCGCAGATTCCAGGGCATTGGCCCAGTGGAAGTCATGGCCAGGACATTGTACATGCTGGGCCAGGGAGCCAAGGTCTGCGTGGAAATCGCCGTCATGGCCCTGGACGCTGGCCTCATCCCCTATGGCGAGGACATTGTGGCAGTGGGCGGTACAGGCCGCGGGGCAGACAGCGTGCTCATCCTGGCCCCTTCCCACGCCTCTTCCATCCTGGAGACAAGAATCCGCGCCATTGTCTGCAAGCCCTGGGACTGCTAGACGCAAGGGCAGATTCGCCGCCTACCCTTCCAAGGCTGCAGCATGATGACGATTTTCAGACAATCGCAAAAATTTTTCACAAAATTTCTCATTTTTTCTTGACACAGAACCCTGTTTCGCATAGGTTGTCTTTCGCCTTGAGGGAACAGCAACAAAAACCTCAACAGCGCAAGCCTTTGTAGCTCAGTCGGCAGAGCGCGTCCTTGGTAAGGACGAGGTCTCCAGTTCAATCCTGGACAAAGGCTCCATCTATCAAGCAACAAGGGCCTGTGAGTTGACTCATGGGTCCTTTTTCATTGATACTTCGCCGACACTTTCCCCCGGCATCCCCCTCCTTTTCTCCCCTTTTGACCACACAAGGTCATGCCCCTTCCCCCTGCCCAGGGCTTTTGTTCCTCCTCGACCCCACAAGGGCACAAGGAAAACGCAAGCCGCGCAAGATTTGCCAAAGCCTTCGTTTTTTTTGCCAAACCCTTTGACAGAACCTTGCAAATCGGGCATTCTCTAATCTCCACTGTTTTCGAAACTCTCTGGACGCTGCAGACTTTTCCGGAGGCATGAAAATTGTGGGGAACAGGCCTCAAAAACGGCAAGAGGGCTCCATGCCCTGCCTGCCAGGGGATCTGTCCTGCCGGGCCATCTGCGGCCAGGGAATTCTTGGCTGATTCTCCTTGGCGCAACCCAAGGCCCAACCAAATCTCAAGACCAGGAGGCGGCGCTTCCTCCCCTGCACATGCCGGGGTCTCCGCGCGGACACATGCGATGATCAAACTATGCCATATTCACAAGTTTTTCGGTGCCAACGAAGTCCTCAAGGACGTGAATCTGACAGTCAACGAGGGCGAGAAGCTCGTTATTATCGGTCCTTCAGGATCGGGGAAGTCCACCACGGTCCGCTGCATGAACGGCCTTGAGCTGCCCACGTCCGGCCAGGTTTTTGTCAACGGCATCGAGCTCACCAAGAAGAACCGCACCGAACTTGTCCGCAGCACCTCCTCCATGGTCTTCCAGCAGTTCAACCTCTACCCCCATCTGAACGTGCTCGGAAACCTCACCATGGCGCCCATCAAGCTCTTTGGCAAGAGCCGCAAGGAAGCAGAGGAACTGGCCTACCACTACCTGGAGGTCGTGGGCCTTTCCGAAAAGGCCCTGGTCTACCCCACCACCCTCTCCGGCGGCCAGCAGCAGCGCGTGGCCATTGCCCGCGCCCTGTGCAGCCAGACCAAGATCATCCTCTTTGACGAACCCACCTCGGCTCTCGATCCCGAAACGGTGCAGGAAGTGCTCAACGTCATGGTCAAGCTGGCCAGCGAAAGCATCACCATGGTCATCGTGACCCACGAAATGGGCTTTGCCCGCGAAGTGGCCGACAGGGTAATCTTCATGGACAACGGCACCATCCTCGAGGAGGGCACGCCCGAGCACTTCTTCCTCAATCCCATACACGATCGCACCAAGCAGTTCCTTGGCAAGATCCTGTACTGATATCCCGAACCGGGTACGCCGTATCCCTGCCGCCTGAAGGCGAAAGGATCCTGCGTGCCCATACCTGCCAGGCCCTTCGGCCTCTTTGCGACGGGGGATCGCTATGAAAAAACTCGCTACCCTTCTTGTTCTCGTTGCCATGGTGCTCGGCCTCAACGTCGCCACGGCAGCAGCGGCAAACCTGCCTTCCGACGTGCAGAAAATCGTCAAGCGCGGCAAGCTCAATGTCGGCGTGAAGACCGACGTTCCCGGCTTCGGCATGCAGGGACTGTCCGGCAAGTACACAGGCATGGAAATCGACCTTGCCAAGAAGATCGCCGAGGCCATGGGCCTCAAGGCCGACGACGTGAACTTCGTGGCCGTGACGGCCAAGACCCGCGGCCAGCTCCTCGATTCCGGCGACATCGACATGGTCATCGCCACCTTCACCATTACCGACGAGCGCAAGAAGACCTGGAACTTCTCCACCCCCTACTACACCGACGCAGTGTCCCTGCTCGTGAAGAAGTCCAGCAAGATCTCCTCCTACAAGGACCTTGAGAACAAGCTTGTCGGCGTTGCCGAAGGCTCCACCTCCAAGGACGCCCTCATTGCCGCAGCCGCCAAGGCCGGCGTGACCCTCACCGACACCAAGAACATCCAGACCTTCCCCGACTATCCCTCCATCAAGGCCGCCCTTGACGCAGGCCAGGTGCAGGCCTTCTGCGTGGACGGTTCCATTCTCACCGGCTACCTTGATGCAGGCACGGTCCTGGTCTCCTCCGCCCGCTTCTCCCCCCAGTCCTACGGCGTAGCGACCAAGCTCTCCAACAAGGGTCTTGCCACCTTTGTGGACGATCTGGTCAAGAAGTGGCTTGCAGACGGCACCATTGCCGGCTTCATCAAGGCCAACAACGTTCCTCCGTCCTATGTGGGCGAATAGGTCCTGTTCCCTGTGATTGTCCGCCCTCCTGCCATGCGGGGCAGGAGGGCTTTTCCGCCTGATTTCGAGGAGGGAACCCCCTCCCAAGCCTTTGTTTGCGACAGCCGGATTCTTCCGGACAGCCGCAGGAGGCCCGTTACGTGATCGAACAAATCTTGTCCTACGAGAGCTGGATGGCCTTCTTCAAGGACTGGACACTCTTTGCCCAGGCCTTCGGAGTCACGGTCATGGTGTCTGTTCTCGCCCTGTTGCTGGCCCTGGCCCTTGGCGTGGTCTTTGGCGTCATGTCCACCTCGCACCACGCGCTGCCCCGCTTCATTGCCCGCGGCTACGTGGAAACCCTGCAAAACACCCCGCTTGTGCTGCAGGCCTACGTCTTCTACCTGGCCCTGCCCTATATCGGCGTCATGATAGGCCAGATATCCGTGGGCATCTACGCCGTGGGCATCTACCACGGCGCCTACATAGCCGAAGTCGTGCGCGCGGGCATTCAGTCCATTCCCAAGGGACAGGCCGAGGCCGCGGCCTCGCAGGGCTTTACCTACGTGCAGACCATGCGCTGGATCATCCTGCCTCAGACGATCAAGATCATTCTGCCGCCCCTGGTCAACCAGATGGTCAACCTCATCAAGAACACCTCTGTCATTGCCCTCATAGGCGGAACGGACCTCATGAACAGAACCAACGACTGGGCAACCACAGGCGAGTGCATCTACGGCCCGCCCTTCCTGGTCTGCGGCATTCTCTACTTCCTTCTCTGCTTTCCTCTGGCCACCTGGGGCCGCAACTACGAGGAACGCCTGAAGAGGCGTGACATACAGAGCACAGACAAGCCTGCCGCAACGGAGGAAGCCGCGTCGTGATTGAAGTCATAAGCAAGACATTTACGCCGGAGATTTTGCAGTACCTTCTGGGCGGCGCCTGGCTCGTCATCGAGCTTTCCGTCATCATCTGCATTCTGAGCATCTTCTTCGGGCTCATCCTGGCCCTGTTGCGCAGCTACGACAAGTTTGTGCTCGGGCGTGTGGCAGGCATCTACATCGAAATCTTCCGCAACACCCCCAACCTCATGTGGGTGCTGATCTGCTATGTGCACGCACCGCTGCCCACAGCCTTCATGCGCTGCACCTTTGCCTTTGTGCTCTTCACCTCGGCAGCCATAGCGGAAATCATACGCGGCGGGCTCAACTCCATCCCCAAGGGGCAGTTCGAGGCAGCCTATTCCCAGGGCTTCAACTTTGTGCAGACCCTTGTCTACATCATCCTGCCCCAGTGCTTCAAAAACATTGTGCCCACCCTGCTGAGCCAGGTCATCACCGTGGTGAAGGACACCTCCTTCCTCTCCATGGTGGCAGTGGCAGAGCTCATGTTCCGCTCGCGCAACGTGCTCTCCCTTCTGCCCCGCTACACGGGCCAGACAGTGGGCATCGAGCAGGTGGCGGCCATCTTCGGCTTTGCAGCGCTCATCTACTTTGTCATCAACTTCTCGCTCTCCTGCGTAGTCCGCTGGTACCAGGGACGCGGCAAGGCAAAGACCGAGGCGCGGACAGTGGAAACAACCAGCCAGTCCGCCTAGAAACCATTTTTCCAAGTTGTAAAGGGGGCTTGCGGCCATGCCGCAAGCCCCCTTTACGCATTTGTGACCAAGGCTACCTGCTCGCCTGCTCCAAAAGGGCCACGCACTCGGCATCTCCCCCATCCCTTGCAAGATCCAGGGCCGTCCTGCCCTCTTTGTCCCTGGCGTCCGCCCGGGCGCCGCAGTCCAGAAGAGCGCGCACGGTCTCGGGATCCTCGTAGAGAACAGCAGCGTGCAGGGGAGTACGCCCGAGATTGTCCCTGGCCATGAGATCTGCCCCGTGGGCAACAAGCAGGGGCACATTGGCAGCTTCCGCATAGTGCAAAACACTCGCACCCTCCCTGTCGCGCAGGGCAAGGTCAGCTCCAGCCAGCAAGAGCCTCTCCACCAGGGCAGGCTCGTTTCTGCGCGCAGCTATGAAGAGCGGCGGCGTTCCGTCCGCGCTCTGGCAGTTCACCCTGGCGCCTTTTTGCAAGAGGGCTTCAACAACATCGGCGCTTCCCCTGTAGAGCAGGGCAAAGTGCAGGGCACTGCGCCCGTGCTCGCCAAGAGCATCTGGCGCAAGCACTTCTGCCAGGTCCTTGGCCCGTGCAAATTCCCTGCGATCCAGGGCCAGCTGAAAATCGTGCATGGTGGGCATGAATGGACTCCTTGAAGTCTTGAGGTGCGTAATGGGCCGTGCGTAACGGGCCGTGCGTAACGGCCCATTGGGGCGGGCATTTTCCTTGCAGACAAGGGTAGCACGAAACTGCCGCCAGGTGTAGGCAAAATTCCGCCTCTTTCATCGTCAGGCTATACCAGTATATCCTGATATCAGCATATATAGATATCTTAAATCTTCTGGACGCCCCTCTGCACCTGCAGGCTTGTACATTGTGCAATCACGAAAATATCGCGCAAGCAAAAAAACGTGACTTTAGAACTGCGCTTGTCAGGTCAGGGCAAATGCTGTTGAACAAATCATTTATTTCAACATATTGAACTTAGTCCTGTGCTTTCAATCCACCGGCTTTTCTCGGCAAAGCTCACGAATAGGGCATTTTGCGTGATTGACAAATTCACGCTTTCTACTATTTTCGTGACAACAGCTTGCCCACAGGAGGTCGTCATGGACTTTGCAGCCTACGCTCCCCTGCTCATTGCCGCAGCCTTTTTCATCTCCCTTGTGTGTTCCACAGTGGGCGTTTCCGGAGCCTTTCTCCTGCTTCCCCTGCAGGTTCTGGTGCTCAACAGCACAAGCCCTGCCCTAAGCTCCACCAATCAGCTTTTCAACATTCTGGCCACTCCGGCAGGCATCCTGCGCTTTTTAAAGGAAGGGCGCATGCTCTGGTCCCTGGCTCTTGTCCTGTGCGCAGGCACGCTCCCTGGGCTTTTTCTGGGGCTTTACCTGCGCACAAGTCTGCTTGCGGGCGCGCGAAGCTTTACCCTTTTTGCCGCGGCAGTCCTGCTGTTCACAGGCTTTTCCCTGTGGCGCGCAAAAGGGAAAAAGTGTCCGGGCATGGGAACAGGCTCCATGATCCCAAGGGTCCTTTCCTGCACGCGCAAGCGTCTGACCTTTGTCTATGGCGACGCTACCTACGCGCCCTCTGTGCCGGCCCTTGTTCTCCTGAGCCTTGGGGTAGGCATTGTGGGTGGCGCCTACGGCATTGGCGGCGGGGCCATCATGTCGCCCTTCCTGGTCTCGCTGTTCGGACTGCCCGTGCACGAGCTCTCGGCCGCGACCCTTTTTTCCACCTTCATGACAGCCGTGGCCTCCACCATGGCAAGCCTCGTGCTCCACGCCCTGGATCCCAATCTGAACATCCTGCCAGACCTGAAGGTCGGCCTTGCCCTGGGCCTTGGCGGCATGGCCGGCATGTACTGCGGAGCGCGCCTGCAAAAGCGCCTCTCCCAGGACTTTTTGCGCAGGCTGCTCCTTGTGCTTGTCGTGCTGGCAGCCTTGACACTCTTGCTGAGGCTTGCCTGACAGGGTCTTTTTTGCACGTCTTTCAGGGAGAGCTTTCAGGCAGATCTTTCAGGGTCAGGGCGTCGCGGCTTCAGGCAAAGTCCCCCAGAATGCGGTCCAGCAGCAGGGAAAGGTAGATCTTCCCCTCCATGAGCGCCGTTCCTTGCGCAAGAAAGCGCACCGGGCGCGCCACAGCGCTGCACTCCCGCACCACCCCCTTGTCAAGACATCCCGCACTTCCCGCCACAAGCAGCAGGGGCCTCTCCCGGGCAAGCTCGCGCAGCTGTGCGAACGATACGGTCCGCTCTCTCTTGGGCCAGGAGGAAATGGCCACAGGAAGGGGCTCCTGCCCGTGCAGGCTTGCCACTTCCAGGGCAAGCTCCTCAAGACGCGCAAAACGTGTCAAAGCCCTCTCTTCCCCTGTTGTGCCCGCTTTGGGCTTCTCCTGCCCATGGACAGGGCTTTCAAGCACAAGACTCCTGCCAAGGCCAAAGCATTGTTCAAGGACTGCAAGGTCCCCTGTCGCAAGCCTGCCGTACAGGGCACCGTGTCCCCGGGCCTGCACTGTCTTTGCGCCTTCCCGCCACCTGCCTGTGCACTGGCCTTCCACAAGACAGAGATGGATGTTGCGCGCGCAGGAAGCGCGTCTTGTCGCTGCGCAAAACCCTGCCAGATGGTCTGCGTCCTCCCTGCCAAGCCCTGCCGCGCTCAAAAGGTCCGGTCTGCGCTCCAGGGTGCGCTCCAGGGAACGCTTTCTGTGCCAGGAAGCAATCTCTGCGTGATTTCCGCCCACAAGGACGTCCGGGACAGCCAGGCCCTCGTACACAGGGGGCCTTGTGAACTGCGGGTACTCGAGCAGGCTTTCGGAAAAGCTTTCCTCGTCTCCGGACTCCTCCTTGCCCATGAAGCCGGGTACCAGGCGGGACACGGCCTCAATCACGGCCAGGGCAGCGGTCTCTCCCCCGTTGAGGACAATGTCGCCCACGCTTATCTCCTCCAGGGGAAAGAGATCGAACAAACGCCCGTCAAAGCCCTCGTAGCGGCCGCACAGTATGGTGATGTCCTCTTCCAGGGCAAGCTCGCGCATGAGGCTCTGGCTTGCGGCCCTGCCGCTCGGGGCCATGCACAGCATGCGCCCGGGCCTTGCCAGGGAGCGCAGCGCTTGTGCCACAGGGTCCGCCTGCAGCACCATGCCCGGGCCTCCGCCGTAGGGCCTGTCGTCCACGTGCCTGTGGCGATCGCTTGTGAAACTGCGCGGGTCTGTCACGTCTACGGACAGAATGCCCTTTTCCAGGGCCCTTTCCATAAGTCCCGTGGACAGGGCGGAGTCGAAAAAGGAGGGAAAGAGGGAGATGATGTGAAAGTGCGGCATGGGATCCACCATTTTGCTGGGCTTGACCGGGGGCTTGCCCCCTGGCGGCCTATGCACCAAAAGCCTTCCTGTTGGCAAGCCCACGATAGTTCTTTGCATGGCCATGGGCCCTGTCTGGGGCTTGCCTCAAGAAATTGGCCAGCAACGCCGATCCATATCTTGCTTTTTTCGCAATTCTGTGCTTTTTCACTCGGAAATTCAGGACGGTTGTGCCGTCCCAAGCAGGTCAGACAGGATGGAAAAAACCCGGGCCTTGCCCCATGCCGGCGTAGGGCATGAAAAGCCAGACAGGGCCGGGAAAAAAATGCATGGCGCGCCCCAAAAGATGCGCCATGGTCCGAAAAGCCGCAGGCTACCCCAGTCTTTTTTCGCAGGACCGCCACAAGCTCCTGCGGGAAGGACTGTGCCTGCCATAAAGGCATGGCCCATGGCAACGATGCGCCATCCTGCTCTTCCAGCCTGCCCCACAGACAAGACATACTGACAAAAGCGTTTCAGGCCCATGGACCTTGCGCTTTTGTCGCCACACACAACAAAGGACTGTCCTGCCCCTGGCTGACTGTGCCCTTTTGTTCCTCGTGCGCCGTGTGCCGGACAAGAAGGACAGCAGGATAAGGACAGCAAAGGATCCATTAGCGTATGGCAGAAAAGGAACTCAAGGACGCTGTCGAAACCGCGTCCAGGCCCCAGATCCGCAGGTCCAGAAAGAAAACCGACACAGACGCGGGAACTGACCAGGCCCAGATGACCACCACTGGCGCATCCGAAGACGAAACCGAAACCAGGACAACAGTACGCAGACGCCGCACCACTGCCGCAGGCGAAAAGAGCGCCAAGCCCGCGACCACAAGGAGTACGCACAAGAAGGCCGAGGATAGCGAGACGGCTTCCGAGAGCGGCCAGGAAAGACTCTACCACCTTCTGCCGGACGCGGCAGCCCATGCCGCGGCAGAGCAGAAACTGGCAGAAGCCGCTCTTCTTGCCAAGGGAGGCAGCGCGGAATCCGCGCCCCAGGAAAAACCCAGAAGGCGCAGGCGCCCAAGGCCCGAGGACGAGGTCGGCATCCCCTCCATTTCCCTTGCGGACGAGCTCGCAGGCCACGAGAAGAGCGCGGCTGAAGCTGCGCAAGGCCCTGCCGAGGAAGCACAGCCAGCGGACAGGGGCGAAGACCTCGAGGTAGGCTCCTTCTCCTCCTTTGTTGCCCAGCTGAACGGCAACAAGAAGTCCGCTTCCACAAAAATCACCAGGGGCAGAACAGTCAGGACCACCCGCGCGACCAAACAGACCAGAAAGCCCGCGCGCGATGCCCAGGCCCAGCTCCAGGACAATCCTGTCGCAGAGGAAGAGCCCGCTGCGCAGCTGGCAGAAGAAGCCCTGGCCCACACGCAGAAAAGCGCGGACATCGTGAGCGAAGACATGAACACGAGCGAAGACCTAGCAAGCGCAAAGGAAAGCCCCGCAAGCCCAATCGTGGACGACGCGGCAGGGACAGTGTCCCAGGCGGAGCAGGAAGACGACACGGTCGAGACGGACCAGCCCGGCCAGACAGAGCAGATGGGCCAGACAAGTCAGGCGGGCGAGACCGAGCAGGCAGGAAACTCCGAGGACGATCCTGCACCTGAGGACGCCCGGGCCCTGCAGGAGCAGGCTCCGGAGAAGGCGCCCGAAAAAGCCCAGGCTCCGGATGCGGCCGACAAGAATGTGTCCCAGGTCTCGGAGACCGCCGATCCTGCCTCGGGCACTGTCCTGGACCCAGCCTCCAGTCCGGCCTCAACCCCTGTTCCTGCCACGGAACAGACCGAAGCGGCCCCAGCAGCCCCTGTGGATCCTCTGGCGCACCTGACCCCGGAAGAACTGGAATTTTGCGAGCACATCGCGCACCACGTGTCCCTGCAGGAAAGCAAGGCCAGCGCGGACGACGACATGACCCCCTTCATAGCCCACTTCCAGTACGGGGATGGGCAGGTGGAAACCTGCGTCATTGGCGCTTCGGACGTGCCGCCCGTGTTCGCGCCAGCCGATGCGCCCAGGGCCCACAACTTCTTCCGCATCTGCCGCCATGTGCACATTCCCGAGGACGCGCACGCAACCCCCCTGCCAGCAGGCGACACCTGGATTCCGCCGCACCCTGCCCCGCGCACATCCCAGGCCCAGATCCAGGCCCAGCGCGCCGCAGCCGCTGCCGCAGCGGCCACAGCCACCATTGTCAGCCCTGCCCAGGCCCATGTTTCCACAGTTTCTGTTGTCACCCCCACGCAAGCTGCGGCCAGCGCAGTGCCCGTCGCAAGCGAGGCTGCGAGGGTTGGTGCCACAGGTCCGGAAGTGTCCCAGTCTGCCGGAGAGGCCCCGCAAGGCCAGCGCAAGCCGCGCATCCTCCTGTGCTGGGTCGGCAAGGTGGACATAAGCGCTGCCCTGCGCAACGACACTGTGAACCCCGGCCCCATCCGCATGCTGCTGCAGTACGTGCCGCCCTTTGACTACGTGCTCTTGCTCACTGCCATGAGCCAGAACGTGCAGGACACCCTCAGGAACTGGCTTGCGCCCTGCATAAGCCAGGACCAGCTCGAGGTCAGAAAGACCGCCGTGGCCGATCTCTCCGATCACGCCACGGTCTGCCAGGCCACCCTGCAGGCCATGGAAAGCCTCATCGAGAAGTTCCACCTGCCGCAAAACGGCGAGGGCATTACCTACCACCTCTCGCCAGGCTCCCCCGTGACCCACGCGGTGCTCCTCCTGCTTGCCACCATACGCTACAACGGCGTTGCCCTCATGCAGACAAGGCTCATGGGCCTTGGCAAGGAGCCGGAGATTCTCACGGTCTCCCTGCAGGATATGGTGAGCGAGCACGCGCCAGTCATAGGCCAGCTGAGGGAAAGACTTGCCAAGAGCATAGCCGAGTACAGGGAGGCCAAGGCCGCGGGCAAGACCCTGGAAGCCGTGCACGAGGAGCCGGAGACAGGCAGGCACGTACCTCTCCTGCCACGGCCCAGGCACAAGCTCAAGGCCAGGGATCTTGTGCAGCGCTTCAGAACCTCGCGCAAGGCCAGGACATCCTCCCAGGCAGGCCAGACCGTGCTGCAGCCCAAAATCCAGGTTGTGCAGGCGCCAGAGCGCTCCCTTGACTTCGACATACCCGTGGTCTTCCAGGACGAGACCAGCCTGCGCGCCCCTGTGCCCAACATTGGCAAGCCCTCGCGCCTGGCCCCCACGGCGCCCATGCCCAAGGAAGGCGAGCCGCCCGTGATCTCGGCAGAGCTTGGCGATGTCTACAGGAAGATGCAGCGCGTTGCCACCATGTTTGTCTCCATCCTGCTCCTTGGCGAGAGCGGCTGCGGCAAGAGCCGCCTTGCGCGCTACATACACGAGTGGAGTGGCAGGACTGGCAAGTTTGTGAGCCTGGACTGCGCGGATCTCACGGACGACATGTTCTACACCGAGCTCTTTGGCCGCGCTGGCGCCAATGTGACCCGTCCGCGCGAGGGCGCCTTCCGCAAGGCGCGCTCGGGCACGCTCTTTCTGGAAAACGTGAACAGGCTTACCCCAACACAGCAGAGCATGCTTGTGCGCGTGCTGGCCACAGCCGGCGAGACCAGGCTCTCCTTACCGGCAGCGAGCCCGTATCCTGCCTGCACATCGCGCGTGCGCGTGATAGCCTCTGCCCTGCCGAGCCTCACGGACGATGTGCGCAACGGGCATTTTCGCACGGACCTCTACTACCGCCTGGCAGGCGTAAGCACCCTGCTTCCGCCTGTGCGCGAGTACACCTACGACGAGCGCGAAAACCTCCTGCGCAGCTTCCTGGTGGCCCTGCAGCAAAAGCTCGGGCAGTGCTGGAACTTCAGCGGCGAGGCCTGGCAGACTCTCATCGAGGAGCGCTGGCCAGGCAATCTGCGCGAGGTGTCCCGCATCCTGCAGCAAATCTGCCTGCTTTCGGACGCGGACTCCACCATCAGCCGCGAGGACGTGCTGGTGCAGCTGCAGCAGGGCCGCGTCACCGAAACGGGCGAGGCGATTCACGATCACCACGAGGACATGATCCAGGACTGCCACTTTGGCATCAACGACTATCTGCTCCCTCGCTCGGACGATGAGGAAGGTGAGGAAGAGGACGACGAGGACGACTACGATCACGAGCTCGAAAACGAGCTCGACGAGCTGCGCAGCCTCAACGAGAAGACCAGCTTCTTCGAGCTCGGCTCTGGCGAAAACCTCGACGACACCCTGAGCAAGATGCGCCTTGCCAAGATTGTAGAGGCCATGGACAAGACCAATGGCAACCGCGTGGAAGCCGCCAAGCTTCTTGGGCTCTCCTACGTGCAGCTCAACTACACCCTGAAGCAATTGCTCCAGAACAGGCACAAGGGCCAGGAAAGCCAGGAGAGGTAGAACAACATCCCCACATCCTGTCCCAGGCAAAGCAAAGAGGCGGCGATTTCTCGCCGCCTCTTTGCCTTGCAAGCCAATTCCTTCCTATTGCGCGCCTGTACCCTTTTCTGCGTCCTTGCCTGTGGCAGAACCGTCTCCTGCGGCCGCGTCGGCCCCCGGGGCGAAATTGAGGACAGGGTTGGTCATGCGTATGCTGGCCACAATCCTGCGCACCTGATCGTTTTCCCCAACCAGGAGCAGCACGCCCACCTGCTGCTTGTCCATGTCGATGGTGGCGATGAGGCGGGCATCGTTGCCCTTGATGGTGCCCACGTACTCGACCCTCTTCTCGTTCTGGAACACGGGACGCATGGCCGCGTCAAACTGGGCCATGTTGGCTGTGGACTCGCGCACAATCTCGTCAAGGCTCTTGCCGAGGTTCGGCACAACGGACACGGTCACTGCAGAGCGTGAGCCCTGGGTCTGGGGCGCAAAGCCGGCAAGACAGCGCCCGGCCGTGCACTCCATGCCCTCTGGCAGATTGGTGACCCAGCCATCGGGCAGATCAATGCTGAAGGCAGGCAGATTTGCCGTGCGAGCCTTCGACTCTGTTTCCCCGCCCGAACAGGCGCTCTGCGAAAGGGCCAGCATCAGGGCTCCCAGACAAATGACTCTGTGCACAAGGCGCATATATCCTCCCAAGGCCCCCAGCCCCGAGGCTTGGAGGGCAGCTTTTTTCCATGCCATACGGCAAAGAGGGGAACCTGACAAGGGCGACCATCAGGTCTTTCTCCAGGGCCATTCCCCCAAAAAAGGGCAAAGCCCCCTTGCCCTTGCAGACAAAGGGGCCCTTGAATCCAGATGCAGGGAAAGCCTGGCGCAACTGGCCTACGGCCTTGAGAAGCCAAAGTCGGCCAGTATCTTCTGTCCTTCCTCGCTCAGCACAAAGTCCACAAACTTCGCAGCGTCTGCAGCGTTCTTGCCTGTCCTTGCCACGGCAATGGGGTAGGAAACAGGCTCGTGACCGCCCACATTGGCTATGATCTTCACCTTCT
>CALVGM010000153.1 GCA_944327095.1 uncultured Desulfovibrio sp. | reverse complement strand
CCACGCCTTGTGATCAGCCGGCGACACAAGGGCTCCTGTCAATGGAAGAGGGCGGTCCTGTTCCCTGCCACAGACGCAACCGGCACAAAAAGCCTTCTCATTGCCCCAGGAGCGCTTCCCGGACGTGGAAGGAGGTCCCCTTCGTGACCCGGGAAAAGTAGGAAAGGTAGGCAGGCGAGCCCTCGGGCCAGTTGGCCAGAAAGTCGCTGATCCACTGATCCTGCGCATAGTACACTGGGATAGCCTCAACCAGGGCGTCCCCGATCCGTGTTCCGAGAGTGGCGCATGCGGTGAGGGGACACGTCCTATGCGCGTTATGATCCCGCACAGGGGGGTCGAGAAATTGGGCAGCCCAGCTGCGCCATTGTTGACGACGCAGCGCGTGCCCCCGTTCAGTACCCTGAGCGCAGGAAGGCAGGTGTGGCTGGAGGCAAAAATACCGACATGCGCCAGGGCAAACTGCTGTTCCAGTTCCTTGTCGCGGCTTGTGTCTGCCAGTGCATCAACCGAAAAATTCCAGCCCGCCAGTGAGTTGCTGTCTCCATGCACCACGCCAACGCGGCAGGAACCGACACGGTAGCAGCGAAACATGGGCAGGGAAGCCAGCCGCTCGCAAATGCGCGGATGCCGTGCGGCTGTTGCGCGCAGCCTGGCGTGTATCTGATTGGAGCGGCAAACCGTCTCCGCGTCCACGCTTTGAGGGTAGGCGCATCCGCAGCCGACGCTGCACTCGGGCGCCACAAGCTCGGCCTCCACATTGCCAAGCGTGGCGTCATGGGCCAGGACGCGTTCATTGATCTGCCGAAAACCGCCATCATCCACATCAAACCAGTTGAAATCGCCATTGAAGACCAGGCGCGGCAGGGAAGATTCCTCCCCGGCAAGCCGCAAAATGGTCTCCAGAGCCGGCTGATTCCCGTACAGTCCACCGACGAGAAAGACATATCTGCTGTGCACAATGTCCGAAAACGCTTGCCATATTGCTCTCCTTTTCGTGCTACGTGCGCAGCCTGTGCCTGCCCTACTATTGGACTTGCGCCCATAGGAAGACGCCTTCCCTGCGGGCATGGCAGACACGCAATGCCCATGTCGAGGTCAGACGGCTGCAGCACAACACACGCTGTTCGTGTACAAACGCCTTTGAGCAGGTCAAGATCGTTGCCTGTCAACTATTGGTGCTCGTCTAATAGTTGACAGGCAACAGAATTACCCATGATCTTTACAGTGTTGATCCGAGCAAAACCATGGAGTACAAGCACTTGCCATCCCAATACTGTAGTCTCTCGTCTCATCAAATATTGGACTTTGTCCAATAGTGGTCCTGACTCAAAATCGGTTTTTCCTCGCGTGCTTTTTTCGTAGCAGACAATGCAGGTTGCATGCAAGCCTGGTGCAGGAAAAAAACACTTTTTGCAGATATTTTTTCTCCAGGAAAAGACAGCTTCCAGGGCATGGATTTTGCATTGCTTCCCCTGATGACACAAAGTGTTCCACCCTGTGCACGAAATACCTTGTAGCGCCAGTGGCCGATCAGGTCCTGCTATCAGACAAGCTCCTATTGGAGATACACCTATAGAGACGGCACAATTTGGAGCAGCACAATATGTCCGGACGCAAGCAACATGACAACACGCGCAACTGCGCAGCAATGGGCGCGGAAGGCAGGCCCCTCGTCCGCCCTGGCAGGTTCGCACCCTGCCTTCCGCGCATTCTTTGCGCTGCCCTCTTCGGCCTTGGACTGTGGCAGGCCACTGCGCTGACAGTGCAGTTGCTGCGCGGCATAGAATTCCCGACCCCACTGGATTGCCTGACAGCCCTTGTGCAGCTTCTGGAAGGCGAGCGCCTGCTGGACTTCACCATCTACCAGCACACGCTTTCCAGCTGTCTGCGCTGGCTCTCCGGCTTTCTTCTGGCCTGCACTGGCGGAATTTTCTATGCCGGGCTGGCCTTTTGCTGTCCCCTGTTCAGGGCCGCGAGCCTGCCTACGGTGGAGGTTTTGCAGCTTGTGCCCGGCCTTGCCTGGGTACCGGTTGCCATACTCATGTTCGGCCTTGGACAAACGGCAACCATAGCCATCATCACCCTGACTACCTTTCCCATTGTGGCCATATCGGCACTCATGGGCTTCTCCAGCACAAGCCCGGATCTTGTGTGCGTGGGCAAAATGTGCGGCTACGGTTCCTGGGGGCTGTTTCGCACAGTCTACCTTCCCAGCGCCTGCCCGCACCTGTTGAGCTGCCTACGCATTGCCGTGGGCAGCTCCTGGAGAGTGCTCATTGCTGCAGAGATGGTTGTCGGCTCCGGCGAGGGGCTCGGCTACGCCATTATCCAGTCGCGCTGGACCATAGACTATGTGTCCGCCTTTGTGTGCATTGCCGTCATTGCTCTCATAGGCCTGGGATTGGAGCGCCTGCTCTTCCGTCCCTGGAGCGCCATATCTTCCGCCGCTGGAGGGGGGGGCGGCCACATGAGCGCACACTCTGACACAGCCCGCGACACAGCCCAGATCCACGTCCACCACCTGCGCGTTGAACGCCTCGACATCCGCAAGGGCGAATTCCTGGCCATCACTGGTCCGAGTGGCAGCGGCAAGTCCACACTCGTCAATCTTGTCGCAGGCTTTCTTGCTCCCAGCGAGGGGCAGATCCTGAAAAATGGCCTGCCCATTGCCGGCAGCGGACCGGACAGAATTGTCGTGTTCCAGAACCATGCCCTCTTTCCCTGGCTCACTGCCTTCGAAAACGTGGCCTATGGCCTGAAAAAGCTGCCGCTTTCCAGGGCCGAGCTTGACAGCCGCGTGCGCGAAGCTCTGGCAGTGACAGGCCTTGGGGAATTTGCCAGCGCCTACCCCTCCACACTTTCCGGAGGCATGTGCCAGCGTGTTGCCCTGGCCAGGGCGCTGGTGCTCAGGCCCGAAATCCTGCTGCTCGACGAGCCCTTTGCCTCCCTTGACGCGGCCAATCGCCAGAATCTGCAAAACGAGCTGCTCGACCTGTGGAAAGCCTTCGGCTGGACTGTGGTGCTTGTGACACACAGGATCGAGGAGGCAGTCTGCATGGCCGATCGTGTCGCCATGCTCTTTCCGCCTCCGGCAGGTCTGCGACACATTTTCGACATCGCCCTGCCAAGGCCGCGCGCCTGCCCGGGCACAGTGGAACTCTTCGCGGAATATGCCGACGGGCTGCAGGACATCGACGGCTACTCGCACATCTACCTCATCTACCACCTGCACAGGGCAAAGCCTGGCCCTTTGCTGGTCAGGCCCTTCCTCCAGGACATTGTGCGCGGGGTATTTTCCACCCGTGCGCCCGGACGCCCCAACACCATAGGCATGAGCACGGTCCGCCTGCTGTCCAGGGAAGGCAATCTGCTGCACGTAGCAGGCATGGACGCACTTGATGGCACACCCTTGCTCGACATCAAGCCCTATTCCAGGCGCATAGACTGTGTCAGAGACACACGCGACGGCTGGCAGGACGAGATAGACGACGCCACGGCAAGTCTGCGCGGCCTGAGATAGGCGCTGGAACGCACGCAAGTTTTCTTTTTCACAAACACCCGGGACATGAAAAATGGCCCGTATTTCCTCGAATCCGGCATGTTTTCCCACATTTGCCGCGTTTTTCTCCCTTTGGGGGGAGGCTACATCGCAAGTAATAGTTTTTATTACTGATTTTGAGACAATTGTATTGTGTCAGGGGAGCTAAAGTGTATCACAATGGCACAAAGTGTGCCAGAATTTGCAAAAAAAGGCGGGATACAGAGGCTGTCGTGCCAGGAGCATCGTTTTTGCATACTAGCCAACACCTTGATATAACGAGACAAAATCAAACTTTGTTCTTTTTGTCACACTTCTTGCATAGCACTGGATACCATCCCACCAACACTCTCTACCCCCCATTTTTCAGGAGGATTGTATGAGCGCTATTGACGAATTGAGAAAAGCGGTAATCGCCGGTGAAGACGATGCAGCTCAGGAGTGGGCACAGAAGTGTGTCGCCGAAGGCGTCAATCCCATGGAAGCAGTGAACGTGATGGGCGATGCCCTGCGCGAACTTGGCATCCAGTTCCAGAACATGGAAGTCTTCCTGCCCGAAGTGCTGCTCGCCACCGATGCCTTCAAGGCTGGCCTCAAGGTCTTTGAACCCGAACTGGCCAAGGCTGTGCAGGGCGACGCCAAGAAGGAAAAGGTGAAGGTCGTCATAGCGACGGTCAAGGGCGACGTGCACGCTGTTGGTAAGGATATGGTTGCCACCATGTGGACCGTGGCCGGCTTCGACGTGAAGAACCTCGGCGCTGACGTTGACTCCGAAGCCATCATCAAGGCAGCCGAAGACTTTGGCGCCAAGATTATCGGCCTCTCCGCCCTTATGTCCACCACTATCCCGCATCAGAAGGAAGTTATCGACTTCCTCGAAGCCAAGGGTCTGCGCGACAAGTACAAGGTCCTCATCGGTGGTGGCTCCACCACACCGCAGTGGGCTGAGCAGATTGGCGCTGACGGTTGGTCGAAAGACGCAGTCGAAGCCGTTGAAGTGGCAAATCGCGTACTGGGACTCTAAGTCATCAGCTTTGCAAATCGGATAGTGACTACATTGGGAGGAAACCGATATGTTAATCGGCAATCGCAGCAAATTCATCGACTACTGGTCCCGTGCCAACACTGGCCCCATTTGCTTTGAAGACGACTTCGACAAGAAGGTCTACTGGCCCAAGCTGAAAGAAATCACCAAGCGCTGGGAAATCGTGTACGATCCCAAGCACCAAGTCCCCACCGATGACGACATGCTGGATCGTCTGTGGCAGGCCGCCATCGACATGGTCGTGGAAGTTGGCGTGCTGTGCGTGGACACCCGCCGCATCATGCACTTCACCCGCAAGGAAATCGAGGACACCGTTGCCAACTGCAACGATACCTGGACAGTCGGTTCCGGCAAGGATCGCGTTTCCGCCAAGCATCGCGGCTTTGAAGACTACGATCACATCAACAATCCCGTCAGCGTGCTCGGCCGTATCCTCGGCCCCGTGTCCCAGGACATCTACCACGCCATCGCCCTGAGCTACGCCCAGGTCGCCGAAATGGACATGTGCCATTTCCAGGGCAACCTCACCGAAATCTACGGCCAGCCCATCGTGCCCGGCTCCCCCTGGGAAATGCTCGCCGAAATGTGGTCCGTCGCCCAGGTCAAGGACGTGTGCCGCCAGGTCTGCCGTCCCGGCCTTGCTGACGGTGGCATCCGCTGCATCGACCTCTCCGCCATCCAGTGCGTCATGGATCCCGGCTGGGGCATGGGCAAGGGCGACTTCCGCTGCTGCCTGACCCTCCCCTTCCACAAGGTGGAATTCAAGCACCTCACCCGCGCCCTGCAGTACCATGTCTACGGCGTGCCCTTCTACTCGGTCATGACCTCCTACCCCGGCGGTCTTTCCGGCGGTCCCGCCCACTCGGCAGTCACCGGCACGGCCGAATGGATCATCCAGAAGCTGTGCTTCGACGTGGCCCTGAACGGCTCCTGGTCCGCAGACGCCATGTACTTCAGCAACACCTCCAAGTACGCTCTGTGGTGCTCCAACCATCAGAACGCAGCCGTTACCAAGAACACCCACTGCGAGCCTCTGACTGGCGGTGGCTACCAGATGACCCACGGTATCGGCCACGAAAACTTCTTCTGGGAATCCGCTGCTTCCGCCATGTCCGCCACAGTTCTCGGCAACGGCATCTCCGGTGGCACAGGCGCCCAGTCCGGCAAGCTCGACCATCAGTGCGGCTTCGGCCTCCAGTTCTCCGTTGACGTTGCCAAGGCAGTTGCCAAGGCTCGCATGACCCGCGAACAGGTCAACGAAATCGTCCTGCAGTGCCAGGCCAGGTACCAGCCCAACCTCGACGCCCACATCGCCCACGCTCTCGGCTGCGACTTCCGCGGCTGCTACGACCTCAGGACCGTCACCCCGCAGAAGTGGTATGTGGAACTCGGCAACAAGGTCCGCAAGGAACTCAACGCCATGGGTCTGCCGGTCGACTATGACTAGCCAACCTCTTTCGGGAGCGGGGTAGCATACGGCCCTGCTCCCACAAGGCTGCACACGAAACCAAGACATCCGTCTGTCGCAACGTTTCGCTTTTGAGCAGGGCTCAAATTCTCATGGCTCAATGTCGATGCCGGTTTGCTATGCTGTGGACAGCGCGCTTTCTTGCGACGGCCTCGCCAAAAGTCTGGAATCTGGGCCCTGCTTTTTGTTCAGGTTTTCCAGTTGCCTCCTTCCCCGCACGTTGAACATTCAAAAAGGAACGCCCATGACTCGCAAAGAACTGCTCTTCAAATGTCTGCGCCACGAGGAAACCGAACGCAACGCGTGGGTCACCATGGCTGGCGTGCACGCCGGATTCATCAAGGGATACACGGCTGACGAAGTGTACCAGGACGCTGACAAGCTTGTCGAAAGTCTGCTCGAAGTGGACAGGCTCTATCGTCCCGACGGTCTGATCCTGCTTTTCGACCTCCAGCTCGAAGCCGAAATCCTCGGCTGCACCATCAAGTGGGAGCACAACAGCCCGCCCTGCGTGCGCTCGCACCCGCTTGAAGAAAACATGGTCATTCCCACCAAGAAGATCACCCGCGAAGACGGCCGCATGCCGCTCGTCATCGAGACAGCCCGCCGCATCAAGGCCGCAGTCGGCGACGAGGTGGCCTTGTACGGCCTGTTCTGCGGGCCCTATACCCTGGCCTCGCACCTGCGCGGCACCAACTTCTTCCGCGACATGCGCAAGCATCCGGAATATGTGCACGAGCTGATGGCCTACTGCGCGGAACTGGGCACACAGATGGCCGACATCTACATCGAGGAAGGCGTGGACGTCATCGTCCCCGTGGACCCCGTTGTCTCCCAGGTTTCTCCCAAGCACTTCAACGAATTCATTGCCGCACCCTACAAGATCCTCTTCGATCACATCCGCGCGGCCAACAGGTTCTCTTCCTTCTTTGTCTGCGGCAACGCGACCCACCTTATCGAGCCCATGTGCCTCACGGGCCCGGACTCCGTGGCCATTGACGAAAACGTGGACATCAAGGTTGCCCACGAGATTTGCGATCGCCACAACGTGGCCATAGGCGGCAACATTCCGCTGACCACAGCGCTGCTGCTCGGCAACCAGCTCGACAACATGAAGGCCGGCATCGATCTTATCGATCGCATGAACACCAAGCGCAACTTCATTGTGCAGCCCGGCTGCGACATGCCCTACGCCACCCCTGTGGAAAACGTCATAGCCCTGTCCCAGGCCGTGCTGAACACGGACAAGACCCGCGAGCTCGTGGCCAACTACGAAATGACCGACCTGGATGTGGACGTCGATCTGCCAGACTACGAGCACCTGGAAAAGCCGCTGCTCGAAGCCTTCCTGCTGGATCCAGACGCCTGCGCGGCGTGCACCTACATGTGGGCCTCTGCCTGCGACATGAAAAAGCACTTTGGCGACAGGATTGACGTGGTGGAATACAGATACAACAATATCCCGGACATCTCCCGCACCAGAAAGATGGCCGTGGCCCAGCTGCCCAGCCTCTATCTGAACGGCAAGATGATCTATTCCTCCATCATTCCCAATCCCGAAGATCTCATCAAGCAAATCGAGGAAGTTCTATGAGCAATTCCGACATCTCCGTTCCCCTGTATTTCATCACGGGCTTTCTGGGCTCGGGCAAGACAACACTCCTCAACCGCGTTCTGGACGAGGCCGTGGCCCAGGGGAAAAAGGTAGGCGTGATCATCAATGAGTGGGGGCAGGCCAGTGTCGACTCCGTCATTGTGCACGTCCGAGATGTCGAGATTGAAGAACTGAACAACGGCCAGGTTTTCTGCAGTTGCCTGAGCAGCGACTTCATCAAGGTGCTGGCTCTGTACGCCAAGCGGGATCTGGACGCGGTCGTGGTGGAAACCTCCGGCATGGCCAATCCCATGCCGCTGCACAAGCTTTTGCTCGACCTGCAGCAGATGACCGGGGAGCACTACAGGTACGAGGGCATGACAGCCCTGGTCGATCCGGACAGTTTCCTGGATCTTGTGGGCTCCATCAACGCGGTAGACGAGCAGATCATCGCAAGCTCCCGCATCATCATCAACAAGATCGATCTGGCAACCCAGGACGAGCTTGAAAGCGTGCGGGAGAAGATCCACAAGCTCAATCCCTCGGCCAGGGTCGTGGAAACGACCTATGCCCAAATGGACGGCTTCTTTGATCCGCCGCAAAACCCCACGCCGGCAAGGCCGCTGTTCGGTATGGACACCCAGGCAAAACAGCCCCTGGGGCGTCCGGGAAACTTCCTTGTAAAGACTGAGAAAAAACTCGCAAAGGAACAGGTTGAAGGCTTCTTCCGCGATGTGCTTCCGGGATCGTTGCGCGTCAAGGGCGTCTTTTTGGCAGACGACAATGTCTGGTACTACGCGGACGGCGTCAACGATCAGGTCGACATCAAGCCCCTGGGCTACACGGCCAGGGAAACGATCTTTGTGGTCATACCGCATCCAAGCCACGAAATGCGCGGCACTGTCCGCAAATCCTGGCTGAAGCACTGTGGCGAAGGCTTTACCTTGAGCTGATCTCCATGAGCCCCGCAGGTTCTGCCCGTGAGGGGCCGGGCCTGCGGGTTTTTTGCACACGCAAAGAGGCGTTCGTGCCCTTGCTCGCGTCCCCTTTGGGGACACGGCTCTTCCTCAAGGCACTGGACTGTCCCCGAAAGGCTGCCCAAAAAGACTGTCAGGAAACAGTTGCGCGTGCCGGACATCTCCACACCCTCTTCCCCCCTGCCCTTTAGGGGTACGCCGCAAGAGCACACAAACACTGGCCTCAAGCCTGCAGACAACCCTGCCCCAAAAGGGCAAGACCCCCGGGTTGGCGCTGTCCCAGGCTTTGCCCCTTGGGGAATGCCGTGTCCAGACAAGATCAGCCCGGGCAGTCGGCGGCTCTTGCCAGACGCAGAACCTTTTAGCAGAGAAAGACAAGGAGGCGGCGCTCTCCCTCCTGGCCAGCCAGGGGCCTTTTGCGCCGAAATTGGATGAACATCAGTGTCATTTCCGCCGGAAAAAAGCATGTACTACAGGCCGATAAGGGAGCCAACCTCATGGAATGCCTGAACCAGGCAGGCCTGATGGAAGGATCCGAATGCGGGGGGCGCGGAGTCTGCGGCAAGTGCGTTGTCAGGGTTCTTGCCGGCTCGTTCGCCGACATCAAGGACAAGGAGCAGTACAAGCGCTTCTGCAAGGAAGACGAGGTGCTTGCCTGCAACTGCACTGTCACTGGCGACGCCACCATAGAAGTGGGCTACGGCCGCGACGACATCTCTCGCAAGGTTCATCTGCCAAGGCTAACCGAACAGGTCGGGACCATAGAGACGTCGGTCTCCAAGGTGTACATCGAGATGACGCCGCCAAACCTGCACGATCAGCTTTCGGACATAGAGCGCGTCCTGGCCAAGCTTCCTGCCAAGACCAGGTTCAGCCCGAGCATATTGCGCGATCTCCCCTCCAAGCTGAGAAAGGCCGACTTCAAGGTGACCTGTACCCTGTTCGAGGGCGAGCTCATCGCCATCGAGGCCGGCGACACCACCAAGGCCTGCTATGGCTGCATCATCGACATCGGCACCACCACAGTGGCCATGTACCTTGTGGACCTGCTGACCGGAGCAGTCATCGACGCCCGCGGCCTTGCCAACCCGCAGCGCGTCTACGGCGCAGACGTTCTGAGCCGCATCACCGTGGGCTCCACGCCCGAGGGCCTTGCCAAGATGCAGGCCCTGATCCGCCAAGGCGTCAAGGGTGTCATGCACGTCATGAGCGCAGCCAACAACATCTCGGACGAAAACGTCTACCAGGCCGTTGTGGTCGGCAACACCTCCATGAGCCACTTCTTCCTGGGCGTTGATCCCTCCAACCTGGCAGTGGCGCCCTTTGTGCCCTGCTACCGCCAGTCCGTGACCCTGAAGGCGGACCGCGTGGGCCTGCCCATGAACCCCGAAGGCTACGTGCACGTGCTCGCCAACATCTCGGGCTATGTGGGATCGGACACCATTGGCGTGGCCATGGCCACCAAGCCGTGGGAGAAGAAGGGCATCACCATTGCCGTGGACATTGGCACCAACGGCGAAATCATTCTGGGCTACAAGGGCTGGGTGCTCGCCTGCTCGGCTGCTGCCGGACCGGCCTTCGAGGGCGCCCACATCGAGCAGGGCATGCGCGCAGGCGAGGGAGCCATAGAGCGCGTTTCCCTAAAGGACAACAAGGTCACCCTTGGCGTCATAGGCGACACAGCCCCCCAGGGCATTTGCGGATCCGGCCTGATCGACATAGTGGCCGAGCTCATTACCGCAGGCCTCATTACCCGCCGCGGCAGCTTTGTCACGGAAAAGGACGAGGGCTTCAACCAGCCTCTGGCCTCGCGCATGCGCACCGGCGCCAATGGCATACGCGAATTCGTGCTTGCCTACACGGGCGAGTACGGCAACACCAAGGACATCGTGCTGACCCAGAAGGACGTGCGCGAACTGCAGCTGGCCAAGGCAGCCATTGCCGCAGGCATAGAGATCCTGCTCAAGGAGGCAGGCTTTACAACCGACAATGTGGACCGCTGCTACCTGGCCGGCGCCTTCGGCAACTACCTGGACAAGGAAAAGGCCGTTGTCCTCGGGCTGTTCCCGGGCATACCCAAGGAAAAGATCATCGCCATAGGCAATGCCGCAGCGGAAGGCGCAGGCCTGTGTCTCATCTCCGCAGCCCAGCGCAAGATGTCGGACCGCATAGCCCGCTTCGTGAAGCCCGTGGAGCTCTCCACCCATCCGGACTTCAACGACAAGTGGATACACTGCCTGAACTTTCCAAAGATAACAAGGCAATAACAGACAAACAAAATCCTGCGCCCTTTTCGAACCCGGGAGTCCCCATGGCAAAACTGCTTCTTTCCTGTGAAATCTTTCGCCCGGAACTGGAACTCCTGGCCAGGGAAGGCGTCGAGCTTCCCAAAACCGTCTTTCTGGAAGCTCAGCTGCACAATATTCCGGACAAACTCCGCTCCAGCGTTCAGGGTGTCATCGACGAATTTGAAGCCGAGCACCCTGAACCGTGCACCATTCTCCTGAGCTACGGGCTGTGCGGACGCGGCATGTGCGGCGTGCATGCAAGGCAGGCAACCCTTGTTGTGCCGCGCATACACGACTGCATTTCCATGCTGCTCGGCCAGGAGCACAACAGGGAAAACGCCCTTACCCGCGAGGGGGCCATCTACTGGTCCTCTCCGGGGTACCTGGAAAGCTTTCAGATCAACCTGCACCTGCACTACGATCAGCGTCTGGCCATGTTCGAGGCAAAATTCGGCAAGGCCAAGGCGCTGCGCATGATGAAGGCCGAACAGGCCATCTACAGAAACTATCACTGCCTTGGCTACATTGCCTGGCCGGAGTGGAAGGGCCGCTACGAGGACACAGCCCGCGAGGTGGCCAGCACAGTGGGCATTCCCTTCACGGAATACAGGGGCAACTCCTCCTTCCTGCGCGAACTTGTTGCCGGAGGGCACGATGGCCGGCGCTTCTTGCACATCCAGCCTGGCTATACCATGGACATGGACATGGACGGCAGCATCATCGCCGTGCCCCTCGCAAACAAGGACAATTGACGGGAAAGGGCCGACCGGCCCGGCAATGTCGCCTGAAAAATTTCGTTTTTTCAGTGAGCAGGTGCGCGCAATTCCTGTTTCTTTCCACAATCTCTTTGTCCTTGTGCAAGAAAGTTCACACAATATCCTTGTGTTTCTGGGAAAACTGGAGAATACTAAGAGGGTACTGCAAACAAATTTTGTCTGAATATCAATACGTTATCCATTAACTCACAGGAAGTTGCGCATGAAGAACGTGACCATTCCGGCCTTTGCAAAGGAATACGCAGACAAGACCCAAAAAAGGCTTGACGAGCTTGCCAAGCTCCCGGGCAGCCTTGGCAGGCTCGAGGATCTGGCCATTCGCCTTGCCGGCATCACGGCAAGCGAATACCCGTCCTTTCCCAACAAGGGCCTTGTCCTTTTCGCTGCGGATCACGACATTGTCCTCAAGGGGGCAAGCGCCTCCAGCCAGGAGATGACGGAAATGCAGGTGCGCAATTTCTGCCGCGGCGGCGGGGCCATCAACGCTTTCTGCCGCACCGCCAATGCCAGCTGCACCATTGTGGACGTGGGCATGAAGCGCGATGTGGACATCCCCGGCCTTGTCCGGCGCAAGGTTGTCCATGGCGCCAGGGATTTCAGCTGCGGCCCGGCCATGACCAGGGACGAGGCCATGGCCTGCCTGCAAACCGGCATAGACATGGCAAGGAGTGAGGCGGCCAGAGGTGTTGGCCTTCTTGCCGCAGGCGAAATGGGCATAGGCAATACCTCGCCCTCGGCAGCTGTCATCTCGGTTCTGGCCGACATGCCTCTCGAGAGCGTCACAGGCATGGGGGCCTTCATGTCCTCGGATCGCCTGAAGAAGAAAACCGAACTCATCCGCCACGGCATAGAGACAAACCACCCGGATCCCTCGGATCCCCTGGACGTGCTGGCCAGAGTCGGCGGACCGGAAATAGCCGCCATGGCAGGCCTCATGATAGGAGGCGCCTCGCTGCGCATCCCTGTCGTGATTGACGGCCTGATCGCCACGGCAGCAGCGCTTGTTGCCGAAAAGCTGTTCCCTGGCGTAAGCCACATGCTCACGGGCTCGCACCTGTCTGCAGTGCCCGGGCACGCGGCCCTCATGCACAGGCTCGGCATTCCCGCCTACCTGGATCTTGGCATGCGCCTTGGTGAGGGCACAGGCGCAGTCCTGCTCTTCCCCATTATCGACACGGCAGTTCGCATACTCAGTGAAATGCCCACCCTGGACAGTCTGGAGCTCGCATGACAAATCTGCGCACGGCTCTCTGCTTCTTCACCCGCCTTCCCGTGGGCCAGCCGGAACAGGTCACGTCCTTTGCCGGCGTAGTCGCCTGGTTCCCGGCAGTGGGCCTTGTCATAGGCCTTGTGATCGGCCTTGTGGTCTGGGCTGCGGCCCTTGTGCTGCCCCCGCTTGTCTGCGGCGCCCTGGGCTGCCTTGCCTGGATCGCCATCACAGGCGGCCTGCACATGGACGGCGTTGCCGACTGCGGCGACGGCATGCTTGTGGAGGCGCCGAAGGAACGAAGGCTTGTCATCATGAAGGACTCCCGCCTGGGGACCTTCGGCGCCCTGGCCCTTGTTTCCGTAGTCCTGTTCAAGTTTGCCACCCTGGCCAGCCTGGCAGGCGCAAGCCAGCCAGAGCCCCATTCCTGCCTGCACCTTGTCCTCACATGCGCCATGGCCGCCATACTGGGACGCTGCTCCACCTTTTGGGCCATGCGCCTGCCTTCCGCAAGACCGGGCGGCATGGGCAGCACCACGGTAGCCGGTGTCACTGCGCGCCACACCTTCTGGGCCTGCGCAAGTGCCCTGGTCATATGCGCCCTCAACGGGCTCGCGGGCCTTGCAGCCCTGGCAGTGGCCCTGGCTGTGGCGGGCATTTTTCTCTCTGCAGCCAAAAAGCGCCTTGGCGGAGTCACGGGGGATGTCTACGGCTGCCTCATAGAGCTCACGGAGTGCGCTGTGCTGACCGTTGCCTGCCTCTGACACGCCCTGCTTTTCCCAAGGAAAAACCATGCCCAAGTACACCATCCCCCACATACGGCTTGGAACCACCTCCTTTCTGGAACCCGTGGACTATGTCCCGGGCTTTCGTCACGCAGCCGGGCTGTGCGAGGACGTTTCCCTGCTCGTCATGACTGTGGGCGAACAGTGCGAGTACCTCATTTCGGCCGAAGACGTGGGGGAAATTGCCCGCATTGCCAATGGCGAGGGCGTCAGCGTCAACATCCACCTTCCCTACGACCACAGTTTTGAAACAGAGGAGGAGGCGCGCCGCATGGTCGCGGACGTGGAACGGGTAGCCGAGCGCACGGCACCCCTTGCCCCGCACACTCTTGTGCTCCACGTCTGCTTTCCTTCCCTGGACAATGTGCTTTTGGGGGCCAATCCCCGGGGGCTTGGGCTCACAAGCGAACAGAGGGAGTGGACAGCACAGGCCCTTGCCAAAATTGCCGCCCTGTTCCCCGGTCCCGAGTACCTGGCCATAGAAAATCTGGAGAGCCTGCCGCCGGACTTCTGGAATGTCTGGGTAGAAGACAGCGCCTTTTCCCGCTGCCTGGACGTGGGGCACATGTGGAAGGACGGCTTTGACCCGCAGGATTTTCTTCCATCCTGGCTTGCAAAAACGCGCATCATCCACCTGCACGGCATGGAAGCCAGGCCAAACAAGCCTGTGCCAACCGAAGTTCTTGCCCGCACGCTTCCTCCCACAAGGCTCAGAGGTCAGCTGCGCGACCTCTTTGGCCCCCTGCCCCGCGACCACAAATCCCTGCACCATATGCCCGAGGCCTGCGTGGACAGCGTGATGCACACCCTGTGGGACACGGGCTGGCAGGGCGTCCTCAACCTGGAAGTCTTCCACACCGATGACTTTGTGCGCTCGCACGAGGCCATACTGCGTTCCCATGATCGCTATCTTGCCAGGAGCAATGCACATGCCTGATCTCACCCTCTACCTTGGCGGCACCCGCAGCGGCAAGAGCGCGCATGCGGAACAGGATGCCCTGCGGGCAGGAGGACCTGTCCTCTATGTGGCAACAGCGCAGCTGCGCCAGGACGATCCGGCCATGGCAAGGCGCATCCGCGCCCATCAGGGACGCAGGCCTGCGCACTGGCACACCCTCGAGTGCCCGCTCGAACTGGCTTCCGGCATAGCGGCCTTTTTGCGCACTCTGCAGGCTGGCGAGGGAGCGAAACCTACCATACTCATAGACTGCGTGACCATGTGGGTAACAAACATCCTCTGCAGCCTGCCGGACCCGGAAGATTCCCGGCTTCTGGAAGAGGCCTGCCGCAGGGAAGTGGGGGATCTGCTCAGGCTTGTGGAAGCCACTCCCTGCCACTGGATAGCCGTTTCCGGAGAAACAGGCCTTGGGGGCATACAGGCCACTGCCATGGCACGCAGCTTTTGTGATGGCCTTGGGATCGCAAACCAGATGCTGGCCTCCCGAGCCAGGGAAGCCTGGTTTTGCGTAGCGGGCAAGAAACTGCTTCTGAGCGACTGACATCACACAGACTCAGGACATGGCGCACAGCAGATACAGACAAGTCAAGACCGCAAGCAGATGCCGCAACTTCATAACTGCAACTCCATACTGCACCTTCACCCTGCAACCTCTGGAGGCAACATGAGCACTTCCGTCATAACCATAGAAAACGTCCCTGTCGTTGTGGACATGCCAGCCGTGGCCAAGAAGCTGGGCATCAAGCCTGGCCAGACAAAACTTGAAAAAAAGCTTGAAAAGCTGGCAGACATTGTTGTGGAAAAGGCGCGCCCCAGGGGCGTAGTCAAGGTCTGCTCCCTGAAGGAAGTGGACGCCGAACATGTGGAAGTTGACGGTGTCACCATGACCAGTGCCCTGCTGCCCGAGAAAATGGCCGGGCTGAGCAGGGTCTTCACCTTCCTTGCCACCGAAGGCGTCGAACTTCTGGAATGGGCCGAAACGCTGGAGTCCAATCTGGATCTTGTCTTTGCAGGACGCCTGCGCGAGGCCGTGTGCAAGCAGTACCAGGCTCTGCTGGAACAGAAGATCTGCGAGCAGTTCGACATACCCATTGTGTCCTGTGTGCAACCTGGCTCCCTGCCTGCCTGGCCCATCGAGGAGCAGCGCCAGCTGTTCAAAGTCATGGGTTCCCTGGCCTCGGACGCGGGGATAACGCTTCTGCCCTCGTGTCTCATGCGCCCGGCCTATTCTGTCTCGGGCATCTACTTCCAGACAGAGAAAAAGTACTACAACTGCATGCTCTGCCCCCGTGAAGGCTGCCCCAATCGCAAGGCCAAGTCCACGGTTATCTGATCCCCGGAGCACACTGTACAAGGGCGGTTTTTTTGGGATGGACGGCTGCCCTTATCTGCCGGTTCCGGGGAGGGGCTCCCTTCCCGGAACCGGCGTACTTCTTTTGGCAGGTCCCAGCGGCACATCCTGCCGTGGCCCGTTCGGGAGGCGTTCATGAGCATTCAGGAAATGGACTACGACATGATCACCAATGCCTGTCTTGCCATGCTGGCAAGGCCGGCACTCACGGCTGTGGGCGTGCTGGACGAGCTCATGGGGCAGGCTGGCGTGCCCATGCACGATCCCGTACACCACTACATCACGGCAGCCACACTCCTGCCCCTGGCAGCGCACAAAACCGGCATGACAAGGGAAGAGCTTGCCTCAGGCCTTGCCACAGCCGAAGAGCGCGCCCGCAAGGTGCTCCCGGGTTTCTGCGGCTGGTGGGGCTGCTGCGGAGCAGGGGTTGGCTGCGGCATCTTTGCCTGTGTCTGGCTCCACAACAATCCCAAGAGGGAACAGGGCTGGGACACGGCCAATGCCCTCACGGCCAGATGCCTTGCCAAAATCTCCTCCGTGGGAGGTCCCCGCTGCTGAAAGCGGACAAGCTATCTGGCGCTTGAGGCAGCCCTGGAGGCCCTGCCCGAGCTGCTCGACCTGGATCTCGGGCCAGTGCCGGACATCAAATGTTCCTGGTACAACTTCAACAGCGAATGCCGCAGGGATCGATGTCCCTTCTACGCAGGCCCCAAGCCCCAGAGCGCGACACACTGACCCACCCTGCGCACAATCCCCCACTCTCTTCCGGGACAGACAGTCTCTTCGGCATCACAGGAAGGCAGCATGAACACAGTACAAACCTTTGACGCAGGCGCACTGTTTCCGGGCATTCCCGCAGGCATTGCCATCAGGGGCTGGTCGGAAAGCTCGCCCTACACGCCGCAGAAAAATCCGCACTACCTGTTTCCTCCCTGGCTGGAAGACATTGTTGCCTGGCTTGCCTACGGCCAGGATTCGCTCTACCTGTTCGGACCCACGGGCTGCGGCAAGACCTCGTGCGTAAAGCAGGTCATGCACGCGCTGAACTATCCTGTCTACGAGCTCACGGGCCACAGCAGGCTGGAGTTTCCGGACATGGTGGGCCACCACACCGTGCACGAAGGCACCATGCACTACGAATACGGCCCCCTGCCCCTGGCCATGAAGGAAGGCGGCCTCTTTCTTCTGAACGAAATCGACCTGCTGGATCCGAGCACTGCCGCAGGCCTCAACTCCATCCTGGACGGCTACCCGCTCACCATTGCCGAAAACGGCGGCGAACTCATTGTGCCGCACCCCATGTTCCGCTTTGTGGCTACCGCCAACAGCAATGGCGGAAGCGATCACACAGGCCTCTACCAGGGCGTGCTGCGCCAGAACATGGCCTTCATGGACCGCTTTACCCTGGTGGAGTGCGGGTACATGGACGAGGAAGAGGAGCTGCGGCTGCTCGCAAGCCATGCCCCGGAAAGCGTCGATGAGGCCACGCTGCGGCAGATGATACGCTTTGCCAACGCGGTGCGGCGCCTGTTCATGGGCTACGACGCGGAGGACATGGACGCGGCCATAGAAGTGACCTTCAGCACCAGGACCCTTATCCGCTGGGTCTGCCTGACAGAACAGTACCTGCGCCTGGGCAGGGAAGACGCACTCTCGCGAGCCCTGGACCGGGCCATAGTCTTTCGCGCCTCGCACGCGACGCGCATGGCGCTGCGCGAACTGTTCCAGCGCATTTTCGGCTAATGGAGACTGCCATGTATCAGGAGATGGAGAGCCGCACTCTGGAAATGCTGGCCGTTGCCATGTCCGAGGAATACGGCGTCACTGTCGTCTGCAACGGTCAGATGGCGGAAACAACCTTCGCGCAGGACAGCGGCAGGGCTGTCATCACCATTCCCTCCATACCCATCCAGGACAGGTACTACCGCGCCCTGCTGCGCGGCTACGTGGATCACGAGGTGGGGCACGTGCGCTTTTCGGACAGGGTTCTGCTCACGGACGGTCCCCTGCGCTATCCCCACTACGCAGGTTCCCTCAAGAACATCACAGGCATTTTCGAGGATATTGTTGTCGAGCGGGACATGGGCGAAAGCTTTCCCGGCTGCCGCCGCAACCTGCGCACCTTCAGTACCCTCATCTACCTGGAGCACTCCTCGCCCATCCTTCCGCCCCCGCTGGAGCCTGTTGACGCCGAGACTGCCCTGGAAAGGCTCGCCGAGGGAGATCTGCCCCCCAGGGAAATCCCCTACCTCATCTGGACGGCCTTCACCCAGTACCTGCTCTTCCGCGCTCGCTCAGACGTGCTGCCCAGGTTCAAAAACCGCCTGCAGCTTTTCCGCGAGCCTGTGGACATTTTTTCTCCGGGCCTTGCAGACCTTGTGGAACCCTGCCTTGCGCAGGTTGCCACTGCCAAGAGCACGCGCAACACCATGGATCTCGCCCTGCAGGTCATCGAGATCGCCCTGCACTATTTCGAGGATTTTGCCGAGAAGGAGGGCTGGTTTACGCCGCAGATGCTGAACGTCCTGCGCTGGATTCTGCGCAATGGCGGCAGCGCCAAGGATACGGTGGACATAGCCAGGGCAGCGGAACTTCTGGTCGGCGAAGTCGCGCGCACCATCGATCCTGCTCTGCTGGACAATCAGATCACCCTGCACAACGGCATTGGCAGCGAGGTGTGGGAAAACCGCATAGCGGAACTGAGCAGGAGCGATCAGCTGGAAACCCTCAAGGCCTCGGCCAAGATGGACGCCCAGATGCAGGCCCTGCTGCAGAGCTTCGAACTCAACCGCTCAGGCCCCATGCGCAGGGGGCGCCTGAACACCAATGCCCTGCACAAGCTCTTCATCTGCCGCGACGATGTCTTTTACCGCCGTGTGGAACGCAGGAAGGTCAACACGGAAATCGTGCTGTGCATCGACATGAGCGGCAGCATGCGCTTTGACAACAAGGCCCTGCTCGCCTCCAAGTCCCTGTTCTCGCTGGCCACCTGCCTGGCAAAGATACGCGGCCTCGACTTCAGCATCATAGGTTTCTTTGACAATCAGGTTGTCGATATCCTGCGCCATGGAGACAGGGTCAGCGGGCGCATGAGCATTTTGCCAGACGGGGGCACCCTGTGCGGCTGCGCCCTGAAGTACGCCATGCAGACATTTTCCGCATCCCTGGAAATGCGCAAGATCGTCATCATGATCACGGACGGCGACGCCAACGACGGCGACGATTTCGAAAGGGCCATAGGCAGGGCCCGCAAGTCGGGCGTGGAATTTCTGGGCGTTGGCATCCAGGACGAGCATATTCTGCAGTACCTGCCCGAGGGCGAATGCTGCATCATAAGCGAGGTCCACGAACTTGCGGCGGAAATCTTGCGCATGCTGCGCAGAAAGCTCGGGGTGGAGCGCTAGTTTGCGCCTTCCTCCCAGAACCTTGAGCGCAGTTCCAGATAGCGCTCCATGTACCGGGCATGGCTCCCGAGCAGGCTGTGCCAGCGCATCCAGAACGAATGCATGGCCCTGCCCCTGTCCTCGGTATCCATGGCCGCAAGGCACTCCTCCAGTTCGCAAAGCTGCTGCTCCATGACAAAGACGGAGCGCAGCACAGACAGTTCCTCGGCCTCCCCGTCCCGCCTGGCAAGCCATTGCCTGAACTTTTCCTCGTCTTGCGGATCAAGGGCCGCAGGTTCGTGCACAGCGTCGTGGTGGCTCTGATCCGCCTTCATCTTCTGCATGCCGGGTATGTCCGACAGATTGTCGCTGTGGGCAAGGGCATCAAGCATGTTCTGGATGTCGATCATTTCCATGGCGATTCTCCCTGGTTCTCGCAGTTGTCTGCCTTGGGCAGATTCTGAACAGGCAAATAACCTGTTTTATGGATAGACGCTGAAATTTTCCTGTATATTGTTGATAGAATGACAAAATACCATACAATTGTCAACAACAAAATACATAATAGTATCAATGTACAGACAAGTACACCATGACTATCAAACCATATGACAGCAAACAAGAAAAATGTCTTGCCGATTTTTTCAAGTACAAAAGAAAAATTCTGTCAGATATGCCGCCTTGCTCAAGGCATAAAAGAACACGGCACGCAGAGCCTTCCCACCCCTCTTGCCATGCAAAGACAAAAGATGTTCTCTGTCATCTGCCACAAAAAGGCAATTTTTTGCCATAATACCTTCTTGTCTTGCCCGTATCCCTTGCGTATCTTTCCTGAGAAGAAGAATGAATCTGGCCTCATGTACCTCCTGATGTTCAGCTCTCGGCATACGGGATGGATGGTATGCACGGTATTGCATACATGCCGAGCGCAGGACAAGGGTACAGATGAGACTGTTCCTGCACATATACCCTGTCACCAGGATGGCTCGCCGACAGATTCTTTGTACACGGGCAAACTTCCCCAGGGGAAGCGTGTCCGCACATATCCTTTCCGGCCGGCCAAGGGTCGGCCACAACACTGTGAGGTTTGTCATGTCCAAGACACTGGTCGTCTACTTTTCCGCTACCGGACAGACTGAGGAACTGGCCAAGACCATAGCCAGGGCCACTTCCGGCAATCTCTGTGCCATTCATCCCGCCCAGCCCTACACCAAGGAAGATCTCAACTGGCAGGACCCAGAAAGCCGCTCGACCCTGGAAATGAAGAATCCCGAGGCACGTCCTGCCCTGGCCAAGCCCACTCCCTGCCTGGACTGTATCAGGGACTACGACGTCATTTTCATCGGATGTCCCGTCTGGTGGGGCACTGCGCCGCGCGTGGTCCTCACCTTCCTGGAAAGCGCAGACTTCTCCGGCAAGACCATGGTCGCCTTTGCCACCTCGGTCCAGACCGAGGCAGCCGGCGTGGACAACGCCGTGAAGAAGGCCTGCCCCAAGGCCAACTGGGTTGGCGAGTGCAAGCGCCTGGCTCCCACAGCCTCCATTGAAGAAGTCAGGGAATGGATAGCCGGCCTCGGACTCTAGAGCGGTTTCTGAATGAAAACTTTCATTCTAGACGGCATATCCAGCCTCACGGTACCAGCCTCTGATGTCGGATAGGGTCACCGCATCAAGGGCCTTGTTGATAGCCGACTCCAGGGCATCTGT
>CALVGM010000152.1 GCA_944327095.1 uncultured Desulfovibrio sp. | reverse complement strand
GCCGTTGGGGTTGAAGAACATGTCGCCGTTGCCAAGGAGCTTTTCTGCCCCGGCCTGTCCCAGGGTGGTGATGCTGTCCTGGCGCGAGGACACGCGAAAGCAGATGCGGCTCGGGAAGTTGGCCTTGATGAGGCCTGTCACCACGTCCACGCTGGGGCGCTGCGTGGCTATGATCATGTGTATGCCGCAGGCCCTGGCCAGCTGGGCCAGGCGTATGATGCAGGGCTCCACGTCCTTGCGGGCCTGGAGCATGAGGTCTGCCAGCTCGTCGATGACAATGACAATATAGGGCATGGGCGCAAGATCCGCCAGATCCGGGGGCAGGTTGCCCTTGTAGGAGGCGAGCTTGGCGTTGTAGCCCTGAATGTTCTTGGTGTAGAGCCTGGACATCTGGCTGTAGCGCTGGTCCATTTCCCGCACTGCCCACAAGAGCGCATTCTTGGCGTCCTCCACTTCCTTGACCACAGGATGGACAAGGTGGGATTCGTCCTCGTAGATGCCCATTTCCACGCGCTTGGGGTCCACAAGCAAAAGCTTGAGCTCGGTCGGGGTCTTGCGCAGAAGCAGGCTTGTGAGCATGGCGTTGAGGCACACGCTCTTGCCCTGGCCTGTGGCGCCTGCCACAAGCAAATGGGGCATCTTGGCGAGATCGCTCACAAAGGGCTGGCCTGTGGTGTCCTTGCCCACGATGAGCGGCAGGGCTGCGGTCGATTCCGCAAAGACCGCGTTCTCCGCGATCTGGCGGAAGTTCACCATGGCGCGAGTGCGGTTGGGAATGACAATGCCCACGGTGTCCGTGCCAGGCACAGGGGCCTGGATAAAGACCGAGACAGCCATGAGCGCGCGGGCAATGTCCTCGGTGTGGCGTATGAAGGCGCGCACGGAAACGCCAGGTGCAGGACGCAGCATGTAGGTCGTGACCACTGGGCCCGGGGTAGCCCGCACAAGCTCCGCCTGTATGCCAAAGTCCCCAAGGCAGCCCATGAGGCTGTCCTCGCACTCCTCGAGCTCCTCGTCCTGAACCTCGAGATCCGCCTCGTCCTCCTCGGGCTTTTGCAAAAGCTCCAGGGGCGGCAGAAAGAGACCGTCGCGGCTTGCGCTGCGCGAGCCTGCGGGAGCCGGCTCTGGCGCCTTGCTGCGCACTATCTCTGCCCTGGCAGGCCTTGCGGGAATTTCGTCCTCCTCATCCTCGTCCGGCTCGTCCAGATCCGGGGCAAGCGGTTCGGGGATGTCCACGAGCGGCTCTCTCAGGGCGCGCCCGCTGCCCAGATCGGACAGGGAGGCACGTCTGTGGCGTTCGCCTGTGGCCAGTTCCTGCCTGGGACCTTCTTCCCTGGCCTGTTCTTTCCCGGCCGGAATTCTTTCGTCACCCGCAGTGTCTGCTGGCCTTGTCCGCCTGCCCTGGCGTGTTGCCTGCTCCCCATCGTCTGCCCTGGCAGCAGGTTCCCTATCGTCAGCCGCATCCGCGAACAAAAGGGCCGCTTCCCTGTCGCGGGACAGGGATTGCGGGGCGCTGTCCCTGTCGCTCGCTGTACCATGGAGGGGTTCGGCTTTTCTTTCTTCCCCGCGCTCCCTGGATGGAGCAGCGTCCTGTGCCCTGTTTTCTGGCGCGGATGCCCGCAAGGCAGCAGCCCTGTTCCTTTCTGTGGCATCGTCTCCATCGCTGCAAGCCGCAGGGCTCTTGTTTGGGCCTTCCAGGGCTGTTTCGCCAAGGAGATCCTTCACCTCTTCAGGCTCGCGGGCAGCAGTTGCGGCGGCCTCTTCCCCGGTCTCCTCTTCCATGTCGAGCAGTTCCAGCAGAGGCCTGCCCCTTTCCCTGTTGCCCAGCCTGACGCGCTCCCTGCTTCCCTTGCTCTCCCGCTCCTTCCTGGCCGCGACCCTTTCCGCGTAGCCTTCGGCGTACTGTTCCGCGTAGCTGCGATCCAGAGGCACATCGGAGGTTTCGCAGCTGGCAAAGGGAATGTCTTCCTCGTTCAGGCGCACGGGCACAAGATGGCGCAGGGCAGGAAGGCGCTCGCTGCCCTCCTCTGCCGTATTGTTCCTCCCGCCTGCCATGCCCTTCAGGCGGCTCAGCACGCGCAGGCCAAGACCCTGGGCTTCGCCCTCCGGGGCGCTCTCTGCCTCTGCGTCCTGTGTCTTGCGCAGGCGGGCAGCGCGGGGCCGGTTTTCATCCTCCATAAGGATAAAGTCCCCCCTGTCGCTTCCGGCCTCGTTTTCTTCCTCGTCGCGCACCACAAAGCGCGAAAAAAAGGTGCCCAGCCTCTCCAGGATTCTGCGCCAGGGCAGATCCACAAAGAGCTGAACACCCACAAAAAGGAAAAAGAGCCACAGAAGGGCAGCGCCAAAGGGCGAGAGCAGGCTTTTGGAGGCACGGTAGATGATGGCACCAATCATGCCTCCGGCCCGCAGATCGCCGATATGGACATCGAGGGCGGCCAGAAAGACCAGCACGCTGAAGGACGTGAGGGCACAGCCCAGCCAGCGCCACCAGGTGAGGGCCAGGCGCTGGGACAGAAAGCCCAGGCCTATGCCGCCCAGCAGAAGCGGCAGCAAAAGCGAGCCGGACCCGAAGAGATCGTTGAGAAATCCTGCCGTATAGGCGCCCAGGAGGCCACCGAGATTGGCCACCTCGCCACGGCTCAGCGCGTGGTTCAGGCTTGGATCCGAGGGGCTGTAGCTCAGAAGGCTCATGAGCAGCAGCACCATCCAGAACAGGAGGAAGACGCCGAACATCTCCCTCAGCCAGAAACCGCGCGGTCTTTCCCTGAACTCGTCCTCGAAGGGCATTTATTCGCGTCCGAGATATTCCCTGGTTTCGGTATTGACCTTGATCCTGTCGCCCACGTTCACGAACAGGGGAACCTGCACCACAGCGCCGGACTCGAGCTTCGCAGCCTTGGTCACGTTGCTCACCGTGTCGCCCTTGGCGCCGGGTTCGGTTTCCACGACCTCGAGCACCAGGGACATGGGGATGTCAATGTCCAGGGGGTTGCCCTTGTAGAGCAGCACGCGACACTGCTGGCCGTCCTTCAGGAAGTCGGACTTGCCGGCGGTGGCGTCAGCAGGCATCTGGATCTGCTCGTAGCTGGTCATGTCCATGAAGATGAGATCCGTGCCTTCCTTGTAGAGGAACTGCATGTCGCGGGTCTCGAGGTCGGGACGACCCACCTTGTCGCCGCTGCGGAAGGTGATGTCCTGCATGCGGCCGGTGAGGATGTTGCGCAGCTTGGTGCGCACCATGGCGCCGCCCTTACCGGGCTTGAAGTGCTGGAAGTCAACAATTTCGTAGGGAATGCCGTCTACTTCAATCTTCAGGCCTTTGCGAAAATCAGTGGTGGAATACATAGGGGCTCCTTGATACATTTTACCTGACAAGGCAGGATATTGGCAAAATCTGAGTTCCTCAAGATACCCTATTGCCCTTTCCTGTCAAGATCCCGCCCAGCGGCAAAAAAACGGCTTCCACCCTGAGGATCGTTCGTGATTCCAGCAGGCTGAAGAATTCTTCAGGCTCTGTTGCGAGATCCGCAGGGGAATTTTCCATCCCCTTGGGAACATGGCCCAGACAGACAATGTTCCAGAGCACATGTTCTTTCAGGCTCTTGTCAGGGACTTTTGCAGACAGTAGAATTTTCGCTGCCACGCCTTTTTGGAAAAACCGAACGCTACGCGGAGGAGACATGCCCACGCCCAGACTCGAGCTGGAGACAACAGCCTATACCCTTGATCAGCTCATGCAAAACGATGCCCCGCAGCTTGCCCTGGCAGGACGCTCCAATGTGGGCAAGTCTTCCCTGGTGAACGCCCTGGCCCAGAGGCGCAAGCTCGCCAAGGTCAGTGCCACGCCTGGCAAGACCCGCTCCATCAACTACTACCGTGTGTCCCCCTGGAATTTCTTTCTGGTGGACCTGCCGGGCTATGGCTACGCCAGGGCCAATCACGCGGAGCGGGAAAAGTGGGGCAGGCTTCTGGAGCGCTACCTGAAGGAGTGCACCTCCCTGAAGGCCCTTGTCCTGCTTGTGGACTCGCGCCTTCCCCCGCAGACCCTGGACATCAACCTGGTCGAGTACGCGCAGGGTCTGGGGCTGCCCATCATCCCCGTGCTCACCAAGTCCGACAAGTGCCGCCAGCGCGAGCTCAACGCGCGCATCAGCGAGTGGACAGGCCTTGCCCACAAAAGGCCAGTGGTTACCTCTGCAGCCAAACGCAGGGGCATGGCCAACCTGTGGAACGCCCTGCTCGAGCACATGGGCATTGCGGACAGGGTGAGCCTGGCTGACGGCGAGGTGGCGGACAGGCCCAGGACACCAAAGCCGGATGCACCAGTCCGGAAGCAGGCGCAGGAACCGAGCTGTCGGGCCTGACAGGCAGGTGCCCAATATGCAGGGGCCCCCGGGA
>CALVGM010000151.1 GCA_944327095.1 uncultured Desulfovibrio sp. | reverse complement strand
ATGATGTTCTATTTCAAGATTCCCGCAGTCCTGGCCTTTATCAGCCTCGTGCTGGTCATTGTGGTGTAAGGAGTTTGCCGTGCTCGACACACTTTTGAAAAAGACGTCTGTCCGCTCTCCGTGGCTCTTCCGCATCAACGCGGGATCCTGCAACGGCTGTGACGTTGAACTGGCCACTACAGCGCTTATCCCGCGCTACGACGTGGAACGTCTCGGTTGCCACTACACCGGTTCGCCACGCCAGGCTGACATTGTCCTTGTCACAGGGCCTGTGACAGTGCACATGCGCGATTACGTGCTGCGTGTCTGGAATGAAATTCCCGAACCCAAGGTGACAGTAGCCGTGGGCATCTGTCCCATTTCCGGGGGCGTTTTCCGCGACAGCTATTCCATTGCCGGCCCGCTGAGCAGGCTTGTTCCTGTGGACGTCAATGTTCCCGGCTGCCCGCCGCGCCCCCAGGCCATTATGGAAGCCGTCGTGCTTGCACGCAGTATCTGGCTCAAGAAGCTGGGACTGGAGGGATAGCGTATGGCATCGTTTCTCAATGTTCTTCTGCAAAACCTGATTTCCGGCCCGGCCACGGATCCCTTTCCCTTCGGGGAGACATTTACCCCAAAACGCATACGCGGCCGCATCGTCGTTGATCCGGGGCGCTGCCTCGGGTGCGGCATGTGCCGTCACGTGTGCGCAGCCGGAGCCATACACCTGCAAAAGGACAGCAAGGGCTGGACAATCACCATCTGGCAGGACAGCTGCTGCCTGTGCCGCTCCTGCGTGACCTACTGCCCCATGAACGCCATGTCCATTGACCCGGACTGGCACAGCGCCCACGCGGAAGAGGACAAGTTCAAGCGCATCGAACAGCACACCATCAGCTACGAGCCCTGCGCCCGCTGCGGGACACCCATGCGCGTCATGGCCCTGGACAAGGCAAGGGAGCTCTACGCGGACGACGCGGACGTGGATCCGGAAGAAATCCGCCATTTGTGCCGCAGCTGCCGTCAGATGAGCGACGCGGAAAACAGCACTGTCTGCGTCCTGCGCTCGGACATCAATACTGCCCAGCAGGAAGGGCGCGACTAGCATTCCCTTTTTGCCATGCATGAGGGAAGACACCTCGAGGATAGCACATGTTCGATGTCATCAAGGGCAACACGGCCCTTATCAATACACTCACTTCCCTGAGCACCAAGGACGGGGTAAAGCTTGGGTCGGACAACTACGGCAATGCCCAGCACTGGTTTGAGCTCAGTTCTCCGTCCCACCTCACGGCTGCCGCAGCAGCGCTGAAGGACATGTCCGCCAGGCTCAGCCTCATTTCCGGCTATTCCAGAGCCTCGGAGCCGGACGCCGAGGAGGCACCCTTTGCGGCCTGCTACAACTTTGTGCTCGACAGCGTGATCTACAGCGTAACAGCCATTGTCACCAAGAAGGAGCCCCAGGTTCCCACCATCACCCCCTGGTTTGCCAACGCAGACTGGCACGAGCGTGAAATGATGGAGCTGGTGGGCATTCAGGTTGCGCACCAGCCCAATCCCAACCGCCTCTTTCTTGACGCATCCATTGACCAGGGCATGCTGAGCAGGCTTGTCCCCCTGTCCGTCATGATGAACGGCGCCTGTACAAAGGATCTCTGGGAGCACATCCTGTCCAGCAAGGAAGGGAGTCACTAAATGCCCGCACCCAAACATTCTCCTGCCACCTTCAACATCCCTCTCGGGCCCGTTCATGTGGCTCTGGAAGAACCCGTCTACTTCGATCTGCAGGTAGACGGCGAAATCATTCGCGGAGCGACACTGCACAGTGGCCACGTGCACAGGGGCATGGAAAACCTTGCCCAGCACCGCAACCTCATCATGAACCAGACGCTCACAGAGCGCGTCTGCTCATTGTGCTCCAACAGCCATGCCTTTACCTACGCCATGGTTGTGGAAAATGCCCTTGGCATAGGGGTTCCAGAGCGCGCCCACTACCTGAGGACCCTCACGGAAGAAATCAAGCGCGTTGCCTCCCACCTCTTCAACCTGGCAATCCAGGCCCATCTGTGCGGTTTCGAATCGCTCTTCATGCACACCATGGAATTGCGCGAGATATTCCAGGACGTGAAGGAAAGCCTCTACGGCAATCGCATGAATCTGGCCTTCAACTGCATTGGCGGCACCAAGTTCGATCTCGACGATGAGTGCTTCGGCTTTCTGGACGAAAGCATCAACAAGTTCATGCCAGCCTACAAGGAGCTCATGGACATCTTCGAAACGGATCCGCTCATCTGCGCCCGCATCAAGGGCGTAGGCCTGCTGCCAAAGGAAGATGCCGTGCGCCTTGGTGTGGTGGGGCCTGTGGCCAGAGGATCCGGGCTTGCCATAGACGTGCGCAAGGAAACCCCCTATGCGGCCTACGGCAAGGTGGATTTCGACGTGGTTGTGCGCGACGGATGTGATCTCTACGCCCGCACCTGCGTGCGCCTGCACGAGGTCATCGAATCCATCAGGATTATTCGTCAGGTCATGCGTGATATCCCCCAGGGGGAAGTGCGCACGCACATGAACAAAATCTTCCCCGCACAGGCCATTGCCAGGTCCGAAGCGCCGCGCGGCGAAGTGATCTACTATATCCGCACCAACCATACGGAAATACCCGAACGCCTCAAGTGGCGCGTTCCCTCCTACATGAACTGGGAAGCGCTCGGGGTCATGCTGCGCGACGCCAAGATAGCCGACGCGGCTCTCATAACCAACACCATCGATCCATGCGTTTCCTGCACGGAGCGCTAGGGACATGCACGAGGCATCCCTGGCCCAGGGACTCTTGAGGGTAGCTCTTGAAAGTGTGTCCGCATACAATCGGGAGCACCCCGAGGCACTGGCTGGCCGCATCACGTCTCTCAAACTGGGACTTGGTCTCCTGTCCTGTGTGGAAGCAACCACCTTTTCGGGCTGCTTTGAGCTGCTTGCCGAAGGGACACCAGCCGAAGGGGCCCGTCTTGACATCGAGCGGGAGCCCCTGCCCTGCGTGTGCGGAACATGCAACACCCACTTTGAGCTTGTGCAAAGGAAGTTTGTCTGCCCCAACTGCGGCAGCCAGGACATTTCCTTTACAGGGGGACACGGTCTCACCCTGCTCGGCCTGGAAGTGGAAAACACCAACTCTTCGAACACCTGACACCATATACGCTAATCAACAGGACAGAGCCATGCTGGAACGTATTGTCTTAATCTCCGAGCGCTGCAGAGCCTGCCGGCGCTGCGAAGTCGCCTGCATCGCAGCTCACCACGGACTGGACATCAAGGAAGCCACGAAACGCAGGGCCGAGTTCATCTCTCGCGTGCGCGTCATCAAGGGCGAAGGCTTCAAGACGGCCACAAGGTGTCACGAGTGCCGCAATGCGCCCTGCTGCCATATCTGCCCCACAGGGGCACTGGAGCAGCTTGAAAGCGGCGAGGTGCGCATGCACGAGGAACTGTGCATAGCCTGCGAGATGTGTGCCGACGCCTGTCCCTACGGAGCCATCCAGATGGATGTGACTTCGCTGCCTGTCGTCAAGATGGAGGACAATCCGGACGACGACGAACTTCTGCAGCCCCGCAAGGTGGCTGTGCGCTGCGATTTGTGCCGCGACTGGCGCAAGCTCAACGGGAAGGCCATGACGCCCTGCATGGAAGCCTGTCCTGCCCAGTGCATTGGCCTCATGAAGGAAGACGGCACAACCCTCTTCCCGGAGAAGCCACAGAGAAAGCCCATAGCCAAGCCTGCTCCCAAGCCCGTGGACGCCAAACCCGCGGAAACGGACAAGCCTCTGGAGTCCAAGTCCGTAGACGCCAAGCCGACGGAAACCAAGCCGGCGGAGGCTGACAAGCAGGACAGCGCTGCAGTGCCGGCCAAGACGCAGGCCGGGGACAGCGGGGCTGGCGCGGAACAATGATAAACGCTCCTGAGGGAGCATTGGACAAAGCAAAAGCGGGAAAGGCGTACAACCTTTCCCGCTTTTGCTTTGTCCTGTGTTTGCCAGAATCTGTGGGCTACTCGCCCAGGGTCTTGGCGTACTGGCGCACAAAGGCCTTGGCGCCTTCCGTATCCTTCACGTCGCCGGCAATCTGAGCCTGGAGCAGGGCTTCGCGAATATAGCCTACCTGCGGTCCGGGATTGAGCTGGGTTTCCTGCATGATTTCATTACCGTTGAGCAGTGGCTCAAGCATCTGCTCGGGCGTGTTGGCACGCTCGAGATACTTCATGTTGTGATTGAAGGATGTGTACACGTCGTCCCTGGCCTGAATGTCTGCCCTGGCCATCTGAATGAGGCGCGGGTACTGATCCAGAGCCATGAAGCGCCGTATGCCCCTGTCTGTCATCATGGAATAGAAACGCATGTGGTTGCGCACAAGATGGCATATGACATCAATGTCTTCGCTGGAAAAATGCAGTCTGCGCAAAATCTTGCGCGTGACCTGGGCACCGACCCTGTGATGCTGGTAGAAGGTCCAGTCGCCATCGATGTATTCCGCAGTGAAAAGCTTGCCCACATCGTGGAAAAGCATGGCCATGGTGCCAATCCAGTCGTAGTGCAGCTTGTTGAGGGGGTAGCAGCGCACACACTCGATGGTGTGTGTCAGCAGATCCTCTGTTTCGTCCGACTTCTTGTTGCGCCTGTGGCGTATGAGGGAAAGCGCTGCCAGCTCGGGAATAAGGCCCTGCAACAGGTGCACGTCAAAAAGATGCCGCACAAACAGATGCATGGATTCCGCTGTGACCAGGCGCCACTCGGCCATGATTTCCTTGGCAGGCACATAATCCAGCACGCGCGAGGAAGCACGCAGGATGGCAAGACGGGTATTTTCCTCTATGGGATAGTCAAAGTTGGCTGCAAAGCGCAGGGCGCGCACAGCCAGAAGATAGTTGTGGCGCAGGGTATCGTCCGGCAGGCCTGCAAGCTTGATTTCGCCAGAGGCCAGAGGCTCGAAGCCCTCGTAGATATCCCGCTCCTCGCTCGCCTGCGGTCCACCAAAGCCCGTGAGATACAGTTTGTGGCGTTCTTCTGCGGGAATCAGTTCCGCCATGGTCGGTGTAAGGCGAAGCAGGCTCAGTTCTGGATGCGCGCTGTTTTCCACAGAAAGCGGGTAGAAGCGAAAGAGAACGCCGTCCTGTTCGAGAGTTGCAGTCACCCTGCTCTCGTTGTTGCCTTCTCTGACATCGGGAAAAATTTTGGCAAGCACCGGGTAGCTGGCCTCACAGGCCAGATCCACCGCCAGTTTCTTGGCATTGGCAAGAAGGTGTTCCTGCAGGGGAGCGTTTACGACATGGGCGTCGTAGCCGTTACGAAACAGGGTTTTACAAAGCACGGCAGCTTCTTTCAGAGCTTCACGCATGGGCAATCTCCTTACATCAAGGGCTTCATATGCAAACGATTATGCCTTGCGTCATGGAAAAAGGCAAGAAAGCGAAAATACGGGAAAGTCTTAAGCCAAATCTTCTGCAGGTCAGAGGATATGGCGTGATTCCCATCCAAAGAGGGCACAGGCTCGCCAGGAATGGCCGCCGCACAATATACAAAAAGGGACCCTGGCATGCACCAGGATCCCCTTGTCAGACAAGCTGTACGCGCTCGTTACTTGGCCAGGTCGCCGTCGTTGTGGCCTGTCTCGAACTTGATGCTCAAGGCAATCTTCCACAGCAGGGAGAGGACAAGCGCGCCAACGGCGTAGACGCCGACGGCTACGACAATCTCGCGCACTGTAGGCGTGTAGATCGTTACGGATTCAAACATATTGGGGGTGAAACCGCCAATGAGAAGGCCAAGGCCCTTGTCGATCCAGGAAGCCAGCACCAGCATGCCCAGGGCGTAGGGCATGTACTTGCCCGAGCGGGTCTGCGGCGGGATGAGGATGGCAAGGCAGCCAATGGTGCACAGAACGGCAAGCCACATGAAGGGGGTCACCCAGGAGGTCACACCATGGTATCCGCTGAACAGGAAGACCAGGGGATCGGCGTGGCCGGGGATGCCGCTGTAGAAGGCCGTGAACACTTCAAGCAGGTAGAAGAAGACGTTCAGGCACATGGCGTAGGTAATGATGGTGGCCAGGGTATGGATGGCTTCCTTGCCGGGATTGAAGCCCGTGAGCCTGCGCAGAAGCAGCATGAGCAGCAGAAGGATTGCAGGACCGGAGCAGAATGCGGAGGCAAGGAAACGGGCAGCCATGATGGCTGTCAGCCAGTAGTGACGGCCGGGAATGCCTGCGTACAGGAAAGCCGTCACGGTGTGGATGGAGAAGGCCCAGATGAGGGAGAGATAGGCAAGATAGAGCACCCACGTGGGAGGAGTGGTGTCATGCCTCTCGGCTTCGAGGGTCACCCAGCCGATGATGCAGTTCAGGGTCAGATAGCCAATCAGCACGATCATGTCGTAGAACATGACGGAATTGGGCGTGGGATGCAGCATGACGTTTGCCATGCGCTGGGGCTGACCAAGGTCAACGACAATAAAGAGGCAGCACATGACCACAGCGGAGATTGCCATGAATTCTCCGAAGATGATCATGATCTTGAACTTCTTGTAGTGATGGAAGTAGGTGGGAAGCACGAGCATCACGGCCGAGGCCGCAACACCGACCAGATAGGTGAACTGGGAGATGTACAGGCCCCAGGACACGTCACGGCTCATGCCGGTAACGCCCAGACCATCAAAGAGCTGGAAGAGATAGACAATGCCGCAAACCGCTATGACAGCGACCAGGAAGAGCAGCCACATATAATAGCGCTTCGAGCCTTCGAGTACTTTTTCAACCATG
>CALVGM010000150.1 GCA_944327095.1 uncultured Desulfovibrio sp. | reverse complement strand
AGTTTGGGGGAAGCCCCTTTCTTGCGGCGCTCACCAAAAAGCCGCCCAGAAGAACGCCTGGCGCTGCATGCCCGTGAAAGGCCAGTACCTTTTCCAGGTATCCCTCGGGTGTGTACTTGCCAAGTATTGCCTTGTCTGTCTTGTCCGTAGCTGTGTCCATGAAAACCTTCCTTGAGGTGGAAAGAGCGATTTGAAGGGCCAAAAGCCGTCCGTAGGCTTTTGTCCCCGGGTGTAGCCCTGTTTCTACAATGCCTGAGCGAGCCTTGCAATTGCCCTGCGAAAGCCCCGGACTATGCAGGTGGCGCTACAGGGGGGCTCGCAGGACTCCCTGGGAGGACAGGAGCGATTTTTCCGGGTTTTCCCCTGTTCCCTGAGGCAAAATAATGCTATGGATGGGAAAGGACGCATCCGGGAAGGGAGAAGGCCCCTTGGGCAGTCTTCCAAAATTTCCCCAAATCCGAAAAAATCCACCCAACGAGGTCACAAACATGCGGGTTGTTGCAGTCAATATCAGCGAGAAAAAGGGGACGCGCAAGCACAGCTGCCCCGAGGTCACGCTCATTGCCAATCACGGCATAGAGGGAGACTCCCATGCGGACGGAACGCACAGGCAGCTCAGTCTCCTTGGCCAGGAAGACATTGATTTCATGAGAAAGCTCGGCGCGGACGTGAAGCCCGGCGACTTTGCCGAGAACATCACCACCGAGGGCGTGGAACTTTCCAGCTATCCCATTGGGACGCGCTTTCGCATTGGTGGCCATATCCTTCTCGAACTCACCCAGATTGGCAAGACCTGTCATCAGGGGTGCGAAATCAGAAACCTGGTGGGCACCTGCATCATGCCCAAGAAGGGCGTGTTCTGCCGCATTCTGAGCGGCGGGGTTGTTCGTCCTGGCGACAGCTTCGAGGTGCTCGAACAGGGCGAAGGAAGGGAAAAGAGCGCAAGCTGACAGCGCGACATCCGGACAGAGCACCAAACGCGGCATAACGCACACAAGGTGCACAGGGGGACAACGGGGCAACACTCCGTTGTCCCTCTTTTTTTGGGAAAAGGCCCTGCCAAGGGACAAAAGGGACACGTTTTGCAAGGGAGCATGGGCAGGGGAAATGGCCTGACAGGGACTGCCACAGGGTGAAGCCCTGTGGCGCAAAGGGACAAGGCAAAATCCTGCAAGTTCCTGTAACTTTTAAAAATGCACGAACGTCGAGAACGAACCTCGCCAGGCTTTCCATGGCACTCTGGCGGCCCGGGGAAAGGGGTCAAGCCGCAGGGCAGTGCGCGCCATGTTCTTCTTTTTGCGCAAAAGCGTGCTTTGCTTGCGCAGGGAAGCCCGCGTGCTATACTTTGCACGATTTTTTCCTTGCGTCGAGGTATTGCCTATGTTCTGGGATCTTCCCGTGCCGCCCTGGTTTCCCATCTATCTTTCCCTGAAGGTGGCCGGGCTTGCGACAATTGTTGCCCTGATTTCGGGCCTGGCAGTGGCAAGATTCCAGATGCGCCGCAAATCCTTCTTTTCCAAGGTGCTCGACGCCCTGTGCACCCTGCCCATGATTCTTCCCCCCACGGTCCTTGGCTACTATCTCATCCTGCTGGTGGGCCGCAGGGGCGTTCTTGGCGAGTGGCTGGTCGAGATGAACATCGAGGTCATCTTTACCTGGCAGGGAGCCGTGATCGCGGCCACTGTGGTGGTCTTTCCGCTCATCTACAAGTCTGCGCGCGCTGCTCTCGAGTCCGTTGACCCGCGCTACGAGGACGCGGCCAGGACCCTTGGGGCCAGCGAGGCCAAGATTTTCTTCCTTGTCACATTGCCGCTTGCCTGGCGCGGCATTTTGGCCGGCTCCATGCTGGCCTTTGCCAGGGGCATGGGGGAATTCGGCGCGACCCTCATGGTGGCTGGCAATATTCCCGGTCGTACCCAGACCCTGGCTTTGGCCATCTACGATGCCTTCCAGGCCGGAGACGATCCCAAGGCCCTTTCGCTTGTGCTGCTCACCTCCTTCATCTGCCTGACCATTCTGGTGGCCGCGGATTCCTTTCTGTCCGCGCGCATAGGAAGAGGCAGGAGGTCGCGCAAGGGGGCAAAACAGGTTCAGAAGGAGGCAGCCTGAGTGATTTCCCTGCATGTGAAAAAGAAGTTGCGCTCAAGCCACGGCGATTTCACCCTGGTGGCGGACGTGGAGTCCGCGGCTTCGCACATGGTCTTCTTTGGCGCGTCCGGGTCGGGCAAGACGCTCACCCTGCAGATGATCGCAGGCCTTGTGCGCCCGGACAGCGGCTACATCGCCGTGGATGGCGACGTGCTCTTCGATTCCAGGTCCCGCATAAACCGTCCGGCCAGGGATCGCCACGTAGGCTATCTTCTGCAGGACTACGCTCTCTTTCCCCACATGAGCGCGCTGGACAACGTGGGCTTTGCCCTCTCCGGACCCTTTGGCCGTCTTTCGCCTGCTGCCAGAAAGCGCGCCCACGAGCTTTTGGAGCGCTTCGAGGTGGACAGACTGTGGGACAGGCTGCCAGGAGAGATGTCCGGCGGCCAGCGTCAGCGCGTGGCCCTGGCCAGAGCCCTTGCGGCAGAGCCGCGCATCCTCTTGCTGGACGAGCCATTCTCGGCCCTGGATCCCCTTTTGCGCGTGCGCATGCGCGGCGAGATACGCGATCTCCTCTCCGACTGGCAGATACCCGTGACCATCATTTCCCACGACCCGGACGACGTGGAGGCCTTTGCGGACATGCTGGTGATCTTTTCCGCAGGCCGCGTCTGCCGCTGCGAGGACTGGTCCGGGTACAGGGACAGGGGCGAGCGCAGCAAGAAGGCCCTGCTGGGTCTTGTGCAGGACATCAACCGCGAGGAGCACAGGGCGGAGGTGGCCTGACTATTCTTCCGGAAGACCGAGCACGACCGCAAAGGGGCTGAAGGAAACGCAGACCCTGCTCCCTTTTGCCAGGCCGTACTCTTCGAGCTCGTCTGTGCTCAGCACGGAGCACAGGGTGGTCTTTTCGGCCACGTCCACCACCACACTGCTTTCCACAATGCCCTTGTTGATGCCGCTTATGGTGCCGACAAAGCGGTTGCAGCCAGTGGTCCTGCCAGTAGCTGCGCTTTCGGGCTCAATCATGATGAAGGGAGCCTTCACAGTGGCGTTGAGAACCTGGCCCTCGTGCAGGCCGAGCCTTTGCACACTCTCCACGGTAATGAGCGCGTGGACGCGCATTTCCTCAAGGGTCGAGAGCTCCACCAGGGCCGAGACCCTGTCCACCACCAGGCGCGTGACCGTTCCCGTGAAGGCATTGCGGGCAGAGGAGCGCTTGAGCGCTTCCTGGCGCAGGTGATTGTGCACAATACGCCTTGCGTCGTCGTCCGTGAAGCTGATGAAGTTTGCTGCCTGCACAGGGGAGCGCTGGCCAAGAAATTTCTGCACTATATTGAGGGGGATGTTTGCCTGCAACAGTTCCGAGGCCCTGGACTGGCGCACCACCTGCGGCCCCACGCTGGCCGGATCGAGCCCGCACAAAGGGCCCATGGCGTAGAAGCGCTTGCGCACGTAGCCCTGGTCCATGTGGGTGATGCTGCCGCGCAGGCGCAGCATGCGCGGGGAGTCTACCAGCTGGTGGATGGCTTCCATGGCCTTTTCCGGAATCTGGACCTCGCGCCCCCTGCTGCCGCCAATGCGTATGGTGCAGGTGGGGTAGTCGAAATCCTTGAGGTCGTTGATTTCCAATGCCTCGCCAAGGCGCAGGGCGCCATGGCGGATCAGGAGAAAGACGAGCAAAAGCCGCTCGCGGCTGCGCAGCTGCGAATCATTGGGCGCGGATTTTGTCCAGGCAAGCCACGCTTCGGTGAGCTGATGCAGTTCCTTGCTGGTAAGTTGCTTCATCCGAAAAATTCCGGGCGCTCGCTTTGGGGCGCCTTTTCCAAAAACAATATGCGATCCGGCCTCCCCCAACAAGGAGGGGCAGGCAACCTATAGCGAAACTTTCCTGCCTCGTATAGCCCCGGGGCAGGGCCCCAAACGGGGGTGTGCCGCAAGCTTTCCGCTGGCTGCAATCCCCCAAAACCAAGGAGTACGTCATGAGACTTGGAAAAAGATTTCTCGGCCTGACCCTGGCAGCTTCCCTGTGCCTTGCCGGCACAGCGCAGGCAGCAGACCTCTATGTATCCGGCGCGGCCAGCCTGACCAACGCCTTCGAGGCTGTGAAGGCAGCCTTTGTGAAGAAGAATCCGGGCGTCACTGTCCTCACCAACTACGCGGCCTCCAATCCCCTGCTCAAGCAGATGCAGGAAGGCGCTCCTGTGGACGTGTTTGCCAGCGCGGACCAGGCGACCATGGACAAGGCCCAGAAGGACAGCCTCATTGACCCGGCGACCCGCAAGAACTTTGCCCTCAACGACCTTGTGCTCATCGTGCCCGCGGACAGCAAGCTCAAGCTCAGGGACGTTCACTCCCTTGATTCCGCCAAGGTGAAGCGCATAGCCATTGGCAATCCGGACTCCGTGCCGGCCGGCCGCTACACCCGCGACGCTTTGACCAGCGTGAAGCTCTGGGACAAGCTCGCCCCCAAATACATCAACTCGGCCTCCGTGCGCCAGGCCCTTGACTATGTGTCCCGCGGCGAGGTGGACGCCGGCTTTGTGTACCGCACAGATGCCCTCAAGGCTGGCAAGAA
>CALVGM010000149.1 GCA_944327095.1 uncultured Desulfovibrio sp. | reverse complement strand
GAACATCCACCGCGTCAAGGCCGGCCGCAAGGCGCGCCGAGACCTGGCTTGTGAGGTGCATGACGTGGGAGAAGCGCTCGATCTGCATGAGCCTGTCTACATGGACCGTGCCCTTTTCCGCAATGCGGCCGAGATCGTTTCTGCCAAGGTCCACCAGCATGACGTGCTCTGCCCGCTCCTTGGGATCCGAGAGCAGGTCCAGTTCCAGCTGATGATCCTCGAAGTCGTCCCTGCCGCGCCTGCGTGTGCCGGCAATGGGCGCAAGGTGCAGATCGTTTTTCGTGCAGCGGATCATGACTTCTGGCGAGGAGCCAAAGAGGCAGAGGGAGGGAAAGTGCATGTAGAACATGTAGGGCGAGGCGTTGAGGCGGCGCATGCGGCGGTAGAGCGCGAAGCCGTCAGCGCGCATGGGCAGGGAAAAGCGCACAGAGGGCACAACCTGTATGGCCTCGCCCTGCTGCAGCATGACCTTGATCTTGCGCACTGTTTCCTCGTAGCCCTCCTGGTCCGGCTCTGCCAGAGGCTCGTGCGCGGCCTGGGAGCGCGATCCCTTGAAAAGGCTTGCCTCGTGGGCGGAGCGCACGTCCGAAAACTCGTCCAGGGTTATCTGGCAGAGCCTGTTGTACACGTGGTCGAGCACAAGGACCGTGCCCGGCAGGGCAAGCTGGCACTCAGCGTCTGCCGCAGGCAAAACCTCGGCAAGCCTCGGGTTGAAGATGCCGGCCATCTCGTAGCCAAGGTAGCCGTAGAGAGCGCGGGTGATGGGCGGAAGATCAAGGCCCTTTTCCTTTGGCGCCTCCACGCGCAGCGTGTTCATGAGCGCCCGCAAGCCCTCGGCAAAGGGCATGCCGCAAAGTTCCTTCAGGGGGGTCAGGCGATCGTCGCGTATGTCCAGGGCAAGCCTTCCGTCCTGGCAGGAAACATAGAGCAGCATGTCGCAGGCAAGGATGCTGTAGCGCCCCCAGCGCCCGTCCACTGCCGCGCTTTCCAGAAGGATGCCGTCGCCGGCTCCGGCCATGCCCATGAAAAGGCTGATGGGGGTGTCCATGTCCGCTGGCAAGAGTCTGGCCCTTTGCTTGAGATGTATGCCTGCGTGAGCGTGGCTTGCGTGTGTCTGAGTCATATAGGGTTCCCCGAATGCGTAAAAAAAAGGCGCCGTCCTTTCCGTTGCTGGAAGGGACGGCGCCTTGCAATATGGCAGCCATGTGTGCAGGCTAGAGAGCCTGCCCAACTCCCTTCCTTGCACAACGCCACCACCAGAAGCCGGCGAAGCCGGTTTCCGCGAGCATGTTGTGTGTGAAGGAAGTGGAGTACATGGTTTGTTGTCCTGAAAAAATCTGGGTGAAGTACAGGCGCTGGGCTTGCGCGCCCAACACAAGAGCCTAGCTAGCCAAGAAAGGCCTCTCATGTCAAGCCCGTTTTGGGCAAAAAAACGCGCTCTCTTCCCTCTTTTTCTGGCAAGGCTCTGGAAAAACGACGCTTGTTTTTGATGATCCTATTTGCCAAGGGCCTTGCGCACGGCTGCCACGTTGGCCTCCATGGTCGAGAAATACCAGGCCGCGCCAGCATCTGCCGGACCCGAGACCAAGGTGTCCACCAGGGCAATGGATCCACCACCCTCGTTTGCGAGCAGTTCCAGGGTATCCGCGGGGAACTGCCTGTCGCCCACAAGAAGATACTTCTTGCCGCTTTTCTTCATCTTGTCCGCAAGGGAGAGCAAAAGGGCAGCCGAGGGGCTTGGGGCGTCCCCTTCCTGCAGGATTGCGTCCACATGGAAGGCTGTGCCCGCAAAAAACCAGGACAACGTGTCGTGCTGCAGCACAAGGTGCATGTCCCCTTCCTCTCGGGCCAGGCCTGCAAGCCCGGCTTCAAGTGCCTGGGCCTTTTTTTGGCAGGAAGCCGCGTTGGCGGCAAGCTTTGGGGCTACGGCAGGAGAGCGCTTGCCAAGGTCGCTTGCCACAGTTTCCACCATGAGGGCAAAGCAGGCGGGATTTGCGAAGTGATGGGGGTTGGTTTCCTCCCCGTGGGCGTGAGCGTTGGAACTCAGGGCCTCCACCCTGGCAAGAGGACGGACATTGCGGCCTGCATCAATGACCAGGCATTTGAGGCTTGCGAGTAGATCCCTGTCGAGAAAGGCCTCGTAGCCCTTGCCGTTCAGGACAAGAATGTCCGTTTCCTCAAGCTTCATGCGATCCTGCGGGGTCATGGAATAATCGTGGGGGCAGCCCATTTGCGCATCTGTCAAAAGAGTGCATGCAAAGCCATCAATACCTTCCAGCGCAGCGCGCGCTGCCAAAAGAGCCGGATAGGACGCGGCAAGAACCTGTACCTTCCCAGCTGCGTACGCCAGAGGCTGGACCCAGAATTGCCCCAAGGCCGGGGCAATGGCCAGGGTGCCCAGAGACTTGAGCGCTGTTCTGCGTGAAAGGTACCTTGTTTTGCTGGTAGACATGGTGTTTTGCTCCTTGCGAAAAAACTGTTCAGGCACAAGCAGATCATTGCAAAAAATCGTTTGCAGACAAGAGCAGGAAAGGATCTTGCAGGATGGGGCTTGCAGGATGACGCTTGCGGAATAGATGCATTATGCACTGACAAGGCAGCGCACTCCGAACAAAATCCCCCGCACAGGGGCGGGGGAGACTGATGGTTGCAGGAAGGCTGCGCAGACGGGCAGCTTGCTACTCTGCCTCGGAAATGTTCCTCAGGACATCCTCAAGATGGCAGGTTGTGATGGACAAGTTGGGCACAAAGGCCCCGAGGGGCCCCGGGGCAAAAAAATCCCGCAGTTTTTCGCTGCTCTTCTCTTCCCTGTCATGACGAATGGCAAGGGGGAGCACGCGGGAAGGCACCCCGCTCCCCGGGAAATCCGTGCCCTTCAGCGCACCGTTCGCGACGTCGAGCATGAACTTCAGCGCCTGCAGCACACAGCTCGGAGCCGGCAGGTCGCCTTTGCGCTCGATGAGAACATACAAAAGTGCATGACCGCCGCCTTTTGTGGCACAGCTGAACACAAGATCGGAAAGGTTCTCCCTTTCTTCAGCGTTGAGGCCTGTTTGCTCGTGGAGGCTCAGGCTTGCGAGCTCAAGATCCTCACGCTGGTCTGCTGGCAGACAGTGCTCAAGAAGGTCTGCCATGTGCATTGGGTCAGTCAGATAGAGCCTTGCCCTGTCGGCCTGGTCCGCGTCCTGCTTCCCTTGCGGGCTTGTCGCGTTCGGATTTGTCGCATTGGGGTTCGTCGTAATCGATGGATCTGTTGCCGGACTCATAGCTTTTCATCCTCTGTTTGGGTCCTTTGGGGATCGCTCCCGGACTGCAGCTTTTCCTTACCCTGACATCATGGATGTCCGTATCACAAAGCAGCCACTTGGGAGCACTCTTCTTTGGAGGCAGGAGACAACCTCCCCTTGCCTTTTGCACATAGCACAATGGCAAAGCACAGATCAATACCGGCGCAAGGCCCCAAGAATACAGGCCAAGAATACAGAAAAGACAAAGGGGAAGAGACACAGTCGTCCCTTCCCCAATGTCCTTGACGCCTTCCCCAGGATGATTTGGGAAGGTGCAAAAAAGCTCTAAAACTACTTCTTCACGGCCAGAATGACCTGGGAGGCCTTCACAGCCGCGCTCACCCTGGAGCCCTTGGCAAGCTTCATGCGCTCCGCACTCACCACGGTGATGGTGGAGGTGAGGGCAAGGCCGGAAGCGGTTTCGATGTCCACCTCTGTGGCCACCTGGCCGTTGCGAACCTCGCTCACTGTGCCTGTGAAGACATTGCGGGTGGAGAAGAGGTAGTCGTCGGCATCGGCAAGCAGAACGACAAAGCTGGCCTTCACAAGGGCAATCACGTCCCTGCCTTCGGCAATACCCAGCTTGGCTGTGCTTTCCTTGGTGATGGTGGCAACGATTTCCTCGCCTGTGGGCAGGGCAATGACAACTTCGTCGTTGATGGCGCCGGAGATAACCCTGGAAACCTTGCCTTCGAAACGATTGCGAGCGCTGGTCAGCATGATGCATACCTCCAAAAAGTATTGCGAACTATTATCATATGAGAGATTGTGGGTAAGGGATACGGAATTGTGAAAACTGTGCCCAGGGATGGCCTGGCCTTGCGCCTAGCCTCCTATGCTGTCCATGGACATGGCGGCCACGGCAGCCTGGCGTCTCTGGCGCAAGAGCTCTGCCCCAATGGGCTTGTTGGCAAGGGCCTTGCGTATAACCTGGGCAACTTCCGCGTCGCTGACGTCCGGATTGCGCAAGAGATCGCGCAGGGGCGTCATGGCGTCCGCGAAAAGACAGGTACGCAGGTTGCCATCGCTTGTGATGCGCAGCCTGTTGCAGCTGTCGCAAAAGTGGTTGGACAGGGCAGAAATGACGCCTATGCGTCCCTTGTGGCCCTCCACCGTGAACATGCGGGCTGGCCCGTGATCCCTGTGGGTGTTTTCCACAGGGGTGAGCCTGGACATGGAGCCGAGTGTTTGGAGAATCTCGCCTGCAGACAGAAAGCTGTCCCTTTCCCAAATGGTCTGCGCGCCCATGGGCATGAACTCGATGAAGCGCACGTCTATGGGCCAGCGGGCAGTGGCCTTCAAAAAGTCCTCCAGTTCCCTGTCCGTGACGCCCTTCATGGCTACGGCGTTGATCTTCACGCGCATGCCCCTGGCAACGAGCTCGTCCAGGACGGCAAGGACCGTCTCAAGGCTGTCGCTTCCGGTAATGCGCTGAAAGGTTTGGGCGTTGAAGCTGTCCAGGGAGATATTGACAGCGTTGACCCTGGCTTTGAAGAGCGTGTCCATGTGGGGCTGCAAAAGCGTCCCGTTGGTGGTGATGCGCAGGTTGAGGTCCGGAAACTCTTCCCTGAGCCCCACAATGAGCGCGTCACAGTCACGCCTTGCAAAGGGTTCGCCGCCAGTGAGGCGCACCTTGTTGATGCCAAGTCCAACGGCAATGCGCACAAGGCGAATAATCTCCTCGTAGCTTAGAAGCTCGTTGTGGCGCAGGACAGGAACGTCCTTGAGCCCTCGGCAGTAGACGCAGTGCAGATTGCAGCGATCCGTGACCGAAAAGCGCAGATAGCTCACCGTGCGGCTGTATGAATCGGCAAGTGGCCGTGATTTTCCCTGAACGTTCATAGCAAGGGGAAAATAGACCATTTCCCGTTGTTGTCAAGAATCGTGACAAGGATTTTCAAAGACACATGGGCAAATATCAGACAACATCAAGGAATTTATGGAGAAATATTTTGTCACCTTTTTAATTGAAATCGTGTCTTCATGCCGTGCGGACTTTGGAACTCACGCGCCCTGCCCTCTTGCGCCAAACGAGCCTGTTTCCCTGTGGCAAGAGCACTCGAAGCTCGTGCGGGACGTGGACCTGGCTGTTACCCCTGGGGATGCGCAACCCAAAAGTCAGCGACACGCAACTATCGGCCTTGTCCCGCACATTGCCATGGTGACAGCTTGAAGGCTGCCCCCATGCCTTCTCCCTGGAGGATTTCGAGAAAGTCCTTGGCAGTCGGGCCGGGAATGGCTATGGTACAAAAAGGAGGTGTTTATGGCTCCTCTCACAATCACCTTTGATGCGCTTGACTATTTCACCCGACTCAAAGAAGCAGGCGTACCCGAAAAGCAGGCCCATGTCATCACTGATGGACTGCAAAAGATCCTGGAAATCCAAAATGCAGCCTTTGAAAAGGAGCGTAGAAAGAGGGAAGAACAGGACAAGGCCAAGCGTCTGGAACTTGCCACGAAACAGGATCTTGCTCTCGAAATTGAGAAGGTTCGCCTCGACATCAAAGCTCTTCGCAACGAGACCACAAGCAAAATCAGCGAGACATCAATCAAAATCGAACAGGCGAAATCAAGTCTGATCAAATGGCAGATTGGCATCGCCATAGCGGTACTTTCCATCATGGCGGCAGGGCTCGGAGGGCTTTTGTATAGTATGGCCCGAGCGCTCAAATGGACTGGCTTCTAACCTCGCGCTTGTAGCCCCTCTTCGGAGGGGCTTTTTTTGAGCCTTCGCAAAAGACGCCTGTCTGCCCTGCCCAGTGTTCAGGTCGCCTGGACAAACTCCCGGAAAGTATGTCCCGATGGCCACACAATCTGGCTGTCCTGCCGCAAACGCGTGTCGCGGCACTGCCTGCGCCCTTGATTTTTCCCCCTCAAACGGCTACCAAGTCGCATCGTTGCCCAAAACAACCAGGACCAGAGCCAGACACTCTCCCCACTCCCCGTGTCTACGGTTCTGCCCCCAAAGCCTGGGATACCAAGGTATGCAACACTTTTGCTTTTTCCCCATAAACGGTTCCGGCATGGGGCACTTGAGTCGTTGTCTCGCGTACGCCAGACGACTGAAGTCGCATGCCCAATGCTCCTTCTTTACCCTCGCGTCGGCCATTGAATACGTGGAGCGCATGGGCTTTGCGGCAGAATACTTTGTCTCGCCCTTCTGGTCCTGCAACTCCACCTACCACTGGAACACTGAGCTTGCCGTGCGTCTGGGCATGTTCCTTGAGCACATGCGCCCGGATGTCATTGTCTTTGACGGCACCTGGCCCTTTCAGGGCTTTCTCTCCACCGTAAAGGCCTACCGCAAGATGGGCCTGCCCCTCAAAATGGTCTGGTCCAAGCGCGGCTTTCTCAAAAAGTCCGCCAAGGTGTGTCCTGTAGACGAGCGTCTCTTCGACCTCATCCTTGAGCCTGGCGAGCTCGACGGCACACCTGGAACCACAGTCCTCGACAACGGCAAAACCCGCAAGGTCACGGTTCCTCCGGTCACTCTCCTGCGCGATGAGGAGATCCTCGACCGTGACACTGCCTGCCAGGCCCTGAACCTTGATCCCCATGAGCGCCACGTGCTCTTTTCGCTTGGCTCGGGCAACCTCAAGGATGTGAATTCCCTGGGCCAGCGCCTGGTGCGGGCCTTTCAGGAACGAGGCTGCACGCCAGTCTGGGCCTGTCCGCCCATCTCCGTGCACGACATAGAGCTTCCCCCGGATGTGAGGGCCCTGTCCGTCTATCCCCTGGTACAGTATCTGCGCGCCTTCGACATCCTTGTGGGCGCGGCCGGCTACAACACCTGCCACGAGATTGTGCAGACAGGCATCCCGAGCCTTCTCATCCCCAATACCCTTTTGGCAGACGATCAGACGCGCAGGGCAAGGCTTGTGGCGCAGTACGCTCCTGCTGTTGTCAGCTCCTGCGAGACAGAGGAGGAGATGACCAGCGCCCTGGACGAGGTGGCAGCGCTTGCGCGCTCGCCAAAACGCTGTCCCAGGGCCCGGATGAACGGCGCGGAACTTGCCGCAGAGGCCTTGCTCGCCCTTGCGACAGACAGCGCATCAGCAGGTGGCGCAGCAGGAACACGGTCATGAACGCACAAAATCTTTCCTCGTCCCCCAAAAACCTGGCGGAAAAGACTTGGCACTTGCGCAAGTCCTGGAAGGGAAGGCGCGCTGTTCCCCTCACGGTCCTGCGCCGCTACGAGGTCTGGCCAGGACATCGCGCCATCTCCTTTTGGGAATGGCTGTGGTGGATGGGCTTTCACACCCTGCGTCTGGCAGGCCTTGTCCTTTCCAGGCGTCTTTTTGAGGCAAGCTGGCATACGGGGCTGAAACACGGCTGCAGCGAGCCAGAGGACACGCTGCTCATTGTGAACGACCTTGAAGGCGACGCGGACATCCGCAAAGCCTGTCTGGCCCTGAAGGACAGGCTGGCGCACCTTGCGCCCTCCACTGCGCCTGTGCTTGTGACGGACCACGCGGACTTTTCCCTGTATTCGCGCACAGGCTGGCTTGTGGAATACCTGCCCAAGACCCTGCCCAATCACGCAAGATACACGGCCCGCAAGCGCCGCTACCTTGCCTGGCGCTACAGATACGCGCGCCTCATTCCCCTTTCGGCAGGACTTGCGGGGGAAAGGGAATTGAAGGACATCTTGGAGCAGGGCAAATGAAGAACAGATACGCGCTTTTGACAGTGGATACCGAGGCCCTTCCCAAAAGGGCCGAGACAGATCACGTGCGCCGCCTCATGTGGGGCGAACACGAAAAGGGCACTGCCGGCGTGCGCGAGATGGCCTCCATTGGCAACGAGTTTGGCGCAAAGCACGTCTTCTTTGTGGACATGTGCGGAGCCTACGAGCGGGCAGACGAGATCCGCGAGGTCATGGCCTTTCTCGACGCGGACGGCCAGGACGTGGAGCTGCACACCCATCCCGAATATCTGCCGGACGAGTTCTGGAAAAAGAACAGGTTCAGGGCCCTGCCCAAGCTCATGAACAGGTACACGGACGCTGGCAAGGAACTTTTCCTGCTCTCCCACTTCGCGGACGAGGTGGCAAAAGTCGTCAAGCGCCCGGTCAGGGCCTTTCGGGCAGGCTCCTTTCGCTGGAATGCCCTGACCCTCGACACGCTCAAGAAGCTGAACATCCCCCTGTCCTTCAACAATACCGTGGCTGCCATGAACATAGGGCAAAATCCCTGCAGCGTGCCCATGTACAGGCCCTTTTACTGGCCAAACGGCATTCTGGAAGTCTCGGTCACGGAAAAGAACATCCTGCCCAGCCTGGGCAAGACCATGTGGGGCAAGGACATGTGGGCCAGGTTTCAGTACCCCCTCTCCCTCTATGTCCGCTACCGCCCCTGGTGGGCGTCCTTCATTCCCTACAGCGTAAGCAAGCGGGACGGCTTTTTGGTCTGCCTCATCCACTCCTGGTCCTTGCTCTACTGGGACGAGCAGGGCTTTGCCACCTACAGGGACGACAGAAGACTCGAAGGCTACCGCAGGCTTTTGCGAGCCTTGAGCAAGGACTACGACATCATAACCACAGGGGATCTGCTGGACCTTGTGCAGGCGGGCAAGATTGTGCCGGACAGGGTGGCGGACAGGGCAGAGGCTCCCGCAGTGCCCGCCAAGGCTCGCTAAAAAGAGGCTTGCCATGCGTTCCCCCATTGCCAGTGTCCACAGACACTTCACCCTGGGACTCATAACCCATCTCTTGCGCAAGGCATTTGACAAGCGTGCGCAGGGATTTTTTGCGCCCCTGCAAGGACGCATGCTCTATGTGGCGCAAAGCGCGCGCCCCTACGACATCAATGGCTACACATCGAGAACGCACGAGCTTGTCCTTGCCCTGCAAAAAGAAGGGGACGTGCACGTGTGCACAAGGTGCGGCTATCCCTGGGACAGACACAAGCTGGGCAGACAGGCAGACCCCATACAGGAAAAGGACTTTGGCTTTCCCGTCTTCTCGACCCTGGAAGAGGGTGTTCGCTACCTGCACCTGCCTGCACCCAAAAACAACTGCCTGACCGCCATCTACGCAGGCCGGGCTTCACGCTCCCTGGAAAACCTGTGCCGCAAGCTTCGCCCTGCCCTCATACACGCTGCCTCAAACCATGTGAGCGCCCTGCCGGCCCTCATAGCCGCAAAACACCTTGGCATCCCCTTTCAGTACGAGATGCGCGGGCTTTGGGAACTGAGCCGTCTGGCCAACAATCCGAACTACCAGCGCTCCCACAATCTTGCCCTGGGCCTTGAGCTGGAAGGCTTTGTGGCAAGGCATGCGGACAGGGTCTTTGTCATATCAAAAGAGCTTGCAAGGTACGCTCGAAAAACCTGGCAGATAGAGGAAAACCGTCTTGTCCTTTTGCCCAACTGCGTCAATGCAAAGCGCCTTGAGGATGGGGGGTCACAGAAAAATTCGCCTCTTTTGCTTGGCTACGCGGGAAGCCTTGTGCGCTACGAGGGGCTGGACGTGCTTTTGCAGGCCCTGAAGATTTTGAAGGACACGTGCGGCCCTGCCTGCCCGCATCTGGAAATCGCGGGATCTGGCAGCGCCCGCAAGGAGCTTGAAGCCCTGGCAACTGCTCTCGAACTTGGCGATACCGTGACCTTTTTGGGAAAGCTTTCCCCAGGGGCAGCTCTTGCAAGGATCAAATCCTGGGACATGGTCTGCCTGCCCCGCAGGGCGGACATGGTCTGCCAGCTCATCCCGCCCCTGAAACTTGTGGAGGCCATGGCCATGGGCAAGGCCATCCTTGTGCCGGACCTGCCCCTTTTTCGCGCAGAGACAGGCAACCTCGGCAATTTCTTTGAGCCTGGAAATCCGCAAAGCCTCGCGAAGGTTCTGGCGCACCTTCTTGAAAGCAGCGCAGGCCTGGCCCTGCAGGGCCAGGCAAACAGGCAATACGTCCTTGAAAAGCGCCTGTGGCGCCACTTTGTGCCAGAGGTCCTGGCCCTTGCCAACAACGTTCACGCAACAGGAAAAAGCCCATGCTAGGCCCATTTATCCGTACCATCAGCCGCCTTGCCTACAACTACACCCCCATCCCCGAGGACCATATGGGCAAAGGCCCCTTTGCCCATCTCAAGGTGGCCACAGTAACGGACACCTTCACGACTCTCTGCCTGGCAGAGGAATGCCGCGTGCGCTGCCTCTCCCCCCACAACTTTCGCGAAATTCTCTCTTCCTGGAAGCCGGACCTTCTCTTTGTGGAGTCCGTTTTCCATGGCGTGCATGGAGAATGGCGCTACCTTGTGGGCAAGCACCCCTGGTACTTCAACCTGCAGGGGCAAAGAACCATCGCAAGCCTTGTGCACTGCGCCCTGGATCTTGGTATTCCCGCCCTGTTCTGGAACAAGGACGACGGCGCCTTCTTCGATTTCTTCCTGGATGTGGCGCGCCTTTTCCCCCATGTGTTCACAACGGACAATACCTGCGTTGCCAAATACAAAAAGGCCCTGCCGCACACGGCTACAGTCGATGTCCTGCCCATGCCCTATCAGCCGGCCTTCCACAACTTTACGGGCTTTCACTTTGCAAGCAACGAGGCCTGCTTTGTGGGCAGCTACTACAAGCGCATATTGAATGCCCGCAAGGTCTTTCTGGACAGTCTCTTTGCCACCTGCCACAGGGCAGGCCTTGTGGTGAACGTCTACGACAGGAACAGCAACCGCCTCTCCCACTTTCTGGACTTCAGCTTTCCCAAGGAGGCGCACCTTGTCCTGCACAAGAGCGTGCCCCACACAAGGACAGGCGACATCTACAAGCGCTACGCTGTCTCTCTCAACGTCAACTCTGTCACAGGCTCCGAGACCATGTATTCCAGGCGCCTTCTGGAAATCCTTGCCTGCGGCGGCATACTGGTCACCAATACAAGCCCGGTCATCGAGCGCGAATTCAGGGACTTTTGCCATGTGGTCACGCAGCCCGAAGAAAGCCTTGCTCTTTTCGAACGCCTGGCAAGGGAGGGGCCCAACAGGGAAGACAGGGAGCGGGCAGAGGCAGGCGCGCGCTATGTGCGCAGCCACCACACCTGGGAGCAGCGCCTTGGCCAGATAGCGGACAGATTGTCCCTGTAACCCCATTGTCAGACAGGAAGATGTCCATGACCACGCAAAAGCGGCCCGAGAGGCGCCTGACCATTGACCTTGTGGCAGCTGCCAGGCCCAACTTCATGAAGATAGCTCCGCTCTGGCACGCCTTGAAGACAAGGCCCTGGGCCAGGGCGCGCGTTGTCCACACAGGCCAGCACTACGACTACGCCATGTCCCAGGTCTTTTTCGAGGAACTGGGGCTGCCTGCGCCCTTTGTGAACCTTGGCATAGGAAGTGGCAGCCACGGCCAACAGACAGGCCGCGTGCTCGAGGCCTACGAGGCCCATCTTGTGAGGGAGAGGCCGGACCTTGTGGTGGTTGTGGGCGACGTGAACGCAACCCCTGCAGCAGCCCTGGCCGCAGTCAAGCTCCACATCCCCACAGCCCATCTGGAAGCTGGCCTGCGCTCCTTTGATCGCACCATGCCCGAGGAAATCAACCGCCTTGTGACGGACACTGTCTGCGATTTCCTCTGGACCCCGTCCGCGGACGCGGACGAGAACCTGGCAGCCGAGGGCATCCCCAAGGAGCGTATCCACAGGGTTGGCAATATCATGATTGATACCCTCATCATGCTCATGCCAAGGTTCAAGCAGGAAGACATCTTGCAACGGCTTGGGCTTCGGGAACAGGGCTATGGCGTGCTCACCCTGCACAGACCCTCCAATGTGGACAGCAGGGAAAAACTCTCTGTCCTGTGCGACCTCATTCTTGCTGCGCAAAAACGTCTTCCCCTGGTCTTTCCCCTACACCCCAGAACCAGAGCGCGCCTTGAGGAATACGGTCTTTTGTCAAGGCTAGAGGTGCCGCACCTGCATATTTTGCCGCCCCAGCCCTACTGCGCCTTCATGCGCCTTGTGTCGGCCGCGCGTGTGGTTGTCACGGACTCCGGTGGCCTGCAGGAGGAGACAAGCTATCTCGGCATCCCCTGTCTCACCCTGCGCAACAACACCGAACGCCCCATCACCCTGACCCTCGGCACAAACCGCCTTGTGCGGCCAGACACGCTTCTTGCCGAACTTGACAGCGCTCTTGCCACGCCCGTCCGCCCCAAAGACATCCCCCTCTGGGACGGACAGACGGCAAGCCGCGTAGCCGAACACATACAAACCATTTTTTGCTGATTTGGGCACGAGGGCATCCCCCTCTCGTGCCTGCCATTCCCTCTTTCCCCAAACCATCCCCAAAAGAGACCCTCATGCTCTTTTTCCTTGTCGAAATTGTTGTCGCGCTGCTTGCCCTGGCCTTCCTTGGCTACGCGCTTCTCGAGACGCGCTCACTCAAAATGCGGTCTTCGCGCAAGAAAGACTGCGACATAGCCTTCCAGAACATGGACACGGACAAACTCTGGACAGACATGTCCCGGCTTCCCTCTGTTTCCGTGCTCTTGCCCATCTGCAACGAAAAGCTTGTTGTCCGCAAGCTCCTTTTTGCCGTGTGCGCCCTCACCTACCCAAGGGACAGGCTGGAAATCCTTGTGCTCGACGATTCCACGGACGAGACCTTTGCCCTTGTGGAAGGCCTGCTGCCAAAGTTTCTGGCCCAGGGCGTCAACATACGCCATTTGCGCAGGCAAAAGCGCGCAGGCTACAAGGCTGGCAACCTCACCTTTGGCCTGAGCCAGGCAAGGGGTGCGTTCATAGCCATCTTTGACGCGGACTGCCTGCCGCCCCAGGACTTTCTCTTGTGTGCCATGCCCTGCTTTGACGACGCGAAGGTGGGCTTTTTGCAGACAGGCATACGCTACGTCAACGAAAAGGCCTCCTTTCTGACCCGTTTTCAGGCCATGGAGGCAGGTCACAAGGAGGATGTGACCAGCGGTCTTTCCGTCGAGGGGCTCATGGCCTCGCTCACGGGCTCTTCCTGCGTGTGGCGCAGGTCCTGCATCGATGCCATTGGCGGCATAAGCTCTGCCACCATCACCGAGGACGTGGACATGGGCTACAAGGCCCAGCTCATGAGCTGGAAGTACGTCTGGCTTGGCAACGTGACCTCGAAGGCGGAATTTCCCGAAACCATGGCTGCCTTTAGGGTCCAGCGCCAGCGCTGGGCAAGGGGCCTTGTGCAAAACGCCAGGCGCCACATGGGCGAGATGTTCGCAACAAAAATGCCTCTTTTGCAAAGGCTCTACGCCATCTCCCTCATGTGCTCCTCCCTGCTTCTGGCCTCCTTCTACCTTGTGCTTTTGCTCTGCCTGCCGGTCATCTACCTTACGCCTTCCTTCGGGCCCTTCTTCCACTGTATCTGCGCACTCTTTCTGACAGCAGCCATGGTGTGGGCCTATGCCAACACGAGCAAGTCCGAAACCACAGACAAGGACAAGAGACCGAAAAGCTGGCGATTTTTGCGCAAGGCCGGCATGGCCCTGGGCTACGTGCTCATGCACTTTCCCATCTCTCTCTACTACTTTACCGCTGCCCTGCAGGTTCTTTTGGGTCGCGAGTCCGGCTTCCACAGAACACCCAAGGGAGCTGGCCGCAAAAGGCTCACCAGCCCGCGCATAAACAAAATCCTTGTGCGCCTGGAAATCTTTTCCCTCTTGTACGCGGGCCTTGCGCTGACCTTGAGCCTTGCGCACGGCCTCTACTGGATCTCCTTCTACGCAAGCCTTTGTCTGGCGGGTTTTGCCATGACCCTTTTCTTTTCCTTCTCGGACAGCCGCAAGGTCTGCTTTCCCTCGCGCATTGTCATCACTGGCGCCACAGGCGCCCTGGGTGCTGCTTTGGCCTTCGAGTACGCAAGGCCTGGCAGGCACCTCATTCTCACTGGCAGAAAAAAGGCCGTTCTCTCCAATGTTGCCCAGGAATGCAGGCAAAGGGGAGCCCTTGTGGAGGAGCATATTCTCGATCTTGAGGACACGGAAGGTGCAAGGGCATGGATGAAGGACATCTGCGCCCAGAATACGCCGGACCTTGTCCTGGCCAACGCAGGCCGCAACACGGACATAGGGCCAAATCTGGAAGGCGAGGACTTTGAGAATGCCCAGGCCCTTGTGAAGGTGAACCTGCTCTCCGCCATGGCTCTTTTTGACGCAAGCCTCCCCTACTTTCGCAGGCAGGGCTATGGACAGTTTGCCTTCACAAGCTCGCTTGCGGGCTACTACGGGCTTGCCATGACGCCCACCTACTGCGCCACCAAGGCGGCTCTGAAAAGTTACGGGACATCCCTCAGGGCTTGGCTTTTGCCAGAGAACATACACGTGAACGTGATCTTCCCTGGCTACGTCGCCTCCCCCATGTGCGCAGCCATGCCAGGCCCCAAGCCCTTTCTCATGAAGCCGGACAGGGCAGCAAGGCGCATACGAAAGGGCCTTGAGCGCGACCACGGCCGCATCTCCTTTCCCTTCCCCTTAAACCTTGGCGTCTGGGGCCTTGGGCTTTTGCCACTCTGTCTTGCCATGCCCATTGCCAAACTCCTTGGCTACGGCCCCGTACGCGCGCAAGGCCAAGATTCTGCCCCTGCGCCGTCTTCGCAGGCAGCCAAGTCCGAACAGGCGTAAAAAGGCCATGTCCTCCCATCCCTTCATAATTCCGCTCATCCTGGCCCTTATCGGGGCCCTCGTATCCCTTGGAGCGGAAAAGGCCTGCATTTTGCCCAAGGGCGCGCGGACAGGCACGTGCGGAGCCTTCACCTTGCGCCTCGGTGTCTGGTCTTGGGTCTATGCCCCAATGCTTCTTGTCACAGGCCGCCCCATCTTTTCGTTTTCGCTTGCGCTGGCCCTCTTTGTGACCCTCATTTTGGTCAACAACGCCAAGTACACAAGCCTCAAGGAACCCTTTATCTTCCAGGACTACGACTACTTTCTGGACACCATACGCTGCCCAAGGCTCTTTCTGCCCTTCTTTGGGGTAAAGGCCTTTCTGGCGGCAAGCCTCATCATAGGGGCCGCGCTGGCCCTCTTTCTCTGGGAAGAGCCCCCCAGGGCGAGGTTTGCCCTGTCCGGACAGCTTGGGGCCATTGTTCTGTTGCTGCTTTTTGGGACAATCCTTGTCCGTCTGTCTTCCAGGGTACGGATTTGCCTTGACCCTGTACGGGATCTTGAAAAGTTTGGCTATCTTGGCTGCCTCTATCTCTACGCCAGGGCCCAGGGGACGTACCCAAAGGCTGTCTCGCCCCTGACGAGCAGGGACGCGCGCGCACGACTTGAGAAGGCTGCCGCAAAGCGGGGTGGCTTAACACAGCTGCCCCACTTGGTGGCTGTGCAAAGCGAGTCCTTCTTTGACCCGCGGCCCCTGTGGGAAGGCATAGACAAAACCATCCTTTCCGAACTCGATGCCCTGCAAAAAGAAAGCGTCCTTTCTGGCAATCTGCGCGTGCCGGCCAGGGGCGCCAATACCATACGCACGGAATTTGCCTTTCTGACAGGCATTGAGGAGAGCGAGCTTGGCATACATCGCTTCAATCCCTACCGGGCCCTGGCCCATGGCTGGAAGGTCCATGCATTGCCAGAACTTTTGAAGGGTCTTGGCTACACCACCATCTGCCTGCATCCCTACAAGGGCAGTTTCTATTTTCGCGACAAAATCTTCCCTGGGCTGGGCTTTGACCATTTTGAGGACATGCGCTTCTTTCAGGACGCGCTTAAGGATGGGGCCTATATTGCAGACGCAGCCCTTTGCGAGCGTATCCTGGAGCTTTTGCAAAAGGCTGAGAGACCGCTTTTCATCCTGGCCATCACCATGGAAAACCATGGTCCTCTGCAGCTTGAGCGCATGGACGTGGGCCTGGTTAGGGAATTGTACACAAAGCCATTGCCCAAGGGCCTTGAGGAACTGAGTGTCTACTTAAGACACCTCAAGAACGCCAACAGCATGATTGGCACGCTTCGCGAAAGCTTTAACGCCAATCCCCATCCCGTCTCCCTTTGCTGGTACGGGGATCACATCCCCATCATGCCCAAGGTATACGCGACCTTTGGGGAACCAGAAGGCACTGTTCCCTATGCCCTGTGGAACAACAGGGCCCTGCTGGACCATTTGCAAACAACAAACAGACAACTGACACTGCCTGCCCACGAGCTTGCGGCGCACTGGCTTGCAGGAGCGGGTCTTGGTGCACAAGGACAAGACATATGAACAATGACAACAAGACCATGCCGGAGCAGACCCAGGCCGAAATGGCTCGCCTTGAGGCAAAAATGGACGAGCTCATCTGGGCTGCCACCTTTCAGTCCGCGACAGCAAAAAGCACCTGGCTCAAGAACAAGAGCCTTGCCCCGGGCCGCTGGGCCCTTGGCTACCCGGCACTCTACATCCTCTATCGTATTTTGAACGAGATGCACCCGAAGAGCATTCTGGAGCTTGGCCTTGGCCAGAGCACCCGCGTGATCGCCCAATACGCTGCCCACTACAAGGGCGTGCGGCACACTGTTGTCGAGCACGATCAGGACTGGGTAGCCTTTTGCAAGAAGGACATGGCCTTTTCCGAAAACTCGCGCGTTGCTCTGCTTGAGCGGGAGATGGTCCCCTTCAGGGAAGCGCAAAGCGTACGCGTGTTTGTCGGCTTCGCGGATGCCTTCAGGGAGCAATCCTTTGATTTCATCTGCATAGACGCTCCCTTTGGCGGCGACATGAAGGAATACGCGAGGATTGATGTCCTGAGGCTTATGCCGCAGATCCTGAACAAAAGCTTTGTCCTGCTGCTGGACGATTTCGGAAGGCCAGGCGAGCAGCGCACGGCCCAGGCCATGGAGGAAACGCTGAAGGAGCATGGCATAGCCTACGCAAAGGGCGTGTACTCTGGCCTCAAGAAGACGCTGGTCCTGTGCTCATTGGACAACCGCTTTTTCACCTCGCTCTGATCCAGGACACGACCATGATATATTGCTCACGAGAGCGTAAATATACTTGTCTCTGTCTACAAGGCATGTCTATATTTTCAAGTTAAAATCTAACATAGCCAAATAATTTACTCAAGGATACACAATGAACACAAGCAATATTAATGTCAACAAGTATGCTATATCGAGGATGTTTGATTCTGAGAAGTATATATACGAAATTCCAAAGTATCAGCGAGAGTACATCTGGGCTGTCAGGGAATGGGAAGCACTTTTTGATGACCTTACGGAAAACGAGGAAGGACATTTTCTGGGATCCGTCATTTGTATCTCATCGACAAGTGATACCCTTTCTCCACGGTTTGAGGTCGTTGACGGACAGCAGCGTCTGACAACAATCAGCATCCTTTTCGCTGCCCTCTACAAGGCCCTCAATGAATACAAAGATGCGCTTGATGAGGATCAGCAGGCAGACGTCCTGCAGCTGAAGCGCAAGCTTGTCCTCAAAAACGCAGACTCTGGTCTCCGCCTTGTTCCCCAGATTCAGGGAAACAACAGGGAAGACTACCTGGGACTGCTTGCCAAGGTTGGCGTTCTCTCTCCAAGGCCCTCACCGAGGTACGCTGGCAACAGGAAGATAGAGAAGGCCTACAAGTATTTCACAAAGCGCATCAACGCCATGCTGGACGACAAACCCGAACCTTCCGACAAGATTGACGTCCTGTTTGACATCCTCGGCAAGGTCAACACGGCCTTTCTGGTCATGATCGAGGTGCAGAGCCACGCCGACGCCTACACGCTCTTTGAATCGCTCAACAATCGCGGCACGCCCCTGACAGCTATAGATCTCATCAAAACCAACCTCCTTGCCAGACTGGACGCAAAAGCGCGCGAGGCCCACAATGAAGAAGACGGTATCGACGACTATTTCAAGCGCTGGCTAGCCATACTGAACTTCCTTGGTGACGACTACGCGACCCAGGAGCGTTTCTTCAGGCAAAACTACAACGCCTTCAGAAAGGAGCTCAACACTCCCTTCAGCAAGGGGGAGCGTCTGTATCCTCTTGGCACACTGGCGACCAGATCGAACATGCTCGACATTTACGAAAAGATCATAAACAAGGATCCTGTTGCCGCCCTGGACAATCTGTACGCAAATGCCGAACTGTACGCGGAAATACTCCTGAACAAGACCGAGCATCTTACAGACGGACTTAAAGAAAGCTATCTGTGTCTTCAGCGCGTCCAGGGGTCCCCTGCCTACATGTTTATCCTCTACCTGCTCAAATACAGGGATGCCCTGAAACTGTGTGAAGGGGATATCATTGACATATGTAAATTGCTTGTCAATTTCTTTATTCGTCGTAGCCTGACAGATACGCCGCCCACTCGTGACCTGACACGAATATTTATGTCCTTCATAGAGGAGATTGAACAGGAAAGCTATTGTGGTAAAGCCATTTATGACAGATTGTACAATGTTTTAAAGAAAAAATCTGCTCCAGATGATATTTTCAGACAAAAACTGTATGGAAATATCTACGAGGAAAATGCTGACGCGACGCGCTTTATCCTGTGCATGCTGGAGCAGCGGGGGATGACCCGCGAGAATGCGAAGGACCTCTGGCAAAAGACCAAAAGCAATCAGTATGTCTGGTCCATTGAGCACATCATGCCACAGGGACACAACATTCCCGAGAGCTGGCTGCAGATGATAGCCAATGGCGACAGAGACAAGGCACGGGAATATCAAGAGGCCTATGTGCATACCCTGGGCAATCTGACACTCACAAGGTACAACCCAACCCTCGGCAACAAGAGTTTCGTGGAAAAGAGGGATCGCAAGGACGGCAGGGGCAACTCTATCGGCTACAAAAACGGCCTCAGGCTGAACGACGATGTGCGCGACAAGGACACATGGAGCGTCGAGTGCATCAAGGCCCGCACGGAGCGCATGGTTGAGGAAATCATGACCATGTTCGCCCTGTAGAGGGCTTGTGGCCAGGGGGCTGCCACGAGCCAGAGCCTCCACGTATGCTCACAGATACCAATAGCCGATACCAAAAGGAGTCTTTTCCATGAACATTGCCGTTGCCGGAACAGGCTACGTTGGCCTGAGCCTTGCCGTTCTTCTTGCCCAGCACCACAAGGTCACTGCCGTGGACATTGTCCCTGCCAGGGTAGAACTTCTGAACCAAAGAAAATCTCCCATAGTGGACCGCGAGATAGAAAGCTATCTCGCGAACAGGGACCTGAACCTTGTGGCGACAACGGATCCAGCCAAATATGCCGGAGCAGACTGCGTCATCATTGCCACACCTACCAACTACATCCCGGAAAACAACAGCTTCGACACCACTTCCATCGAGTCCGTTCTGGATGTCCTGACGCAGGTAAACCCCACAGCGACCATTGTCATCAAGTCCACAGTGCCCGTAGGCTATCTCGAATCCCTGAAAAAGCGCTATCCAGGCCTTCCCAATCTGCTCTTTTCGCCGGAATTTTTGCGCGAGGGAAAGGCTCTGTATGACAATCTGCACCCTTCGCGCATCATTGTGGGGACGCCCAGGGACTGCGACGCAGATCTTGCGCGCAGGGCAGAGATCTTTGCTGGCCTTCTCAAGGAAGGTTCCCTTGAGGAAAATGTGCCCATCCTCATTGTGAATGCCACTGAGGCCGAATCCATCAAGCTCTTTGCCAACACCTATCTGGCAGCCCGCGTGGCCTTCTTCAACGAGCTGGACACCTATGCCGAGACACACAATCTCAATGCCAGTCAGATTGTCCAGGGCATCTGCCTGGATCCCAGAATAGGCGGCCACTATAACAATCCGTCCTTTGGCTACGGCGGCTACTGCCTGCCCAAGGACACAAAGCAGCTTCTGGCCAATTTCGCGGACACGCCCAATGACCTCATCGCTGCCATCGTGGCTGCCAATGACACCAGAAAGGACCATATCGCGCGCCAGATTCTGGCCCGCAATCCCCGCAAGGTTGGCATCTATCGCCTGACCATGAAAACAAACAGCGACAATTTCCGCCAGTCTGCCATTCAGGGCGTCATCGAGCGCCTGCAAAAGGCCGGAGTTGAGCTATGTGTCTTTGAGCCTACGCTGCAGGAAGAAAGCTTTGCCTCATGCCCTGTTGTTCGCAATCTCGATGATTTCACAAGAGAATGTGATGTCATTGTGGCAAACCGCCTGGACAACGCCCTAAAGGACGCAACAAAAGACTGCCCGGACAAGGTCTATACCAGAGACCTGTTCGGCAGAGACTGATACAAGACCCCTGTCTTCTGACGAAAACAGGGAACGACAAAAGCCTGTTTCAGACGCAGACTGTTTCTCAAAGACGGTATTGTGCCTGGGACAGGCTTTTGCTGTCAGGGCAAGGTTGGAGGCCAGATGCCACATATCCCCATATGTGTCTGCCCCGGACCCATGGTCCCCAATCTGTTACCTGTCCCTTGTTCTTCCTCCCTACGCCATGAGGCGCGCTACCCGTGGACTTATGCGGCACTTTTTTTCTCCCGCAGTGTTGCCCCGGGTATTTTTGCTGGTTGCAGAGCTCATTGCCACTCCCATATGTCCTTTCCGGGATCCCCACCCCGAAAAGGGCATGATCGCAGTCTCTTGCGCAGGCTTTTGGGGCCTGCAAACACTGACAGATACACTGATGAAAAACGATTTTTCGGAAAGGATGTCTATCCTGCCAAGATCTTGGCACAATCCTGTTTTTGCAACGTTCATGGGACATTTTGGGCAAACTCATCGGTGTTGCCAAAATCACGCTTCAAGTGTATGGAATCAAAAAAATTCACTGACAGTGTATCTGACAACCTATCAGACCCTTTCTGCCATGCTTGGAAACTGTTGCGAAGGCCAGGAAAGCTTTCAGTTGTCAGATGATTCCCCTGCCCGTACCGACAAGGACAAATGCGGCTCTTTCCCCCAAACCTGCAATCAAGAGGTTCTCTGGCTATATGCTCTCCGTTCAGACCATATTTCTCCGTCAGATCGGCTAGGGTGATCCATCCCGTGTCAAGCGAAAGTTCCACTGACCCCCAAAACGAACGATAATTGACCCCCCTGTCCTCTGTCCTGGGGCCCCTAGGGGCCACAGGACTCTCTGGTGACAGCAAAAGCGCGGTACAAATGCAAATCCATTTTTCGGAGAAGAGAACACAGGCGATGCAAGTGCAGACCAGACAACAGACACCCATTGCCATCATAGGCATGGGCTTTCGCTTTCCGGGCCACGTGCGCGACGAACAAAGCATGTGGTCCATGCTTACCTGTGGCGCGTCTGCCATTACCCAAATTCCCGAAAGCCGCTGGCCTGTGAGCGAACTGCGGCACCCGGACAGATCCGAGCCCGGCCGCTCCGTGACCTTTGCCGCTGGTGTTGTGGACGATGTTCTGGGCTTTGACGCAGGCTTCTTTGGTATTTCTCCCAGGGAGGCTGCCTGGCTTGATCCGCAGCAGAGGCTTTTGCTGGAAATGGCCCATGAGGCCATGGAACAGGCCAATATCCCATCGCAGAATCTTGCAGGTACGTCCTGCGGCGTCTACGTGGGTATCTCATCCCTGGACTACGGCCAGCACGCCCTGGACGATCTGGCAAGCATGACGCCCCATGTCATGACCGGTAATACCTTAAGCATTGCCGCGAACAGGATTTCCTACACCTTTGATCTGCGCGGGCCATCCCTGGCCCTGGACACGGCCTGCTCTTCCTCCCTTGTGGCCCTGCACCACGCCTGCGAAGCACTCAGAAAGGGAAGCATTCCCCTGGCTCTTGCTGGCGGCATAAGCCTGCTTTTGCACCCCTACTCCTTTGTGGGTTTCAGCAAGGCCTCCATGATATCGGCTTCCGGACACTGTCTGCCTTTTGACGCCAGGGCGGACGGCTACGTGCGCGCAGAAGGCGGTGGTCTTTTCCTCTTAAAGCCCCTGGACGCTGCCCTGCGCGATGGCAACCCAGTGCAGGCTGTCATACTCGCTTCCGGCGTCAATACCGACGGCGCCCGCAAAAAGGGCCTCACCATCCCAAGCGAGGCTGCCCAGGCCGAACTCATGGAAGAAGTCTTGCGGCAAAGCGGCCTTGCGGCCGATGAGCTGGACTTTATCGAGGCCCATGGCACCGGAACACCCGTAGGGGACCCAGTGGAAGTGGCCTCCATAGGTCATGCCATAGGCTCCTTGCGCAAGGCTCCTCTACCCATCACCTCGGTCAAGGCCCATGTGGGACATCTGGAACCTGCCTCGGGCATGGCTGGCCTTGTGAAGGCTATTGTCTGCCTGAAACACAGGGAAGTACCTGGCCTGCCCTTTGCCCTTGAGCCCAATCCGGCCATTGACTTTGCAAAGGCAAACGTCTTTTGCGCTGCCCAGGGCGTCAAACTCAGGGAAGACAAGGCACTTTGCTGCGGCGTCAACTCCTTTGGCTTTGGCGGCGCCAACGCCCATATTCTCCTGCAGTCTGCTCCAAAGCAGCCTTGGGAAGCTTCAAAGCCTGCAGACAAAAGTGTGCCTCTCTTTCTTTCCGCCAAGACGGATGAGGCCTTGCGCGAGCTCGCAGGCCGCTACGCAGACGCTCTGGAACAGGATGTAGCCTTGGCCTACGATCTTGCCTATGGGGCAAGCCATTATCGTGACAGATACGAAAAATCCCTTGCCCTGTTCCTGGGAGATGGGAAGGCCACAAGCGCCTTGCGCTCCTTTTCCGCTGGCAGGGAAAAAAGCGCAGACATGGTCCTGGAAGAAGGCCCGCATGAGTCCCAGGCTGACAGTCTGGGACCAGTCTTTGTCTACACAGGCAACGGCGCCCAGTGGCTTGGTATGGGACAGAGGCTGTACGCGGAGTCTCAAATCTTTGCGCAAAGTGTGGACGAAGTAGATAGCCTGCTCTTCCCCCTGCTTGGGAAATCAATCAGGAATCTGCTCCTGAACGCCACCTCTGAAATTCTGCAAGAGACTGCCTGGTCTCAGCCTCTGCTCTTTGCCATTCAGGTGGGTATCACAAGGGTGCTTGCAAGCCTTGGCATTAGGCCAGCCGCTGTGGTGGGCCACAGCGTGGGCGAGATCGCCGCAGCCTGGGCCTGCGGAGCCTTGTCTCTCGAGGACGCTGCGCGCGTCATCTACGCCCGCAGCGCGACACAGAGCACCACAAGAGGGCTGGGCCGCATGGCTGCCTTCGCCCGCTCTGCGGAAGAGAGCCAGGAACTCCTTGAAACGCTTCACCTTGAGAACGAGGTTGAGGTAGCAGGTGTCAATTCCCCCCACAACGTGACCCTCACTGGTTCTCTGGAAGGCCTTGAGCAAGTCCATGCCCAGGCAAAGGGTGCCTTTTTCCAGCTTCTGGATTTGGACTACGCCTTCCACTCAAGGCACATGGACGGCATTCGCGAGGCGCTTTGCAAAGAGCTTGCTGACATTGCCCCCCAAAAGGGCACTGCCCGCTTCTTCTCTACTGTCACTGGCAAGGAGTGCACGGGAAAACGTCTTGACGCTGCCTACTGGTGGAACAATGTCCGCCAGCGTGTACAGTTCTTCCCTGCCATCCATGCACTTTGCCAGGCAGGCTACAGGATTTTTGTAGAGATAGGACCCCACGCGATCCTGCAGCGCTATTTGCGCGAATGCCTGCACAATGCTGGCACAAAGGGGCGCATTTTCTCGTCTCTCGTCAAGACCGAGGACGGGTTGCAGCGACTCACAACCCTTGCCTTGCGCCTGCACTGCATCAGCAGCGCGACCAACAGGGACGTCTTTTTTTCCACAAAGGGCAATTCCAGTGTGGCTCTGCCCCTCTACCCCTGGCGAAACAGGGATTACACCTACCCAAGGACCAGCGAGTGCATTTTCGAAATGCGTCGCGTCCACCCCTTGCTTGGCTGGCAAAGGGAAAGCGAGCCACCGCTTTGGGAAAACATCCTGGATCCGGCAAAGGACATTTGGCTCGAAGATCACAGGGTGGGTTCTGTGACTGTCCTTGCCGGGGCAGCCTACACGGAAATGGCCCTGGCAGCTGCCCAAAGGCTGTACGAAAGCTGCCATGTCCTTGTCGAGGACATGCAAATCATCTCACCCCTGGCCTTTGAGGGCGCCCAGTGCGTACGCCTTGCTGTAGACGATACCTGCGGAAATTTCCGCATCATGAGTCGTCCAAGACTTGGGACAGGCGCCTGGGTGGAACATGTGCGCGGCCGCATCCTCAAGGGGGCGCCTATTCATGCCTCTGTGCACGAATTTTCCAGCGATCCGTCTCCCTGGACAAGTGTTTCCGGCAAGGAACTCTATGCCATAACAGCCGGCCTTGGGCTTGACTATGGGCCAAGCTTCCGCCTTGTGCAAAATCTTGCCTGCAACGCGGAACAGGGCCTTCTGGAAGCAGACATTGCGCCTGTTGCCCTTGGACGCGATGGCTACCTCTTGCCGCCCCAGGCTCTGGACGCCTGTTTTCATGCCCTGGCCGCCCTGTACGGCAACAAGGGAAATGATGAGGAGGCCGCCTACCTGCCGGTAGGCCTTGATCGCCTGGAAGTGCTGACAGATGCTTGCGAAAGCGAAAGACCAATCACGCGCCTTGCAGCGCGCATAGTGCACAAGAGCAGACGCTCTCTGTCTGCGGACTTTGCCCTGTGCGACGATGAAGGTCATGTCCTTGTGCGGGCTACCACCTGCCGTTTCCGGGCTGCGCCATCTCTGCGACACGCCGAACAGGAGCCTTCCTTCTGGACAGTGGAGCCTGTTCTCTGTCCCCTGCCAGACGAGGAAGATTCCAGATTCGTTCCGAATCCAGACGAGCTCAAGGCGGACATCTTGGCCCACGTCTGGAACAAGACAGATCCCAGGCGAACCCTGTGGTACAAACATACCCTGCCCCTGCTCGACATCATGACCATGTCCCTGGCTGCGCGCGCATATGCACAGGTTTTCCAAGAAAGGGCAAAAGAGGGGCTTGATGCCGCGCTGCACACTCCTTGCGCCAAACGCTGGGCACAAGTGCTTCAGGAAGAAGGTCTCATGGAGTTCACGGACGGGGCGCCAAACCTTGACCCATCCCTGCCCAATCCTGCGGACATCATGCAGGAGGCCTTGCAGGCCGATCCCCAGTCCCTGCCCCATTTTGTGCAGACAGGCCGCGCTGGCCTGCGCCTTGCAGACATCTTCCTTGGCAAAAAGGATGGGGCAGCGGTGTACGCAGGGCTTGTGGCCTTCTCCACTGCTGCAGCCTTGCTGCATGATGTGGGCAAACTGCTCAATGTGGGCGTGAACAGAGCCCTTGCCCATATGGTATGCGACCTTGCGGACAGCCTCCCGGCAAACAGACGTTTGCGGATTCTGGAAGTGCGTACTGCGGAGAATGGCAAGAACGAAAAGTCTGTTTCCTCAAGCCTTGCACGCATCTGCCACACATTGTGTGCCACAGGGCAAATCAAAAGGGACAGGCTGGATCTTGTTGTCGCACAAAATGGTAGTGATGGCCCGTCTGCCAAGCATGTGCACAGGTTCGAGGATGGCTTCTCCTGCAAGGTGGTGAGTCTCGGCCCGGACGAGTGGACTATCGCGGACACAAGTTTTGACCTTGTGTACGTAGAGCACTGCCTTTTCAAGGCTACAAGCAGAACTCTTGCTCTGGAGTCCTTGCAAAACTGCCTCTCTCCTGGCGGCCTCATGGTCCTTGCCGAACGCGCCCCGGATCTCTACGCCGAACTTGTGGAGGGCCTTGTGCCCACCTTCTGGAGAAAGAGTGTCGCAAGCGAAAAAAACGATGGGCAAGTGCTCTCGAGCCTTTTGCCAGCTTCGGCCTGGCAAAAGCTGCTCGCAAGCCAGGGCTTTGTGAATCCCACTATCTTGAGAGAACCCGAAGCTGAAGGCCTTGAGGAAGGAGCCTACCTTGTCCTTGCCAGGAAACCTCAGGGGGGAAAGAGCAGAGAGGCAAGCCCTGTCAGCGCCAGCAACTTCCTACTCCTTGGGGAAGAGCCTTCGGACGGAGATGCTGTCCAAGATCCCCTTCTTTCCGCTCTGCAAAAGACACTTGCCACCCAGGGGCAAGACGTTCGCTGTCTTTCTCTTGCTTCTGACGAGGGCATCATATCCGATGCGTGCGCCACTGTGGACCATGTAGTTCTTTTGGCACCCAAGACAGCGCCCGAAAAGGCTGCGTCCTTGCTGCAAAGGGTGCTCGCTCTGGCTTGGGCTTGCGGCAAGGAAGGCAGCGAGACTGAAGAGTCTGTCCGGCATCATCTTGATTTGTGCATAGTCAGCCACAACGGCAATCTGCTGACCTTCGGGGACAAAAATTCTCCAATCGTGAACACAGATCCTGCTGCCTGCACTCTTTGTGGCCTTGCCAGGGTCATGCGCAACGAATTTGCCTATGCCGATGGGCTCAAGGTACGCGAACTGGATTTGAGCTTGGTCGCAGAGGCAAGTGTCGAGGAACAGGCAAGACTGG
>CALVGM010000148.1 GCA_944327095.1 uncultured Desulfovibrio sp. | reverse complement strand
CTCCTCGTGGTACATGAGGTAGCATTTCTTGCTGCCGATGCCGTCCGGGAAGTCAAAGTCCATGGACCAGGAAAGAGGTGCTGTCTGCACCCATTCGCCGCGTTCCCAGTAGCGGCCGCGGGCGGACACCTCGCGGCTGTTGATTTCGGGGTTGAAATTGGTGGCAAAGGCCTGGCCATTGTCACCGGCATTGCAGTCTATGATATCCAGCACATGCACTTCGTCGAGCTCGTGCTTCATGACCCAGGCCGCGAACACGTTGGTGACGCCGGGATCGAAGCCCGAGCCCAGCAGGGCGCACAGCCCCCTTTCCCGGAAACGTCCGTCGTAGGCCCACTGCCACTTGTACTCGAACTTGGCCGTATCCAGGGGTTCGTAGTTGGCTGTGTCAAGGTAGTGGACGCCGCACTCGAGGCAGGCGTCCATGATGTGCAGGTCCTGGTAGGGAAGCGCTATGTTCAGCACCATGAACGGCTTGACCGCACGGATGAGTTCGCACAGCTGGGGCACGTTGTCCGCGTCCACCTGCGCTGTCTCGATGGTCACGCCATAACGCTGCTTCACGGACTCGGCTATGGCCTTGCAGCGGGACTCGGTCCTGCTGGCAAGCACGATTTTACCAAAAACTCCCTTGGTGGCCGCCTGGGCACACTTGTGGGCAACTACGCTGCCGACGCCACCGGCTCCGATTATCAAAATGTCTTGGGCCATGTTTTTTCCTCCAGGGGCCAGGATTTGTTGGGGGTGAAGGTTGTTTCGTCCAGACTCAGAACATGGGCAAACCTGCCGCTCGCGCGGGCTTCGCGTATCTGTTCAAGGGCCTGGCTGCGGCAGGTTGCGCAGGCATCGCGTGGTATGCGCACGCACAGGGACAGTGCCGTGCGCGTGGATTGCGTAAACCACATGGTGTAGCCTGTGCAGGAGGAGCAGAGCCTGTAGTACACGCGCTGTCCCTCGCTGATGCCGTCCGTATCGTAATAGATTTGCTTGTCCTCGACCCAGAAGCCGTGCTCTTCCTTTCCCCGCCAGGGGTGGCTGGCAGGCTCGAGATAGCGGGCAAGGGCCTCTTCGGCCACGGCGTGCACAGCGTCCGTGACCCTCGGGGTCTGACGCAGATAGCTCTCGTTCCAGTCCGGTTCGCGTATGTCGGACGCGTCCAGGCCTGCTAGGGCCAGGCAAATGCCCATGTTGACATAGGGCAGCGCGCCGCGGATGGAATACCCGCCCTCAAGGACCGCGATGTCCGGATTGAGCAGCGTGTTGAGGGCCGCGTAGCCCCTGGCTGTCAGACGCTCGCTGGCCAGGGGATCCGTGAAATGGTTGTCCTGGCCTGCGGAATTGACCACAAGATCCGGCGCAAAGTCCCGCAGTATGGGCAGGACGGTATGCTCCATGACGTAGAGATAGCCTTCGTCACAGGTTCCGGGCGGCAGGGGAATGTTCACTGTGCGCCCAAGCGCTGCCGGCCCTCCGCTCTCGCGCGTCGCGCCGGTTCCCGGATAGAGGGTGTGGCCGTCCTGGTGCAGGGAGATGAACAGCGTGTCCGGATCGTTCCAGAAGATATCCTGGCTGCCATCGCCGTGGTGCACGTCCGTATCCACTATGGCGAGACGCAGGGGCCTTCCCTCCACACGGTAGTTGGCCCTAATCCAGGCCAGCATGAGCGCCTCGTTGTTGATATTGCAAAAGCCCCTGTTGCCGTGGACCACGCGCATGGCGTGGTGTCCCGGGGGTCTCACCAGGGCAAAGGCCTTTTTCTCCCGCCCCTCGAGCACAAGGCGGGCCGCCTCTATGGCGCCCCCGGCCGCAGCAAGATGGGAATCGGTGACCACATCGCGTATGGAGGGCAGGCAAAAGTGTACCCTGGCCACATCCTCAAGAGGCATGAGGCTCGGGCGATACTCGTGAATGCCCTCTATGTCGAAGAGGCCTTCCTCCTTGAGCTGATCGCGCGTGTAGAGCAGTCGCTCCTCCCGCTCCGGGTGGGTGGGAGAAATGGCCCAGTCAAAGGCGGGGAAGAAAACCACGCCCAGGGAATTCCTTGCCCTGGCAAAGGCCTGCATGTGTGATGCCTGTGTGCTGAACATTGCTTGTCCTGACTTTCGGCAGCCTGCGCGAAAGGCGGATATGGCCAGTCTCCCTGCAGGGCCGAATACCGGCTACTCGTCGTTCTCGATGTTTTCGAAAATGTCCTGACCGTAGCGGATATTGGAAACCATGCTGGCAAGGTGCGAGGCCGCGGCCACAAGATCGAGATTCGTGTTGGCTATGACGCAGAAAAGGATGTCGTCCATGGCAGAGACAACAACTATGCCTCCGGGATTCTGGGGCTGACGGAAGACATTGGTATAGACAAGCTCTGTGTCGCCTGCTGCCAGAAAGGGTTCCATCCATTCAAAATTTTCTGTCTCGGCAGCCTGCTTGAGCAAGGGATCCACCGCACCGCACTTGGCAACAGGTGTGAGTCGTCCGCCTTCGACGTTCTCAAAGACATAAATTTCCCTCATGTTTTCTTCTCCGGGCACGCTGGCCTGTAAAAATGTTCGAAGTGAAGGGGCAAAGCACCAGACCTATGGCAAACGGGCCTCTATGGCCCTGAGGCACTCGCAAAGGACCCTTTCTTTTGAAAGGGTTGCGTCGAGAACACATATCCTAGAAGGGGCCTGTTCGGCAATGAAACGAAAGCCTTCGCGCACAGCCTCGTGGAAGGCACGCGTCTCGGCGTCGAGCCTGTCGTAGGCCCCGTCGCCCTCTTGCTCCCTGCGCAGCTGCACGCGCCTGAGGCCTTCCTCTACAGGCAGGTCGAAAAGCAGTGTCAAATCCGGCTCAAGGCCGCCCGTGGCAGCCTGATTGAGGGTGTTGAGAACCCGCAGGTCGAGCTTTCTGGCATAGCCCTGATAGGCCAGGGTGGAGTCGGCAAAGCGATCGCACAAGACCACCGCGCCTCGCGCCAGGGCAGGCCGTATGACCTCGGCCACATGCTGGGCCCTGTCGGCAAGAAAGAGAAAGAGTTCCGCAGCAGGGACCATGTCGCGCCCGGCGTCGAGCAAGAGCGTGCGCAATGTCCGTCCAAGCTCGCTTCCCCCCGGCTCCCTTGTGCAGACCACCTCCATGCCCCTGGCTTTCAGCCGTTCGGCCACCAAGGCCAGGGCCGTGGATTTCCCGGCCCCTTCCATGCCCTCAAAGGTGACAAACATGGCTCTCCCCTATTTGTTCAGCAGGCCAAGCAGGGAATCCTTGCCCGAAAAGGCTTCCCTGGCCCGTTCCTCATGCCTGTCCCTGCCTTGCGCAGAACGCGGGGCAGTGTCTTCATAGTCGCCTGGAGCTGCCTCGTCGAGACTGGTCAGGCTTTCCAGATAGCCGTCTTCCCACTGGGGCGGTTCCGAAGCGTCCATGGGATGAGGGATCTCACTGGCAGTACTTTTGTCCTGCCGCTTGCCCGAAGCCTGTGCCCTGCTGCCGCGTGCGCGCAGCTCTGCAGGCGTTGCCCTGCGCAGTGCGGCTGCGTCCGGCTGGGGCTTGGTTTCGGGCTCCGTCTGCCCCTGTCTGTCGCAATGGGGCGCCTGCGCCGCAGGCTGCTGTTCTGCGGACTCCCTGGCATGGCCCGAATCGCTGCGCACAGCCTTGTACAGGGCCCTGCCAAATTCGCGCTGCATGGGTGTCAGGGAGCCTTCCGGCACGTCTTCAAGCAGTCCCTGCATGGTGTTGAGCTTGGCATCCATGTAGTCCGCAGAGGCCAGGACAACGGCCTCCATGCTGGCCGGTTCCTTGACAGCCCCGTATTCGATGCGCCCGTGGTGACTCAGGACCAGGTGGAAGAGGTGATCGCGCATGGGAGCGGGAATGTCCGCCTTCTCGCACGCCTTGCCCAGCATGGCCACGCCAAGGACTATGTGCCCGATGAGATTGCCGGGGATGGTATACGTCACCTCGAAGGGATCCGTGTGCATCTCCTCGAGCTTGCCTATGTCGTGGAACAGGGCTCCGGTGACAAGGGTGGCCCTGTCCAGGCAGGGAAAGAGATCCGCCATGGCAAGGCAGATGCGGCACACCTCAAGCACATGGGCCACCAGTCCGCCTCTGCCCACGTGGTGCATGCTGCGGGCTGCCGAAGCGTTGACAAAGGCCCTCCTGTTCTCCTCGTCCCCGAAAAAGACCTGCACAAGCCGCTCCCAGGCTGTGCCTGCGACTTCCCTGTGCACAAGCTCCATGAGCTCTTGCATGCCCTTTTCACCATCGTAGGGCGAGGGCGGCACATAGTCCGCGAGATCAAGGGCCGCGCGCTCTGCACCGGCAAGCTCTGCGATCGTGTCGATGCGTACCTGCAGGGTGTCGCGGAACTTGTTCACCTGGCCACGCACATGAACAAAGCAGTGGCTTTGCAGCTCCAGTGGCTGAAGGACACCTCTCTGGGACCAGATCTTTGCCTGCACTGTGCCGGTGGAGTCGCTCAGGCCAAGCGACCAGTAGGGGTTGCCGTTCTTGTCGTTGAGCTTGGCCACATCGCATGTGACGAAAACACCTTCAATCAGGGGCGTGTTTTCACTGATGTCCGATACAAAAATTCCCTTTTCCATCGCTCTGTCCAACTTGTGGCAAGGTCAGCTGTATGCCCCTTGCCCTGCGGGGATTGACATGCAGGCAAAAGGCAGTGAAATTTTGCAGGACTGCCCCTTGCTGCGCCTTGTGGCTGCAGTTGCCCCGAATCGCAGGAAAAGTCAAATGCTTCCTCCTTGCCCGCTCCCGGACACAGCATCAGAAAGAGACTGTTGTAGGACGGCTCTGTGACAGGGATGCGACAGGGGCAGGGCCAGGTTTCAACCCCATGGGACATTTTCGGGATACTTTCTATGGACGTACTTCTGACAAACGACGACGGCATACAGGCAAGGGGCATCATGGCCCTGTACACAGCCCTGGTGGAACGCGGGCACACGGTGCATGTGGTGGCACCCATGGAACAGCAATCGGGTGTCGGCCATTCGCTCACGGTCTTTGAGCCGCTGCGCTGCCTGCACTTCAGACAAGAGGGCTTCCAGGGACTTGGCCTGTACGGCACGCCCACGGACTGCGTCAAGCTGGCCCTGGCCTCCCTGCTCGAAAAGAGGCCGGACATTGTGATGAGCGGCATCAACGCTGGTCCCAACGTGGGCCCGGACATACTCTACTCGGGCACCGTGGGCGCTGCCACGGAAGCCTGCCACGAAGATCTGCCGAGCATGGCCATTTCCGACGACGAGGAAGAGCCCACAGACATTCTGGCCAAGGCCAGGCATGCCGTAAGCCTTGCCGAGGCCATCAACTGGGAGGCCATACCCACCCGCCGCGTCATCAACGTGAACTATCCCCGCGGCCCGCTCGCCTTGAGCAAGGGAGTGCGTGTCTGCAAGCAGACCACGGCTGTGTGGAAAAACAGCTACATCGAACGGAAGGATCCGCGCGGCGGACGCTACTGGTGGCTTGCCGGCAGCATCCCTCCGGAAACCGTCAACGCGGGCTCGGACAAGGATCTGCTCAACCGCGGTTTTGTGACCATAACGCCTTTGTGCTTCAACTTCACGGACGAGGCAGGCCTGCGCATTCTGGAAAGGGAAAATATCCCCGACGTGCGCTGATCCGTTTTCTTGCTTCCCCGCAGCCCACGCTGTGGCAAAATTTTTCAAGATACCGTATCGTGTTGCTCAAACAGGTGCGGCAGAGCCATCTCTTGTCTGCCCTGTTCGGGTAAACGGCACTTTTTAGCACAACGCATCCCCTAGTATATGGAGGAGTCCAATGCCCCTTATCGGCCCAAAGAAAATGTTCGAGGCTGCCTACGCAGGACAGTTTGCCATCGGTGCATTCAACGTGAACAACATGGAGATCATTCAGGGCATCATGCGTGCTGCCTCTGAGGAAAAGTCCCCTGTCATCCTGCAGGTGTCAGCCGGCGCCCGCAAATACGCCGGGCAGACCTACATCATGAAACTCGTGGAAGCTGCCCTCATCGAGGATCCGTCCATTCCGGTCTGCGTGCATCTTGACCACGGCCCCTCCTTCGAAATGTGCCGCGACTGCATTGACGGAGGATTCACGTCCGTCATGATTGACGGTTCCTCCCTGCCCTTCGAGGAAAACATCGCCCTGACCAAGAAGGTCGTGGAATACGCCCATCCCCGCGGTGTCTGGGTCGAGGCCGAGCTTGGCCGCCTGGCAGGCATCGAGGAACACGTGGTATCCGAGGGGCACAGCTTTACCGACCCCGACGAGGCCGTGGAATTCGTGGAGAAGACGGGCTGCGACTCCCTGGCCGTGGCCATTGGCACAAGCCATTGCGCCTACAAGTTCAAGGGCGAGCCCAAGCTGGACTTCCCGCGGCTGAAAACCATCTGCGAAAAGCTGCCCAACTATCCTCTTGTGCTGCACGGCGCCTCCTCTGTTCCCCAGGAATTTGTGGAACTGTGCAACAAGTACGGCGGCAACGTGGGTGGCGCCCGCGGCGTACCGGAAGACATGCTGCGCCAAGCTGCCCGCATGGGTGTCTGCAAAATCAATGTGGACACGGATATCCGTCTTGCCCTGACCGCCTCCATCCGCCAGTTCATGGTGGAACATCCCGAGGCCTTTGATCCCCGCCAGTACCTGAAGCCTGCCCGCGAGGCCGTCTACCAGATGGTGGCCCGCAAGATCCGCGACGTCATGGGCTCGTCCGGCAAGGCCGACCTGCTCTAGTTTTTATCTGCTATCCCAAATCTGGGGCGCAGTCTGCAGCAAAAAAGCCGCAGGCTGCGCTTTTTTTTCGCTGTTCAGGGATTTGCAAGGACATTGTGCCATATCCTTTCCTTTTGAGACAAGTGACAAGAAGGACGGGCATTCTTGTCGTCTTGGCCTGTACATTGATCCTTGTGCATTGCACCGGGAAGAAATTCCAAAGTAAAACACTTGCCTTTTGCAGCTCCGGCATGGCACAGCAAATGTTACAGATGTGTTACACAAACACTTCCAGGCGCGTGCGTGCGCAAGGGGTATGGACCAGTCACAAGAAAGTCGCTATTCTGACAACACTAGGCATACATGTGTCAAGCGAAAGTTCCACTGACCCCCAAAACGAACGATAATTGCCCCCCCCTGTCCTCTGTCCAGCGACATTCGGATGTTCCCATCCCAGTAAGACGGAGAGAGGTCCAGAGGCCCCTGTTCCGAGCGGCCGTAGGCCGCGGAGGGAGGACGGGGCCCCTGGACCTCATGAAAGTCAATTGATCCTATCTCTGAAGCCTATTGGGCATTGATTTTGTCCAAATGCTTGGGATCGATGAAAGGCAGCAGTTTTTGCGTGGATTCCAGCGCAGCAGTTGCCTTTGCTGCTTCCTGCAAGGCCTGTTCCTGG
>CALVGM010000147.1 GCA_944327095.1 uncultured Desulfovibrio sp. | reverse complement strand
GGGCAAGCAGAAGCGGCTCGAAGGACTTGACCTTGAAGCGGCTCTGGCGGTAGCGCTCCTCGACTTGTTCCAGGGGCAGGCCTGTCCAGACACTGACCTTTGCCAGGGTGGCCGTGAGATCGCGCACGTCGTCGCGGATGAGGGACAAGCCGAAGGTCGTGCGGTTGTCCGCAAGCACCCGATCCTTCACGTCAAAGATGCGGCCGCGCGGGGCGGAGACCCTTTCCTCGCGCCAGTGGTTGTTCTGCGCCTGAATGGCAAAGTCCGCGCCCTGGTGCACCTGCAGGACCCAGAAACGCGAGGTAAAGACCACGAAGAAGGCCAGAATCAGGAGCTCGAGCAGGATGATGCCGCGCCGCGGGGGCTGGTAGGCCTCGTTGTTTTCCTTGGTTATGCGTATTCTTGGCTCGCCTCTGCCCTGCATGGATGGCAGTCTTGTGCCATGGGAGCCGGAACTGCCCGGAGCGTCAGGATTCTGCTTTCTTTTCGTCATGGGCAACAAGTCGTCTCAAGCGTCCCAGTATGGGCCAGGCAACAAGGATATAGAAGGTTTGCAGCACACCGTCGTGCACAACGACGTTCATGTCGTAGGGCACGTTCTGCAGGGTTGCGAAAAACCAGGAGTAGAAGCTGTGCAGCGCGCCCATGCCTATGGAGACAAGAAGGTAGAAAATCAGTCTGGAGGCCAGGGCAATGCTCTGGGACAGCCTGTAGAGCAGAAAGAAGGAGGCAATGTAGAACATGGAGAAGCCGAAGGAGAGGCTCCCCATGCCTTCCTGCAGGATGACCACTGCCGGCACAAGCCAGACCATGGTTTTATAGTCCTTCTCGAGGCTCACGAGAATGATGCCGACCACAAGCGCGTCAAGGCCGGGCACGTAGAGCTGCAGGATAATGCCGCAGAAGAGAAAGGCAAGCCACCAGAAGATGTTTTGCAAAAGATGCATGGATAGCCTGCCTAGCGCGAGCCTGCGCCGTCTTCCCTGTCGTCCCTGGGCTTGAGGAAGTCCGGCAGGGGTGGGCCCACGAATTCCGGCGCAGGGGAGGCCGGTTCGGGCGGACGGACAATGCCTGTGGGCTCGAGAAGCAGCACTTCCTCCGTGTGGCGCATGTCTGCCAGAGGTTCGGCCAGAATGGTCATGAACTCGCTGGAGCTCGAGGGGCGCATGGTGAGGATGCGCGCCACGGGAATGCCCTTGGGGTACTTGCCGTCCAGGCCGGAGGTGACAAGCAGCTCGCCTGGCTCGGCCTTGGTGGCCTTGTCCATGTAGCGGACTTCCATGGGCCTGTTGGGACCAAGGCCTGTCAGAATGCCCGGAGTTCGTGTTTTCTGGGTGAAGATGGCAATGCGGCTGGTGGGATGGGTGAGCAGTATGGCCGTTGCCGTGTGCGGGGCTGCCCGAAGGACCTTGCCGAGCAGGCCCTGGTTGGTGACTATGGGGGTACCGGGAGCTGCGCCGGTGGTGTAGCCACGGTTGATGGTAAAGGATTCGAGCTGGGAGTTGGGCCCTATGCGTCCGGCCAGAATGCGGGCTCCGAGGGGTGTCCAGGAAACGTCCAGAGGCATTTTCAGAAGTTCGCGCAGCCTGCGCAGCTCGGCCATGTCCTCGCTCTGGGCCAGCACCTGGGCCTCAAGTACCTGGACGCGCTTTTGCAGGGCCACGTTTTCCTCGCGCACGTGGACAAGATCTATGTAGCTGTCCCAGATGTCCGCCACAGTGGCCTCGATCTGGCGCACCGGGTTGAGCACAATGCCCGTTACCTCGAGGCCGATGTTGGTCGTTACGCGATCCAGCATGCCTGTGGTGCGGTTGAGCGTGTACAGGGCCAGGAAGAGAACCAGCAGAAGGCCTGCCGTGATGAGGGCATGGCGAAAATTCACAAAAGCATCCCGTTTGCCGCAAATGGAGAGAAAGAGGCTTTGCAGGGGCTTGCAAAGGGGCCCTGCAAAAACCGGGGAGGCGCCCCGGCAGGACCAGGAAGGCGCCTCCCCGTACAGGAAAAGGAACAGCGTATCCCGCAAAGGCCCCTAGTCGATGCACACTTCCTTGAGGATGTTGATGTTGTCCAGGGCCTTGCCTGTGCCGAGCACAACAGTGGAGAGGGGATCGTCCACCACGGTGATGGGAAGGCTGGTTTCCTCGCGCAAAAGCTGGTCCAGACCCTTCAGCAGCGCGCCGCCGCCGGTGAGCACAATGCCGCGGTCCACAATGTCGGCTGCCAGTTCCGGCGGTGTCTGCTCCAGGGCAAAGCGGACGGCCTGCACGATGCTTTCCACCTGTTCGGAAATGGCCTTGCGCACCTCTGTGGAGGTGATGGTGATGTTCTGGGGTATGCCGGTCACAAGATCGCGACCCTTGACCAGCATCTCCTCCTCGGGTTCGAGGGGATAGGCAGAGGCAATCTTGATCTTGATGTTTTCCGCGCTGGTCTCGCCGATGAGCATGTTGTACTTGCGCTTGACGTGGGTCATGATGGCTTCGTCCATCTTGTCGCCGCCCACGCGCACGGAACGCGAGTACACAATGCCGGACAGGGAGATGACAGCCACCTCGGTGGTGCCGCCGCCAATGTCCACAACCATGTTGGAAATGGGTTCCTGAATGGGCAGGTCCGCGCCTATGGCAGCGGCCATGGGTTCCTCGATGAGGTACACTTCCCTGGCTCCTGCGGACTCGGCGGATTCGCGCACGGCGCGCTTTTCGACCTGGGTGATGCCTGTGGGCACGCAAATCATGATGCGCGGGCGCACAATGCGGCGCGTGTTGAGGGCCTTGGCTATGAAATGCCTGAGCATGGCCTCGGTGACCTCGAAGTCGGCAATGACGCCGTCCTTCATGGGGCGTATGGCCTCGATGTTGCCGGGAACGCGGCCAAGCATGCGCTTGGCGTCATGCCCCACGGCAAGGACGACCTTGTTGCCTCTGTTGTCCTTTTTGACGGCAACCACGGAGGGCTCGCGCAGAACAAGCCCCTTGCCCTTCAGGTAGACACAGGTGTTGGCAGTGCCGAGGTCTATGGCAAGGTCATTGGAAAAGACACCTAGAATGGAATCCAAAAATCTGGACATGTGCTTGAATATGCCTCACAAATCTAGCAATGATGCTGCGAGCTCAGTCGGTTTGCCCAATGGGTCTTGCCCAGGGGGCAAAACAGGGCCGTTTGAAAAGGTTTAGTTCCGACAAAAATCTCTAGAAGTCAAGATGCGGAAAACGGGGTTTTGCACGGGAACCCCCCGGCAACCCCCCGGCAACCCGCGAGAATATGCAAATTTTTTCGTGACCGACATGGGCCGTGGCAGGGCCTGGCAGGAAAGGACGCGGCGGATTTTCGAAATCCCCAATACAATCCGTGGCTTGAGGTGTCTTCCCGAAACAGGCAAGAGGGCCCGGGTCCCGCTTCTGCCCCCTGGCGACTTCTTGCACATGCCTGCTCTCTCTGGCAAAATGGAGCGTATTTTGGCGACGGAGAGGGCAGGCCTTGCCTTCTCCCCATATTCAAATCCTGAACATCCCGTTTGCGGGGAGACAGTGGAGTCGGGTACCATGCCGGACAATCTCATACTTGTCGATGTGGGCAACACGACGATGAAGATCGGCGTCGTGCACGAAGGCAGGCGCGAAGTCTACACTCTGCAGACCAACAGCGGCCAGACCAGCGACAGTCTGGGGTTTTCCCTCCTGGAGCTTCTGCGCCACGCAGGCTGCGAGAAAGACGCCTTTGCAGCCTGCGTTGTCTGCTCCGTTGTGCCGGCCATGGATCCCCTTTTTCGCGCGGCCATAGCCCGCTACGTGGGCTGCCCCATACTCTTTACGCCGGCGGATCTGCCGGTTCCCCTGGAAAACCGCTATCTTAGGCCCGAACAGGTCGGCGCGGACAGGCTGGTGGCAGCCTATGCCGCCCGCGTGCTCCATCCGCAGACGCCCGGCCTTGTGGTCGTGGACTTTGGCACTGCCGTCACCTTCGACTGCGTGCAGGACAAGGCCTATCTGGGCGGCCTGATTTTCCCTGGCCCCCTGACGGCGCTCAATGCCCTGGCCGGAGCAACGGCCAAGCTTCCGGCCGTGAATTTGGACTGCGAGGATCTTGAGCCCACGCCGGGCCGGGATACTTCCACCAGCATACGCCACGGCATTCTCTTCGGCTTCGCGAGTCTGGTGGACGGCCTTGTTGCCAAGCTTTCCGCCAGGCTCGAGGGCCCGGTGAAGGTGGTTGGCACAGGCGGCTTTGCCCAGAGCATAGCGCGCATTTCCTCTTCCCTGCACGAGGTGACCCCGGCTCTCCTTTTGCAGGGGCTTCGTCTTCTGTACGAGGAAAGGGAGCCAGGCCAGGCTTCTTCCCGCACCCCGTACTGAACCAGGTACCTGGCCCAATATACCCGTGGCTTTTCCCTGTTTGCAGGCCGCAGCCACCTTTGCGGCAGACAAGGCAAGCCCCTTGATCATGGACAGCCGCTTTCGGCTGTTTCGGAGGACATTTCCGTGAGTTCCATTGCATCCGTCTATGGCCGTGAAATTCTCGATTCCCGCGGCAACCCCACTGTTGAAGTTGAAGTGACACTCGATGACGGCATTTCCGCACGCGCCGCAGTGCCTTCCGGTGCCTCCACGGGAAGCCGCGAGGCTCTCGAGCTGCGCGACAAGGACGAAAAACGCTACCAGGGCAAGGGTGTGCTCAAGGCAGTCGAGCACATCAACAACGAGATTGCCAATGCCGTCACAGGCATGAACGCCCTGAATCAGGTGGCCCTGGACAACGCCCTCATCGATCTCGACGGCACGGACAACAAGTCCCGTCTTGGCGCAAACGCCATTCTCGGTGTTTCCATGGCAGTGGCCAGGGCTGCTGCCAGCTACGTGGGCCAGCCTCTGTACAACTACCTTGGCGGCATCAACGCCAAGGTTCTGCCTGTGCCGCTCATGAACATCCTCAACGGCGGCGTGCACGCGCCCAACAACCTGGACATACAGGAATTCATGATCATGCCCGTGGGCGCCAAGACCTTTGCCGATGCCCTGCGCATGGGCGCGGAAATCTTCCACACCCTGGGCACCATCCTCAAGAAGGACGGCCTTTCCGCCACAGTGGGCGACGAGGGTGGCTACGCTCCCAACCTCAAGAGCCACGAGGACGCCTTTGCCTACATCACCAAGGCCATAGAGGAAACCGGCTACAACCCCGGTTCGGAAGTGATGCTGGCCATCGACGTGGCCTCATCCGAGTTCTACAGGGACGGCAAGTACGTCATCGCGGGCGAGAACAAGGAATTCAGCAGTACGGAAATGTGCGAGTGGCTGGCCGACTTCTGCAAGCGCTACCCCATCTACTCCATAGAGGACGGCATGGCTGAATCCGACTGGGATGGCTGGAAGCTGCTGACCAACAACCTTGGCGACGACGTGCAGCTGGTGGGCGACGACCTCTTTGTCACCAACTCCTCCATCCTGTGGGAAGGCATCTGCAACAACGTTGCCAACGCCATTCTCATCAAGCTCAACCAGATCGGCACTGTGACCGAGACCATGGACGCCATCGAGCTCGCCAAGAACAATGGCTACGCCACGGTCATTTCTCACAGGTCCGGCGAAACTGCGGACAGCTTCATTGCCGACCTGGCCGTGGGTGTCAACGCAGGCCAGATCAAGACGGGTTCCCTGTGCCGCTCCGAAAGAATGGCCAAGTACAACCAGCTGTTGCGCATCGAGGAGGAACTTGACGACGCGGCCGAGTACTGCGGCGCAGCCCTCCTGAACCAGCTCGCCCCCGTGACCGAGAACGAGGACGAGGAATAGGCGCCCTGCCGCATGCTCTGAAACAGGGGAGAGCCTTTTTTCCCCTGCTTGTCAGGCAGTCCGGGAGCTTCCCGGACTGCCCTCATCATAAAAAATGCAAGGAGTCCGGATTGATACGTATTGATGGCAAAAAGACTGCTGCGGACATTCGCGGGGAAATAGGGGCAGAGATAGCCCGGGCTGTGGCCAAGGGCGTGCGCGCTCCTGGCTTGGCCGTGATTCTGGTGGGAGACGATCCTGCGTCCCAGGTCTATGTGCGCAACAAGGAAAAGGCCTGCGCAGAGACTGGCATACGTTCCATACCCTACCGCCTGCCTGCCACCACGGGGCAGGACGAGCTTCTGGCACTCATAGCTGGTCTCAACGCGGATCCCGAAGTGGACGGCATTTTGTTGCAGCTGCCCCTGCCCGGGGGCCTTGACGCGGACAAATGCCTTCTGGCCATCGATCCGGACAAGGATGTGGACGGCTTTCATCCCGTGAGCGTGGGGCGTCTTGTGCTGGGGCTGTCAGGCTTTGTGTCCTGCACGCCCGCAGGCGTCATCGAGCTTCTGCGCCGCTACGACTTGCCCACCGAGGGCAAGAGGGCCGTTGTGGTGGGCAGGTCCAACATTGTGGGCAAGCCCCTGGCCTCGCTGCTCATGCGTCCCGGAAGATACGGCAATGCCACAGTGACAGTCTGCCACTCGCGGACAGCCAATCTGGCCGAGGTGTGCCGGGAGGCTGATTTTCTCTTTGCCGCCATTGGCAGGCCCAGGTTCATCACGGCCGACATGGTGAAGGAAGGCGCCGTAGTCATCGACGTGGGTATCAACCGCACGGACGAGGGGCTGTGCGGCGATGTGGACTTTGCCGCAGTGAGCCAGAAGGCAGCGGCCATCACCCCGGTTCCGGGTGGTGTCGGCCCCATGACCATTGCCATGCTCCTGGCCAATACAGTGCAGTCCTGGCGCCAGCGCCTTGCTCTCTAGGAGCGCGTCGTCCACGGCGGGGCAAAAAGAGGCAAGATCCCGGAATTTCTGCGCCATATGGCACTTTCCGGCCTTTTGCGGGCTTGTCCGCGCCGTGCGCATAGGCTAGAGAAGACCAGTGCGCACAAGCGCAGCCCCTGCCTTTTTCAGGGCCAGCAATAGGGCCTTGCAGTGCCGGTGGGCACTGCGCCCCAAACAAATCTTTTCCCGCTGTGGGCGTCTCTCCCCAGGCGGGATCAATTACGGAGAATTTATGGCAACGCCATCGTATAGGAATGCCAAGAATGTCGGTCATGTCATGATAGGCCAGGGCGCCATTGCCCAGCTTGGGGAAGTGCTTGCTCCCCTGCGTGCCAAGGGTGGCCCGGCAGTGTGGTTCTTTGACCACTTCTTTGCCCACAACGATCTGCCAAAGCGCGTGCCTGTTGTCGAAGGCGACGTGGTGATCTTTGTGGATACAAGCGAGGAACCCACCACGGACGGCATTGACGCCTACACGGACCAGGTGAGGAAGGAACTGGCTGGTGCAATGCCCTGCGCGTTGCTTGCCTTTGGCGGCGGTGCCACCATGGACACCTGCAAGTGCGTGGGCAACCTGCTCACCAACCCCGGCAAGGCCGAGGACTACCAGGGCTGGGAACTGGTGAAGAACCCCGCTCCCTACAAGATTGGCTGTCCCACACTGTCCGGCACAGGCTCCGAGTCTTCCCGCACAGGCGTCCTGTGCAACGAGGCAAAGAACCTCAAGCTCGGCATGAACAGCGACTTCACCATGTTCGAGCAGCTGGTGCTGGATCCGGATCTGTCCGTGACCGTGCCCAGGGAACAGTACTTCTTCACAGGCATAGACACCTACATGCACTGCTTCGAGTCCCTGTCGGGCTCCTATCGCAACGTGGTGGTGGACGCCCTTGCCGAAAAGGCCCTGGATCTGTCTCGCCATGTCTTCCTTTCCGGGGACATGATGGCCGAGGAAAACCGCGAAAAGCTCATGATTGCCTCCTACCTGGGCGGCCTTGCCGCAGGCTTTGTGGGCGTTGTGCATCCCTTGAGCGCTGGCCTTTCCATGGTTTTGCACATGCACCACGGCATTGCCAACTGCTACGCCCTGTCTGTCCTGGAGGACATCTATCCTGTCCAGTACAGGGAAGTCATGGACATGATGCAAAAGCAGGGCGTGAGCCTGAAGAAGGGCATTTGTGCAAATCTGACAGACGAGCAGTACCAGCAGCTCTATGACGCCAGCATTGTGCACGAAAAGCCCCTGACCAATGCCCTTGGCCCGGACTATCGCAAGGTGCTGACTCCGGAAAACGTCATTGCCCGCTTCAAGCGCATGTAGCCTACAGGCCAGACAGACCTTTCACAGAGACAGTTTGGGAGAAAGCGCGAAGGGCTGTGCCCTTCGCGCACCGGAGATCCTTAGGAAATGGATGTACGCATCAATTTCAGCGGACGTTCCATCCGCTACACAGATGAAGAAGTAGCCCTTGTGGCAGAGGTCATGCGTTCTGCCGAGCCCCTGACCCAGGGAAAATACCTGCAGCAGTTCGAAAAAGCCTTTGCCAACTACCAGGGCGTCGAGGAAGGCAGCTGCTTTGCCGTGATGAACGGCGCGTCTGCCCTGGAACTGAGCGCGCAGCTGTGCTGCTTCAGGGAAGGTGACGAGGTGGTCATGCCCTCGCATACCTTTACGGCCTCCGCCTACCCCTTCCTCAAGAAGGGCGGCAGGCTGCGCTGGTGCGACGTGGATCTGCACACCCATGTGGTCACTGCCGAAACCATTGCCAGGGCCATGACCGAGAAGACGAAGGCCGCGGTCGTGGTGCATCTGTACGGCTATGTGGCCGCCATGGACGAGATCGCCGATCTGTGCCGCGAGCGCGGCGTCCTGCTCATCGAGGACGCGGCCCAGTGCATTGGCGCGGAGTACAAGGGGCGCAAGGCCGGCACCTTTGGCGACATGGCGACCTTCTCCTTCCACTCCCACAAGAACCTCACCACCCTTGGCGAGGGCGGCATGATTTGGGTCAGGGACAAAAAGTACCAGGAAATCCTGCCCATGCTGCGCCACAACGGCCACTGCGCCTACAACTTCGAGCGCAAGGACTACTGGAAGCCGGCCATGGGCAACGTGGACGTGCCCATGCTCGATGGTATGATGCTGCAGCCCAACAACTACAGCCTTGGCGAGGTGGAGTGCGCCCTTGGCACCAAGCTTTTGGAGCGCATAGATGCCATCAACGATGCCAAGCGCAAGCGCGCCCTGGCCTTCATCGACGGCCTTGCCGACTGGCCGGAACTGGAGTTTCTGCGCGAGGAAACCCGCAGGCACAACTACCATCTGCTGGTTGCCCGCATGACCTCGGGGCCCGAGAAGCGCGACGCCTTCATGCGCGCCATGTACGAGGAAAAGGGCATCAAGTGCGTTGTGCAGTACATCCCGCTCAACCGCTACGACTACTATATCCGCCAGGGCCTTGGGGAGGCGTCCTGCCCCAATGGCGATCTCTTTTACGATACCATGGTTTCCTTCCCCTTCCAGGCATGGATGAGCGACGAAGATTTCGAGTACATGCTTGCCTCGACAAGGGAGGTCATGGCTTCACTCAGGGGGTAGTATGCGCAAGCGCTGCATTGTCATACCCGCGATCAAGAAAAACGCCGTCATACCGGATCAGCTGGTGAAAAGGCTCGCGGGCGTGACGCTCATCGAGCGTGGCATCAATACCGCGCGGGGCGTTGTGGGCGGGGAGGATATCTATGTTCTCACGGACAGCCAGGAGATCTCCCTGATCTGCGAGCGGGCAGGCGTGCAGTTTCGGCGCAACAAGGACCTGCGTTTCCGCACCCTGAACATTGTGGCGGAAATGCGCGACATACTTGGAGAGCTGGCGCAGAAGTACGAGCACTGTATAGTGCTGCGTGCTTCCTGCCCGCTCATCACCTGGGTGGACGTGGAGGACGCCTGGCACAAGTACCTGTCCTGCGACTGCGACAGCCTTGTCACGGTCAAGAGCGTGCATCAGCGCGTGTGGAGCGTGCAGGGACAGAATCTCGAGCAGCTTCTCGACGAGGAAGTGGGGGAATTCGAGGTCGTGGTCGAGAGCAGGGCGCTCATTATCCTGCGCTCCAAGGCCCTTCTGAAGGCCTTGTCCGAGGGGCACTCGGCCCACATGGACAATGTGGTTCCCTACTTCCTCAACGACAGGGCCATAGAAATACAGTCCTACCAGGACTGGTGGATATGCGAGCACCTTCTGTGCAGAAGGCATATCGTCTTTGTGGTGGCAGGCTGGCCTGCCATTGGCATGGGGCATATCTACCGCGCTCTCATGCTTGCCCACGAAATCGTGGACCACAAGATTTCCTTTGTGTGCACGCGCGAATCCGAGCTGGCAGTGCAAAGCATTGCCGAGCGCGACTACCATTCCACAAGACAGGGCGAGGAAAAGCTTGAGGAGACTGTCCTCAAGCTGCGCCCGGATCTGGTGGTGAACGACATCCTCAACACGGACGCCGAGTACATGGGAGCCCTGCGCAGGGCAGGCGTGCGCACGGTCAACTTCGAGGACGAGGGCGAGGGCTCGGAGCTTGCGGATCTGGTGATCAACGCCGTGTACGACGTTTCTCTGAGCACCGAGAAAAGGCTGTGCGGCCCGGCCTGGTTTTGCCTGCGCGACGAGTTTGTCAATGCCAGGCGCAACGAGTTCCGCAAGGATGTGAAGACCGTACTCATAACCTTCGGCGGCACGGATCAGCGCAACTTCACCCGCAGGGTGTTCGAGGTCATCGAGCCCATCTGCAGGGAAAGGGGCATAGCCATTCGCATAGTGGCAGGTCCTGGCTACATGCATCGCTACGAAATGGAACGACGCGTGCAGGAGGCCAGCGAGACCAACAGTCTCATCTCCTTTACCTGGGCCACAAATGTCATGAGCCGCATGATGGAAGGCACGGATCTGTGCATCTGTTCCGCAGGCAGGACCACCTACGAGCTTGCCCACATGCGCGTGCCTGCCATTGTCCTGGCAACCCACGAGCGCGAGGCCAAGCACAGCTTTGCCAGGCCAAGATACGGCTTTGTTTTTCTGGGCCTCATGGACAGGGTCACGGATCAGAGGATACGCAGGGCCTTTTTGGCCATGCTCGAGCCTGGGCTGCGAAAGCTTTTCTTTGATCGCATGACTGTCCAGGACTTTACCCCCAACAAGGACAAGGTCATACACCGCATTCTGGGGCTCCTGCCCGAGGGAAGCGGCGGTGGCGAGTCCGGGGACACAGAGGCCCATGAGCAGGTCTGACGCCGTCGCGTCACTTGCAGGATAGAGACAGGCACACAAGAAAGTTGCCGGCATGTGCCGGTTTGCTGCCTTCCTGCCGAGAAAGACAGGGGGCAGGGAGCCCAATATGAAGACCGTAGCCATTATTCAGGCAAGAGTGGGGTCCTCCCGCCTGCCCATGAAATCCCTGCTCTGCCTGCGCGGGCACGCGCTCATCGACTGGGTGGTCAGACGCGTCTCCATGGCCAGGAGGCTTGATGGGGTAGTGGTCGCCATGCCGGACACGGAAAGGGACAGGGTCCTGCAGGCCCATCTCGAAGGGCAGGGCGTGCAGGTTGTGCGCGGTTCCGAGCAGGATGTTCTCTCGCGCTTTCTTTTGGCAGCGCAGGCAACACAGGCAGAGCGCATTGTGCGCATCTGCGCGGACAATCCCTTTGTCTGGGGCGAAGCCATAGACAGGCTGGTGGATTTCTATGACAACGCCCATCTGGACTATTGCTACAACCACATTCCCCGCAACAACCTCTGGCCGGATGGTCTGGGTGCGGAAATGCTGTCCCGAGAGCTTCTCGAGGACATAGGGCGACTGGCCGACCAGCCCTCGCAGCGCGAGCACTGCCTCAACTACATCTGGGATCACAGGGATCGCTTTGGCATAGGAACCTTTGACCCGGAAGAAGACTGGCTCAGACGCCCGGAAGTCAAGCTGGACATAGATACTGCAGACGATTTCTGCAGACTGGCGCTTTTGCCTGTGGCAATGGAGTCGGACGCACGTGAAATACTTGCTGCCTATGATGGCAGCAGGAAAGACAAGGAGTAATCATGCCTGAAGAGCAGGAACGCTTTCACAATGCCGTGGCAGCCATGCTGAACTCTGTCATGTTCGAGAACTGGCTGCGCTTTTATTTTCTCAGGGAAGACGAGGTGAGTGAGGGCAAGTACGTGCTCTCCATTGCCATTCCCGAAAAGGCGATGGACCGCATCCGCGAGAGATTCTTCGAGTTCTACCCCATGGCCCAGGAGCTGAACGGGAAGAGGCTCACTCTGGAGGTTTCCCGCAGCGCTGTCTGCAACTTCATCAAGGATACCTACGAGGGCGATCTCATCCCCCAGGGCTCGCTGGCAGCCTATTTCGACACCCATGCCTTCCAGATTGGCCTGCAACTGTTCAATATCTGGGTCCAGGCCTACGAACAGGCTCTGGAGCAAAACTTCCTCGACTTTGCCGGCTGGCAGAACGCCTTTGCCCAGTGGTGCGCAACCGACCAGGCTGCGCAGATCCGCGAGGAGCTGAAAGCCGAGCTCAAGCGTCACGAGCACTAGGCGCTGGGCACAGCAGGGACAAACCACACGACAGACAGGACCGAAGGACCAGGGAGAAGAAATGGCAGCAAGTTTTCAGAAGGCGCGCAGGTACAGGGAAAAGCAGGAACAGGGAGCAGTGCTTCCACCCCTGCCGGAAAAGCCCGAAAACGTGCGTTTTGGCATAGTCTTTCTGTACGCAGCCTGCACAGTGGCCCTGGTCTTTCTCATCATAACCGGCGATGTCCAGTGGCAGGAGGCAGGGGCAAGCGGCCAGTCCCATTTGCGCATCGTGATTGTGCAGATGGCTGTGACGGCTCTGCTCGAAGGCGCGTGCGCCTATCTCCTGAGCCGCTGTCACCGCTGGCCCCTCTATCTTGTCTATGTGCTGACTGCCGTGAACGCGGGCTTTCTGGCCGTGTACTGCGCAGAGCTCTTTGCCTTCTCCCAGGGGCTTGTCATAAGCCGTCTTTTGTCCCTGCTCATGGACATGGCCGCGGTAGTGTTCTTTCAGTTCAGATCGTCGCGGGAGTGGTTTGCGCTGCTCCGCGACAGGGCAAGCACCGCCAGGGAGCAGACCAGCGAAGGCACAGAGGAATAGAGGATCGGGAGTAGGGACATGCTGGCGTACAGGGATTTGCTCAACAATGCGCAGTACAAGGTGGTTTCGGCGCCCTTTGGATCCATGCTTGTCATTGCCGGCGCGGGCACAGGCAAGACACGTACCATAGTCTACCGTCTGGCCTGGCTTGTGGAGCACGGGGTTGCGCCCTACAACATTGCCCTGCTTACCTTTACCCGCAAGGCAGCCAGGGAGATGCTCGACAGGGCAACGGATCTGCTTGGCGCGGACCTGCGCGGCCTCTACGGAGGCACGTTTCACGCCTTTGCCTACAGGGTCCTGCGCCAGTTCAAGCCTGGCTGGCTTGAGAATCGCCCCTTTACCGTCCTGGACGCCACGGATCAGCAGGGCATCATACGCCGCTGCAAGGAGGAGGCTGGCATAGCCAAGGGCATGCGCGGCTTTCCCAACGTGCAGGCTGTGATCGGACTTTTCAGCAAGGCCAGGAACAAGGAAGAGAGCATAGGGCAGGTCATTTCCAGGGAATCCCCCAATGTGCTGCCCTACGCGGACGATCTGGAAAGGCTGGGCAAGAGCTACAGGGACTACAAGAGAGCAAATGCCCTCCTTGACTACGATGACCTGCTTTTCGAGCTCGAGGATGTGCTGAGAAACGACAGGGAGGCCCTCAATGTGCTGAGGGCGACCTATCGCCACATCCTGGTGGACGAATACCAGGATACCAATCTCGTGCAGGCCCGGATTCTCAAGCTTCTGGCCGGAAATGTGGAGGACGGGCGCTCTGTCATGGCCGTAGGCGACGAGGCGCAGTCCATCTATGCCTTCCGTGGCGCCACAGTGCGCAATATCCTCGATTTCCCCAAAATGTTTCCCAATACCAGCATTGTTGCCCTGGAAGAGAACTACAGATCCCTGCAGCCCATACTGCAGGTGGCCAACAGGGTGATGAGCTACGCCAGGGAAGGGTACGAGAAAACACTGACAGCCTTTCGCTCCGGCAGGGAGCCTGTCAGGATAGTGGAGTGCAGAAGCGACATCGAGCAGGCACGATGCGTTGCCGAGAGAATAGAAAAGCTGCTCGAGACAGTACCCGCAGGGGAAATAGCAGTGCTCTTTCGCTCAGGCTACCAGTCCTACCAGCTTGAGGCAAACCTGGCAGCCATGGGCATTGCCTACAAAAAGTACGGTGGCCTGCGCTACCAGGAAGCGGCCCATGTCAAGGATCTCATGGCCTATTTGTACTTCATCGTGAACCCCATGGATTTGCCGGCCTTTACCCGCATAGCCTGCATGCAGCCCAAGATAGGAATCAAGACAGCGGAAAAGATTTTTCATTCCCTGGGCGAAAAGACCGAGGCCAGATACCGCAAGAGCTATCCGGCCCTTTTTGCGGAGCTTGACAGACTGGCTGAAATGCGCACGCAAAAGCTCTCTGCTGCAGACTGCGTGGAACAGGCCATGGAGCTGTACGATCCGCACCTGGAGGAACAGTACGCAGTGGACTATCCGACCAGGCGCTTGGGACTCATGGAACTGCACACCATGGCGACCACTGCCACGGATCTGGACCTCTTTCTGGCTGAAGTCTTGCTCGACAGCGTGGACAGGGAAGAGGACACGAAGGACAGCGCTGTGCTTTCCACCATCCACTCTGCCAAGGGGCTGGAGTGGAAGCACGTCTTTGTCCTTGATCTTGTGGACGGGAAGCTGCCCTCGCGCTTTGCCCTGGCACGGGCAGACGCCATGGAGGAAGAGCGCAGGCTCATGTACGTTGCCTGTACCAGGGCCAGGGACAACCTGGAGCTCTACTGGTACACTCGCTCCGAAGCTGCCTCTTCCTACGGGGGAGACAGCTACTGCTCCATGAGCACCTTCCTTGAGGAACTAGACGCGGACGACGCCGAAGAGGTCAGGGGCCTTGCAAGGGGCAGGCTGCTTGCACGCTCAAGGAATACCGGGCAAGCCCAGACCAGGCCCGAAAAGACCGAGGCAGCATCAGGGGCAAGAGAGAGCAAGGTCCGAGAGGACGGCGGTGAGGGAAATCTTGTGCCAGCCCTGGATGCCATGAAGGAGATACGGGCAGGCCAGATTACCGAATGCCAGCACCGTATCTTTGGCAAGGGACGCATCCTTGAGGTGCAGGACAAGGGCAATCTTGTGATTTCCTTTCCTGTGCTTGGCACAAAGACCATCATGCCTGCCTATGTTTTTGTGAAAAGGTAGGAACTCGAGACAGCAACGTTCCGGGTCTTGCCTTTACGCGCATTGTATTGGAGACAAATGTATGCCAGCAGGGCCATTCGCTTCGGAAGACGACATTCTCGACACCTTGGGACGCTATTTTCCCTTGAGGAAGCCTGGTGTTCTTGTCGGGCGCGGAGACGACTGTGCTCTGTTGCCCGGGGGCAAACCCCTGTCCATCAGCAGCGATCTCTTTTTGGAGGACGTACACTTTCGCACGTCCTACGCGACGGCAGAGGAGATTGGCCACAAGGCCTTGGCCTGCAATATCAGCGACCTGGCAGCCTGCGGTTCGAAGCCCCTTGCCTTTACCCTGAACCTGGGTCTGCCAAGGCAAACGGATCCCACCTGGCTCAACTCCTTTTTTGCAGGCATGGGATCCCTGGCCTCCAGATACGGTATGGCGCTCATCGGGGGAGATCTTTCCAGAACAGACAAGCTGCTTGTTTCCGTCACGGTCTTTGGTGAGGTGATCGGGGTAGGGGGCTTTCTCTCGCGGGCCGGTTCCATGCCTGGCGACGCCATCTTTGTTGTGGGCGCCCTGGGCCTTGCGCGGGCAGGGCTGTTCGAGCTTGAAAAAAGGGGACGCAGCGCATTGGAGGAATACCCCAAGGCCTGCCAGGCGCTTCTCAAGCCTGAGCCCATGGTAGACGCAGGCCTTATGCTGGCCAGGGCCGGCATGAACGCCAGACCCCCAGCGCTCATGGACCTTTCCGATGGTCTTGTACGCGACCTGCCACGACTCCTTGGCCTGAGCGGGGAGACAGGCGTGTGGGACGAGGAGGGAGAGACCCTGGGGGCAGAACTCATTATCCCTGCCGGATTGCTGCATCAGGAATTGATTGCCTGGTGCAGAGCCAATGGCAAAAATCCTGTGCACGAAGCCCTTCTGGGCGGTGACGACTACGCCCTTTTGGGATCTTGTGCGCCAGACATGCTGGCAGCCCTGCACGCCGCCATTCCCGACTTCTGGGAAATAGGCGTGGTGACCGCTGGAGACAAAATTTTCTGCAACAGGGAACCAATAGACAATCTGAAGGGTTTTGACCATTTTTCCTGAGCTCGGAGGTTTGTGTGAAAAAGTTTTTCGCAAGATGGCTAGAGGCCGTGGACATGAGCAAGGGCGATCTGGCCGCCATGGGTATTGATACAAAGGCCTGTGCCAGAGCACTCCGGGACATGCAGGCTGTTTGCCGCGATGCCTGGCAGTGCGGCATCATGCGCGGCTTCAATGGCAACATGAGCATTCGCCTGGACACAAAGGATGGCTATGCCCTGCTTGTGACTGGAACCTGCGTGGCCAAGGGGCATCTGAAACCAGGCGATGTGGCTCTGGCTGATGCAGAGGGGAGGGCTGTCCGCGGACCTGCCGTCTCGAGCGAAACAGCAATGCATGTGGCCATCTACAAAAGACGTCCGGATGTCAGGTATGTGCTTCACGTGCACCCGGCTGCCATGCTGGCCTTGTCCCTGCGGGTTGCGGAGCAGGATTATTTGCGTATGCCTCTTTTTGAATCCGCAGCCTGGAGAGAAAAACTGGTGATGGCCGCTGCCTGCGAACCCGGGACAGAGGAGCTGGCCAATTCCACTGCGGACGGATTTGCCGATCCCGACATCAAGGCTGTCTTCATGGGCAAGCACGGTTTGTGCGCAGTGGGGCACACGGCAGTGGAGGCCCTGGGTGTGTGCGAACAGTACGAGCATCTGGCCCAGACACAGCTCCATTTTCTAAGCTGACGACAAAGGGCATTTGATTGTTTCACGTGAAACAATCAAATACTCAAGCAAAAGTTTCGACCAACAGCTTTCTGTGAGATACAAGGGAACTCACTGCCATTGCCGGGCAAACAGTGATTCCGCCGAGAGAGGGCAGTTTTTGATGGCCTGTGTGTTGTGCACACAGGCTGTTTTTTAGGGCATATGTGCGATCTCCTGGTGCATCCACAAAAGAATATCTGGCAACAATTGATAGATGGAGAGCGTATAGAAAGACCGTGTTGTGGGCAGCGTGGGTACGCATGAGACCAGGCATGTATGCTCCTGGATAGATCGTCCTTCACGGCCAGGCTCTGTAAAGGCAAAATATGGCAGAGAAGGGGAGAGCATTTTTTGTCAGCTGCAACTCATGGCATGGAAGATTGTTTCACGTGAAACAATCAGAAATGAAATGTAATATGAGACGACAACAAAGGTATACCAGTGAACCAATGGTATGGGAGAAGAAACCAAGGGTATCAGAAAGGGCAGGGGGGATTTGGAGTACTTTGAAAGGCACTTTTGGGAGGGCTTTAAGAGTCAGTTAGCGGACCCAGATTGGGCTCGTTTGAAGTTGAAATTTCGAATCCTATGTCAAGCGAAAGTTCCACTGACCCCCAAAACGAACGATAATTGCCCCCCCCCTGTCCAAAGCTGCAGTGACGGCAACAGTATCGCCCAGTTTTTAGCCTCTCGGCTGGTACACTTTTTGTATCGTTTTTTGGGGCTTGACTGGTATACTTTTGCTGTCGTTTTTGCGCTCTCTGATGGTATACTTTTCGTGTCGCCTAACATAGAAAATGAGTGCCAAGGCAAAGAATATGGACAGAACTACAAAATACGATAGCCGCATTCTTGCATAGTTGGCTTTTTCATTTCATGCCTGCGCTTGGCTCGACGCAAGTCAAGCGATGAATGTAGCTATGAAAAAAAGCCAGGGTATGATGGATTGTTTCACGTGAAACAATTTTTCTTCAGGATCGCCGCAGGACGATATCTGGCAGGACAATGGCCGTTTCCTCCGTATCCTCCTTGCCCTTCCAGGCCACTATGAATCGTATTCTGGCAGCGTATGGCCTGTATTCCCTGTCTGTCAGTCTTTGCAATTTGTCCCGAAATGCCTTCGAATACCTGACGACAGGCATGGTCTTGCCATCTACCCGTGCGTGCAGCCCCCTTTCTTCAGGCGTGAAGTAGAGAGGATCGCCGCTACGTAGTCCGAAGATGTACTTCTTCTTGCCCTTGAAAAAGTCCAGCACCACATCCCTGTGTGTCAGCTGCAAGGCAATCTCCTCGGGCTCGCCGTACTCCCTTTTGTCCTCAAGGTATGTGACGCCTGGGGCTCCTGTGATGGCAGGGCAGGCTAGGATGTCTGTGTTGCAGTGTATGTAGAGTTCCCTTTTGGCCCTGGTCATGCCCACGTAGAGAGTTCGTCTGTCATCGTCCGTGGCAGCCATGTATCCGTTCAGCAGCATGTAGACCTTGTCGAACTCGCGCCCCTTGGCCTTGTGGATGGTGGACACGGTGACAGCAGCCTCTACATCCGAAAAATCGTCGTAGGCGGACTCCCGGATGAAGTTTTCCAGATCGCTGCGATATTTCTCCCTGTGGGTGGCCTCAAAGTCCTGCAAGAGTCTTTTGCAGTTCGCAAGGCAGGAACTTGTGGCATACTGTCGCTCAAGCCTTGTTTTTGCCGTTTCCCATGCCTCGTCTGAGATGACCGGAGACTGCTGCATGTTGTCGAGCCATTTGAGGAAATGGCGTACTTCCAAAAGATCGAAGAGCCTGAAATGTTCCATGGACTGTATCAGGCTGGCACGCACGCCTTTTTTCAGCAGCAATCCTGTCAGCTGCAGGGCTTCGTCATTGGTTTTTGTGAGCAGACAACACTGATCCTTGCCACAGGTGGCGAGGATCTGTCCCACAACGGCTGTCTCCATGTGTCTGCCATAGTGTCTGGTGATGCAGACCTTGCCCTGTTCCTGGCGCATGGCCCGGATGGGCGCCTTTTTCATGCGCTTGTGTATGGTGGTGGCAAAGGCATTGGCCAGGGATACCACAGCTGTGCCGCTGCGGTAGTTTTCGGTCATTTCGAACTGCACGGCACCGTGTTCGGTCACAAGGGAGCGCAAAAAGCCCGAGTCCGCGCCCCTGAAGGCAAAAATGTTTTGATCGTCGTCGCCTACGGCAATAAGCCGCATGCCCTCGTTGTGCTGCATCAGTGCCTGGACAAGACTGAATTCGTCGGCTGCCATATCCTGGGCCTCGTCGAGGACCAGGACGCTCTTGGTGATCTTTCCGGGTTCGATCTCTCCCTGGCGGATCATGTCAGCGGCCTTCTGGACAACATTTTCCACGCCTTCCAGCCTGCCGACCCTGCCCAGCAGATCAAAGCTGTATGAGTGAAAGGTCGTGATCTCCACAAAATGGGCAGCCGGACCAATGAGTCCGACAAGACGCTTTCTGAACTCTGTTGCCGCTGCCCGCGAAAAGGTCAGCATCAGCAGTTGTTCTGCCTTCACGTCCTCCAGAAGCAGCAGCGAAGCCAGCTTGTGGACAAGGACCATGGTTTTGCCACTGCCGGGGCCTGCGGCAACGACAATGAGTCGTTCTCCCGCGTTGATGATGGCCTTTTGCGTGGTGGACAGGGAGCCAAACAGTTTCTTGTACTTCTGTGCGGAGATGGTGCGACCAATCGTCTCTATCTCGTCTGCCCTGAAATACTTCGCAATGAACTTTTTGTAGTCCATCTGGAAATAGTCCTGCACAAACTGCAACGCTGCTTCGTAGTCGTCCACAACAAGATGGGCGTAGTGCCCGATAATGTGCACCTGTTGCGTCTTTTGCTTGTAGAATTCGTCCAGGATCTGGTAGTCGGCCTTCTTGTACTGGATCCTGGTGTTTTCGATGAGACGGCGAATCTCCATGGCATTGTACAGGACAAGAAAGCCCCCTTCGAGCTTCATGGCCTGGATCCTGGACAGATACAAAAGCGCGTCTTCCATATCCTTCAGGCTGATCGTCTCCGCGCAGAGTCTGCTGCGTGCCATGGCCCTGTAGCTGTTGTAGAGACCCACGACAGAAAAGCAGACAGGCTTCATCCCGCTCCTGTCCGCGGACACAGTCCTGGCTTCGTTGTAGAGGGAGGTGATGATGAAGCGGCACAGGGCAATGCGCAGGCTGTACCTTTGCTGCAGGGTCGATATGGGCAGTGCGGGAACAAGGCGCACGGTGTCGGCCCTGTTGTACTCTGGTCTGTGCACCCATTTTCTGATGATGTGGTAGTTGACCAGGGTGCGCAGGTTGCGGACACTTGCCCTGGCAATGCCCGCTTCCTGAGCCTCCTCGTTGAGCTCCTTGAGGGCTATGTCCACGCCTTCCTGCTTGAGCTTGCCAAGCAGCAGCTTTTCCAGCTTCGCGAACTGTTCCAGCATGTGGAGGGACTTGTTCTCCGTGTCCGATGCGTGGATGTACGCAGACATGTCCTGCATATCGGACAATAGGCCTGCCAAGCGCAAGAGGCTGATGAGCTGGACAACTTCCTCCCTGACAATACCCAGCCTGTCTGCCAGGTAGTCCACCCTGGATTCGGCTTCCTCGTTTTCTGCCCTAGCTCTGCTTCTGCTACCGAGGAGGGCAGTCATGATCCTGCGGGCGTTGAGACGCTGGGCATCGGAAAAGAGAGTCGATTTCTCCAGTCGCTCCCCTGCCTCGAGCATGTTCTTCACCAATATGCTCGTGGCATAGACCCTGGGCATGTTTTTGCCACGCTCCAGGTAGCCTGCGTTTTCCAGAGCTGCCAGAGCAGTGCGCACCCTTGTCTCGATGTCATTGCCGCTTTCGTCCCAGCCAGCTTCTCTGGCGACTTCCAGGGGAGAGCACCAGACACGTGGACGCCGCCTGGTCAGCGTTCGAACTGCTCTCCAGACCTGCTGGATCTCGCTGAGGCTGAGCTTTGTCTGGTTGAGCAGGAGAAAATGCCTGTCGAGGTCCGCGTCGTTGTAGAGCACATAGCAGTCAGCCTGCAAAGACGGATCGCGGCCGGCGCGACCCGACTCCTGCACATAGTCTTCCAGGGAGGCTGAGATATCGTAGTGAACGACAAGGCCCACGTCCTTCTTGTCTACGCCCATACCAAAGGCTGACGTCGCCACAATGATTCTGACATCGCCTCTCATGAAGGCTTCCTGGCTCTCGATCTTGTCGGCAGGATCCATCTTGCCATGGAAGGCCACGGCAGCAAAGCCGTCGCTTGCCAGCTTCCGGGCCAGTTTTTCTGTCTGGCGAGTTCTGGAGACGTAGACGATGGCAGGGCAGTCCCTTGAGCCAAGAAGATCGCGCAGGGTGATGTACTTTTCCTCGTCCGTTTCCCGGAAAAGAACCTTGTAGTGCAGGTTTTTGCGCGTTGAGGAGGAAGCAAAAATCTGCAGGTCCAGGTTCAGGGTTTCCCTGAAGTACTGGCAGATGTCGCTGATGACCTTCTGCTTGGCAGTGGCTGTGAAGCAGGAAACGGGTATGGCGAATTCTTTTCCGAGTCTCTTGCCTTCCTGAAGCTCCCGGATGAAATGGCCTATGTATTGGTAGTCCACCCGAAAGTCCTGCCCCCAGGCGGAAAAACAGTGGGCCTCGTCGATTACAAAGCGAACAACGTTTCGGCTGAGCAGCAGCTTTTCTATGGTACGCGAGCGCAGCTGTTCGGGAGAGATATAGAGCAGGGCAGCTGACCCGTCCTCAATACGCTCCAGGGCATTGGCTCTCTCGACGGGATCAAGCAGGCCGTTGATTGTGACTGCCTCGGTAATGCCGACTTTCTCCAGATTGTCTACCTGGTCCTTCATCAGGGACTGAAGCGGCGAGATGACAACAGTCAGGCCATGCACGCACTTGCCTGCCATGAGAGCTGGCAGCTGGAAGGTAATGGACTTGCCTCCGCCAGTGGGGAAGACAGCAAGAAGGGAGTGTCCCGCAACGGCTGCCTGGGCAGCCTTTTCCTGCAGGGGCTCGCCGTTGTAGGTCCTGAAGCTTTCGAACCCGAAGATGCGCTGCAGACCCTTGTGCACGTCGAGCTCTTCAGTGCAGTAGGGGCAGCCAGTCCGGCATGGGGTATGGCGCAGCCTTCTGATGACACTGGCGACCTGGGGATAGCTGTGCAGGACCCAGGGTGGTGTCACTGAAGCAGGATCGTCTGTGTTGATCAGGGCAAGGGCGTAGGCCAGCTCTTCGGGCATCTGTGTGACGAGATCATCAAGCTCGGCCCTGGCACAGATTCTGCCCGCAAAGCCCGCCCGTATGCGTTCCACAAGATCCGAAGTGTCTCCGGGAATATCAGGGGGAAGATCCAGGAAGGAGAAAAAGCCCTCGAGGGATGGCGTCCCCTTGAGAAGACCGTAGTAGATGCCCTGCATCTGCGAAGGCAGGCCATGAAAGGCATTGACCTCGTCATGGAAGAGGTGTGCCGCTTTCTTGCAGTCGCTGACGGGATTGTTGAGCTCATCGACTTGCAGCTTGTCGTCCTTCAGCAGGGCATGGTAGGGACGTTTGGGAAAGAGCAGGGGAGATAGTGGCAGGGTGTCGATGACTCTGGAAGTTATTCTGATGCCTGCCCTTTCCAGGCAGAGCAGGTCATGCCGAAGAATGTTGTGGCCGCAGACATAGTCGGCACCGGCAATGAAGTCGAGAAAGGCTTGAGGATTGTTCGAGTGAAAATGCCCCTTGTCTTCGCGCACAGCTCCAAGATCGCATATTTTGTTGCCACTGGTGCTTATTTCAGCATCTATGAAGGCAATGGTTCTCGCGGCGGTGGCTATTGGGGCGAAGTCCTGTGTCAAGATGCCTTCTTCCTGCTTCGCAGGCAGAGGCTCCTCATGAACTTGCTTTTGCAAGAAAGACAGGACCTTTTGGAAAAACAAAACCTATTCCTTTCCTGGCAATACGAAGGTTGAGCGTTTTTGGCACGCTGAGGACAAATGTTTCACGTGAAACATTGAGCCTTGTGACATCAAGCAGCCCAAGTCTTCAGTATCCATATCCATGCAGTTATATGCTCACAGAGACAAGAAAATGCCTTTTTGTGGAGAACAGCTAGAAACTGGCCTTGCTTCATGACTACCTGGTTAAGTCATTGCATCCAGCTGCGCCAGTAAACAAGCATGGCGAATGTATGCTTGATCACAGAGGTTGTCACTTTCAGGAGAGGTGACTGAATGGATACCAGTATCCTATTATCAGCCCATACTTGTGCTGTGAATGTGTTGTTCCTGGCGGAGTTCAAATTGCTTGAAGGAAAAAACGTAGTGCCCTGTCTTCACTGGACTAGAGAGCAAGAGAAGACGTCCATGTTTCTTGGAAAGAGAATAACTCACGTACCTGCACGAGCAATTTGGCGATGACCTGTAACGAGTCTGTATTGGCATTGTTTCACGTGAAACAATCAAAGGCTTATGAACCGTCTGGGAATAACGCACTCAATTTCTCTTCTGTGCCAGCACAGATACCACTTCAGAAGCAGATGACCAAGTTCAGAAGAGGAGAAGTTAGTTGTGGTCGTTCCTTAGGCCCAGGGAATGATATGCTTTCTCTGATGAGCATGGAAGCTTTGGTATATGCATTTCGATGCATCGATGCAGGAAACATCTGAACAGTCCAGATGAAACGAGATAGCCATTTTGTCTCACGATTGTCTTTTTTCGTTCCAAGCCCGCGCTTGGCGCGGCGCAAGCCAGGAAAGGAGGCGGCCGAGGTGTTTTGTTTTTTTTCCTGCTTGTCGCATTGTTTTTTGGTACTGCTCTCGGCGTCTAACGCCATATAGCAGTTGACCCCGGCTCAACTGCGATTGGTCCGGGGTCTGGTAAACCCCATAATGGCAACCGTGCAGGGGTGTAGGAAGGCTGTCACGCGTCAGCCAGCCCTGATATCTGTCAGCACCATGTACCGGGGCCTTTTTACATAAGTTTGATTCTAGATGTCCAGCCAATTTTGCAGCGCTGGTGGAAAACCGGTATATGTTCCATCTACACAAGACTGGTGCGCATAAGCCATGCTCGACGTCTTCTGGGAAATAGGCCAGCTGGGCTTGTTTCCATCCAGATACCACTTTTCCTCTAGGGCCTGCTTATACTCTTTGTGTTTCACAGAGTGCGTGTCGAGAGCGTCATGTATGCGTGAGAAACGTTGGGCCAAGACATGCTCCTTTTTGTGGTGACACCATGACTATTCCATATTGTTTCACGTGAAACAAAGCAATGAGTGCAGAAAGTGACATAATCTATTGAGCAGAGCAGGGCGAAGGTAGTGCCTCAAGCCAGTGCGACATGACATGCCCTTGGTGCCACTCACGAAATAACATACTTTGGAACTTGGTTTCGTTTACAGTCCTGGGTCTTTTCCCATGCATTTCATAGTTTGGCCCGCCAGCGCAGAAGGCCATGGATGTTGTGTACTTGTGTAGATAGATGTCTGCCACGAACATGGTACATTTGAGATCGGACGCCATGGCTGGGATAGATTGTTTCACGTGAAACAATGGATTGAATGCTGGAAACGGCAGAAGATATGCGACAGTTCAGGACACAGGCAATACTTCTATCCACTGTACACTGACACGGTATAATGTATATCCCCAAACGGTCTGCTGCGAGGGATCCTGTGTGGCGTGGTCATTGAAGGTGAAGGCTGACTTGGCAAACGAGTAGGGGGACGCTGCGTTCTCGGCTTGCGTCAATGGGGTACTAGTCATTGACCGTATTTTCGAAGAGGTCCAGAGATGCAGTCGTTTGGGATCAATGAGAGGGAGCAGAGGGAAATGACTGCGCTTACAAATTGGCTGTGACGCAGGGGCTGTTTACATTCTGTGATTGTTTCACGTGAAACAATGTTTCACCCAAATATTCTATTGTGACCTAAAAGAGCCTGGCCACGATATCGTTGGATGCCAGCATGCCCTGAGGGGTGAGGGCCAGGAAAGTCTTGCCCAATTCTTCTCTGACACAGGCCAGGCCGGACTTGAGCAGGGCCTGTATGCAAGAGTCGTTTTCTTTCAGAAAATCGCCGCCATATTCAAGATCAAGACTTGTGACGTCGAGTCCTCTGCCTGTGCGCAGGGAAAGCATGATGCGTTCCTCCCGCACAGTCTGCCTGTCCAGCTGTTCAATCTCCCTCTTTCTTGCTTGCGGCTTGCTTGTCAGCCAATACTTCAGATCACAGGGTTCGGAAACTCGTTTGCCCTGCCAGGTGGACACAGCGCCAGGACCCACGCCCAGGTAATCCTTTCCCTGCCAGTAGCCCAGGTTGTGCCGACACCTATGGCCCCTGCGGGCAAAATTGGAAATTTCGTAGTGCTCAAAGCCTTGAGCTTCAAGCGTCTCGTGCCCCTGCAAAAACATCTGTTCCAGCGTGTCTTCATCCGGCAGGACAAGCTTTCCCTGTTCCAAATCCCTTGCCAGTCTGGTCCCTTCCTCCAGTGTCAGGCCGTAGGCAGAAATGTGGTCTGGAGAAAGCCCGCAGGCCCTTCGCAAAATATCGAGCCAGTTTTGCAGACTCTGGCCTGGCAGTCCCCACATGAGATCAATGCCGAAGGAGGCGAAATCCGCGGCATGGATGTTTTCAGCAGCCTGTAGTGCCTGTTCGACAGTGTGGATGCGACCAAGCGTTCGCAAATCCGCGTCCGACATGCTTTGCACGCCCATGGAGATGCGCGTGATGCCTGCCCTGGCAAAAGCCTGTACTCTGGTCTTTTCCTGCAGGCTTTCCGGGTTGGCTTCCATGGTGATTTCCGCGTCTGTGGCCAGGGGGAAATGCCTGTTGATGGCCTCGAGGATGTTGGACATGTCGTCTGGAGCAAGGAGGCTCGGCGTGCCGCCTCCAAAAAAGACGCTGGAGACCACATATTGCGCCTCTGATACGTTTGCGCCGTATTGCGAGCCAAGCCAGCCTATGTCGCGCACAAGTGCCGGCACATATTCTTTGGGCGCATGGCCCTTGCCCACAGCAAGAGAAAAGAAGGAGCAGTAGGCGCAGCGGGCCCTGCAGAAGGGAACGTGGATGTAGAAAAGCATGACAGAAAAGGCTCCAGGCCGGGAGAGGAAAGAGTGAGAATCCAAAGGGCAGCGCGGGACGCACAAGGGCGTTTCCTCTTGGCAAGCAATGCCTTGTGCGGGTATAACTGCAGGCATACTTTCAAACAAGGAGAGTGGCACTCATGATTGCCAGCAAAAGCAAGCATATAGCGAACGATCTGGAAATTCGTTTCCATGCCGGCGGCGAGGACAAATGGTCTGCCGATGTGGCTCTAATCCCCCTCTGGGAGAAAGAAGTCCTGCACGATACCTGCGAGGAACTGTACTCCGCTGCGCCCTTCCTGGAAATTGCCCCGGGCATGCGTGATGTGACTGGCCGCAAGGACGAGATCAACATTGTGTACGGCCATCCGGACCTGCCCTATTCGAGGGTCATGTTCATCGGCATGGGCAAGGACAGGCATACCGAAGACGATGCCATGGACATTCTGCGCATGGCCTACGCCAGGGGCCTGCGCAAGGCCAGAGCCATGCATTTTTCTTCTGTGCACATTCCCTGGTCCAGCCTTGAGCGCTACGGCAACGCCGAACGCGCGCTGGAGGAAGCCGTTTATGCCTGCGTGCTGGCAAACTACCAGAACGCCAGATACAAGTGGACCGCGCGAGAGGACCTGACGCCCTGCCTCGAATGGCTGGCAGTGGGCTTCACCGAGGAGTATGTGCCGGAAGCTGCCCGCCAGGCTGCCAGGCGCGGGGAACGTGCGGCCCTGACCGTGATACGCGCAAGGAAGCTCGCTTCCGCTCCGGCCAATGTACTCAATCCCGTCACCTATGCCGAAAAGGCCATGAAGCTTGCCCAGGAAAACAGGCTTTCCTGCGAGGTCCTGGACGAGAAAGCCCTGTACGAGCAGGGCTTTGGCGCCCATCTGGCAGTGGGTAGGGGCTCTGCCAATCCTCCCCGTCTTGTCATTCTCGAGCATGCCCCCAAGGGTCACGAGGACGACACGCCCATAGTCTTCATAGGCAAGGGCATCACCTTTGACTCTGGCGGCATTTCCCTCAAGCCCGCGGCCAACATGCATCAGATGAAGGGCGACATGACGGGTTCTGCAGCAGTGCTTTCCGCTGTGCTTACCCTTGCCGAGGAAGAAGTGCCCCGCCGTGTCATAGGCCTTCTGGCCTTGGCCGAGAACATGCCCGACGGCAATGCGGTAAAGCCTGGTGACGTTGTGCAGGGCTACTCGCGGGACATGATTGAAATCGTGAATACGGACGCGGAGGGACGGCTTGTCCTGTGCGACGCCATCGCCTACGCGTGCAGACGCTGGCACCCCGAAGTCATGGTGGACGTGGCAACTCTGACTGGGGCCTGCATGGTTGCTCTCGGAGACCAGCTCGGAGGCCTTTTCAGCAACGATGACGCCCTTGCCAGCACCATTTTGAGCGCTGGCCACTGCGCGGGTGAAGAATACTGGCGCATGCCCCTGTGGAAGGGGTACAACAAGAAGCTGAAAAGCCCCATTGCGGACATCTGCCACACGGCCTTCGGACGGGCCGGCGGGGCCATTACCGCAGCGCTCTTCCTGGAGCACTTTGTGCTTGAGGGGACCCGCTGGGCGCACCTGGACATCGCTGCCCTGGACTGGAAGGACACGCCCGATCCCCTGTGCGACAAGGGAGCAACGGGCTTTTCCGCCAGAACACTGCTTGAACTTGGTCGTGGAGGCGTTGCATGAGCGGAAAGGTCTATCTCATAGGCGCAGGACCGGGCGACTTCGGCCTGCTGACACTCAGGGCCAAGGAACTGCTTGAGACTGCCGACGTGGTCGTCTACGACGCTCTTGCCAACGCGAACTACCTCTCCCTGGCCAGCAAGGACGCAGAGTGCATCTACGTGGGCAAGATAGCCGACAAGCACGCCCTGAAGCAGCATGAAATCAATGCCCTTCTGGTGGCCAAGGCCAGGGAGGGCAAGCGTGTCGCCCGCCTGAAAGGCGGCGACCCCTATATCTTCGGCCGTGGGGGCGAGGAGGCGCAGGAGCTCTTGCAGGCTGGCATCCCCTTTGAGGAGGTGCCGGGCATTTCCTCGACCATTGCCGCGCCTGCTTACGCGGGCATTCCCCTGACCCACAGGGACTTTGCCTCGTCTGTCACCATCGTGACCGGCCATGAGAACCCGGACAAGGCCAAGAGCGCCATCAACTGGGACGCCCTTGCCAAATCCGCCTCTACCCTGGTCTTTGTCATGGGCATGAAAAACCTGCCCCATATTGTGGAAAATCTTCTGGCCAGCGGCCTTGCTCCCGAAACTCCGGCTGCCCTGGTCTACAGGGGTACCACTCCCAGGCAGAGATCGCTTGTGGCAACCCTTGCCACCCTGCACGAGGAAGCAGTCAAACAGGGCTTTACCAACCCCTCTGTCATTGTGGTGGGCAAGGTGTGCACATTGCACGACGAGCTTGACTGGTTCGAGAAAAAGCCCCTTTTCGGCCGCCGTATAGTGGTGACAAGGGCTAGGGAACAGGCAAGCACCCTGGCAAGGACACTGCAGGACCTGGGAGCAGAGGTGGTGGAATTCCCAACCATCCGCATTGAGCCCCTGAAGGACAACTCGGCCCTGGAAACAGCGGTGGAGAACATTGCCGCCTACAAGTGGATTGTGTTCACCTCCGTCAATGGCGTGCGCTTCTTCTGGCAGGCCTTGAGAAAGTCCGGACGCGACGCAAGGGCTCTGGGCGCAGCCCGCATTGCCGCTATTGGCCCTGCCACAGCCAGGGCCCTGGAAGAGCATGGCCTTTTCGCGGACCTTGTTCCTCCCAAATACGTTGCCGAGAGCGTGGTGGAGGCCCTGGAGGGGACAGATTACCTCAAGGGTGCGCGTGTCCTTTTGCCAAGGGCTGCCAGGGCCAGGGAAGTGCTGCCCGAATGCCTGGAAAGGGCAGGCGCCAGGGTGGACGTTGTTGCCTGCTACGAAACCGTACCCGAGGCCGCGCCCAGAGAGGAAATCCTCCAGCGCATCCTGGCTGGAGACGTGGACTGCGTGACCTTTGGCTCCTCTTCCACGGTGGACAACTTCTTCTCTCTGGTCCCGGAAAAGACCATGCAGGAGCACCCGGAAGTCCTGCTCGCTGCCATAGGCCCTGTCACTGCCAAGACACTCGAGGCCCATGGCCTCAAGGCTGGCCTTGTGCCGGACAACTTCTCCATTCCCCATCTTGTGGAGGCTCTGACCGTCCACTACAGTAAGGAGTGATCACATGTCTCTGCCCATAGCCATTGTCGCCTCCGGAAACGGGACAAATGCACAGGCCATGATTGACCTCATGCATCAGGGCGTGCTCGATGTGGACATCAGACTCATCTTCTGCAACCGTCCCAACGCCCGTGTCATCGAGCGGGCCAAGGCCGCAGGCATACCCTGGCAAATGGAGGACCACAAGGCCTATCCCTCCCGCGAGGCCTTTGACGCGGTGATGATTGACGCGTTGAAGAAAAGCGGTGCGGAACTCATTGTCCTGGCCGGCTACATGCGCCTTTTGACCAAGTCCTTTCTCGACGCCTTCAAAAACCGCGTCGTGAACATCCATCCCTCGCTTCTGCCAGCCTTTGGCGGTGGCGTGCACGCGGGCCCGGACGCCCTGGCCTATGGGGTCAAGCTGTCGGGCTGCACAGTGCACTTTGTGGAAATGGAAGTGGATTCGGGTCCCATCATCATACAGGCCGCTGTGCCCTGCGATGCCGAGGACGACGAGGACAGCCTCATGACGCGCATTCACGCTCTTGAGCACCGCATCTATCCCCAGGCAGTGCAGTGGATAGCCGAGGGGCGCGTGCGCGTGGAAGGGCGCAGGGTGCATGTGGACAGGGCTGGCAAGGCTCTGGCCGCAACGCCTGCCGACTGCCTTGTCTGGCCTCCTCTGGAGGAAGGCTTCTAGCCAGGGAGGAAGAGATGCTGTCAAAAACGTTGAGCCTGCTGTCGTCCCTCTGTCTCTGTCTTGTGCTGACAGTGGCCATGTCCGTCCTTGTGCCCGCACAAGCCAGGGCAGCCGCGGATCCAGTGGACCTCTTTGTCGAGGCATTGCTTGACAAGGACACCGAGACTCTTGATCGTCTCCTGGCGTCGAACTATGTCTTCATAGGCTCCAATGGCCATATACAGGACAAGGAACACTTTATTGCCGCCATCAGGAGCGGGGATCTGGTCATAAAATCCGCTTCCTTCAAGAACCTGCGCGAGACCTCCGCAGGTCCTGTGCGCATGGTGACAGGCAATGGCACCTTTGTCGCAGTCTCGAATCTGCCCCTGCCCTCGGGCCTCATGCGCGTGACCCTGGTGGCCGACGACACAGGCCCCAGGGAGCGCATTGTGCTTGTGCAGCTCACACCGGTCATTCCCACGTCAGACTGCGAGGATGGCAACTGCCAGATACGCTAGCTCCCTTTAGGGGATAGTGGCCAACAAGACAGAAGGCCCGGGAAAACATCGTGTTTTCCCGGGCCTGAATTGTTTTTGGGTATCCGCCTAGAGTTCGGGGGGCAGCTCGTCAAGTTCCTTTTGCGAGAACACTGGGCCGTCGAGGCAGACGTACTTGCCACCAATGCCGCAGCGGCCACAGATGCCAATGCCGCACTTCATGCGCTTTTCCAGCGTGGTGTACACGTTTTCGTGGGAGAAACCCATTTCATCGAGAGCCATGAGCGTGAACTTGATCATGACTGGCGGGCCGCAGAGTATGGCAATGCAGTTGTCCGGGCTCGGATTGAGCTTGCGCAGCACGTTGGGGATCATGCCCACTTCATGCTTCCAGCCCTCGCATTCCATGTCGATGGTAAGCGTGCAGTCGAGATCCGGACGGCTGAGCCAGTTGTCGAGTTCGTACTTGTAGGGCATGAGCTCTGGCGTCTTGCAGCCGTAGAGAAGGCTGATCTTCTCGTAGTCGCTGCTGTGCTCAAGGCAGTGCAGCATGATGGTCCTGATGGGGGCCATGCCGATGCCGCCGCCGATGAAGAAGAGCTTCTTGCCCTTCCACAGCTGGTAGGGGAAGGGACGGCCAAGAGGTGCCCTCACACCGACCTTGTCGCCCTTGCACAGGTTGTGGATGGCTGCGGTGACCTCGCCGGCCTGCATGACAGAGAACTGCAGATAGTCCTTCTGCGACGGAGGGGTGTTGATGACAAAGGTGGACTCGCCAACACCAAAAACCGACAGCTGTCCCACCTGGCCGGGTTCGAAGGTGAAGTTCTTCGCTATTTCCGGGTCGTCCAGGGTGACGCGTATGGTCTTGATGTTCGGGGACTCGGTAATGACCTCAAGGACAGTGGCCGCCATGGGCAGGTAGGGGTTGCCGGGATTGACTGGCCTGGCAACGATTTCCGTGAGCTTGGAGCCGTCCTTGCTGGGCACGAGCTTGATCCTGGGTTCGGCAGTGGCAACCTTTGCCGCTGGCTTTGCCTCAGGCTTGGGCTCGGGAGCAGCCGCAGGCTCGGGCTTTGTCTCTGCCTCGGCCTTGGGTGCAGCCGCAGCTTCGGGTTCGGGCGCAGCCACAGGCTCGGGCTTTGTCTCTGCCTCGGCGGGTGCAGCCGCAGCTTCGGCCTTGGGCTTTGTCCTGGCCCTGGGCTTGCTTTCTTCAGGCTTTGCGGCAGCCGGCTCAGGCTGTACAGCAGCAGGAGTCATGGCCTCTTCCTGCACTGCAGGAGGGGTCTGTTCCTGGGCCTCAAGGGCCTTTTTCGCCTGCCTTGTCTGCGAAGAAGCCCTTGTGGTGGTCTTCTTCTTTTCTGCACCGGTCTTGGTGCCTTGCTTTTTTGTCTTTGTTGCCATGCCCTACTCCTTGTTCCCGTATTCAATGGCATCAAGCACAATGCGCCTGATATCGATGCGTGCAGGGCAGTTGCTGATGCAGCGCCCGCAGCCCATGCAGGAGAACGCGCCCCAGTTTTCCGGATAGGTGGCAAACTTGTG
>CALVGM010000146.1 GCA_944327095.1 uncultured Desulfovibrio sp. | reverse complement strand
AGCAGCAGGGCATAATGCTGGGCGACAGTCAGGAAGAACACGAACGCGAGGCCCAGCGCATTGTGGGCATCTACCGCAAACGCAATGGCGCCATCTGTGACTTTTGGCGCAAGTGTCAGACACTCCTGGCGAATCTGCGTTTGGGGCGCAGCGGCACCTTTGTTCGAGGGCTGTTCCACTGCTCTGGCAAATACGACATCTTTGGGCACGAGGTTGCGGCCATCGTTCTCCCGGACGGCTTCCCTCTGGTGTACCCGAACCTGCGCCTCCAGCGCAGAACCGATGGCACGCAGGAGTACGTCTACGACTGCATGGAAAAGGGCAGAATGGTCACCAAACGGCTGCACTCCGGCATCGTCTGCAACAACGTCACCCAGGCGACTGCCTTTGCCATCATCCGCTACCAGGCCTGTCTCATCAATGAGCGCTACCCCATCCGCATCAACATCCACGACAGTCTGGGCGTGCTTGCCCCGAGGACGAGGCCGAAGAGTGCCTGGCCTTCATGCAACAGTGCATGCGCCAGCTGCCCCCTTGGGCGGAAGGTTTGCCCATCGGCTGCGAGGGCGAGATTGGCGAGGACTTCAGGGTAGCCTAACCCCATACAACTGCGAAACTTCGGCGGGGTAATGTGCCCCGCCGGGGCGACAAGCACCATAGCGTTTTGCTTGGGAAATCGGATTGACCGTAGGCAGCAAAACCCATACGTTGGAACTGAACAAACTGAAAATGCGCCAGCCCCGATAGTTCACCAGGGAAGGAGCAAGTATGTCTATCAAAATCCAGAACACCGATAACTTTGATACATTGCGCAAGGGCAATAGCTACTATGTTGATAAAACGGGATTTCTGGAAAAATTTCTTGAGTCTCCGGCTGATGCGTCCCTGTTTACTCGTCCAAGACGCTTTGGCAAGACGTTGTTCATGTCCATGCTGGCCTCGTTCTTCGACATTGACAGGAAGAGCCGGGAACTTTTTGCCGGGCTCAAGGTTGCTGAAAACGAGGAGCTGTGCGCCCAATGGATGAACCAGTATCCTGTTATCTTCCTGACCCTGAAGGGCGTCGAAACCTTGACGTATGCCGAAGCAGTGAACGCTATACAAATTAAAATCAGTGATATATGCACTCTGCATGACGATGTACTGAATAACAACAGAATCAAAGCCAGGGATCGATCTGTTTTCCAAAAGCTTATGGACTGTGAAACAAATGAGATTACTCTTCGTGGTTCTCTTCTTGTTCTCACAAGAGTCCTTTTTCAACACTATAATAAGCCTGTAATTCTTCTTATTGATGAGTATGATGTCCCTGTTGCAAAAGCTGCAGATAAAGGATATTATGATGAAATGATTGTATTCATGCGTGGTTTTCTTACAGATCCTTTGAAAACAAATCCTTATCTCAAGTTTGGTATCCTAACAGGCGTTCTGCGCATTACGAAACAAAGCATCTTCAGTGATCTCAATAATTTGGATTGCTTCGACATCACTGAGCCCTTGCACTCTAATCTCTTTGGCTTCACGCAAAATGAAGTAGACCAACTGCTTGCCGATGCAGGTTTTGAAGATAAACGTGAGGAAATTCGAAAGTGGTATGATGGGTATCACTTTGGGAAACAGCAGGAAATCTACTGCCCATGGAGCATCATGAAGTATCTGACTCTCTTGAAAGATTATCCTCAGGAAGCTCCCAGAGCCTACTGGGTCGGAGTCACCAAAAACGAGCTGACCAAAGGCTTTCATGATCGCATCCCCGCGACTGTTCAGGACGACATGGCCTCTCTTACAGACGGGAAAAGTATTGCCGCGAACATCAACATGGATCTCGACTACACACAGGTATACAGCAAAAAGGACAATTTCTGGACGCTGCTCTATCTGACTGGCTATCTGACACCTGTGGACGAAAATGCAAACACCGCTGTTGTTCCGGGCCTCGGACAAACCCTGCTTGCCATACCCAACAGGGAAGTGCGCGAAGCCTTTGAAACAGACATCAAATCATGGTTTGAGAATATTGTCCCGGAAGAGGATATGCTAGATGACTTTTTCCAGCCGTTTTGGGATGGTGATGCCACGAAGTTTGAACAGAATCTGCACGAGCGTCTTCTTTTGAGTTCCAGCTTTCGCGACTACAGGTACAGGGAGTATTTCTACCATTCCCTTCTGCTCGGCATTTTTATGCTCAAGTATACAGTGGCATCCAACCGTGAAGCGGGGAACGGCGTCTTTGATCTCACTGTAGTGAACAACGACAAAAATATTGCCGCAGTCATCGAGATCAAGCGCGCTGATTCCGAGAAAGCTCTGGAGGTTTGTGTTGACGAGGCCCTGCAGCAGATTGAGAAGCGTCAGTACGATGCAGAGCTCAAGACCATGGGCTACACGAAAGTTTTCCACTGGGGCATGGCGTTTTTCAAGAAGGCCTGCAAGATGGGGGTGCGATGCGAGTCAGCAGGGCGGATACCGAGTAGTTGCTGATAGTTGTCGATTTGTTTGGCTCCTGTAGATGCGAACCCGACATGTACTGGTAGCAGGCTATTTCAAAACAGGCCAGGGTGGGGAAGTGGATTCAAGACTCTGCCGAGGCAGTGGCGTGCTTGACTGCCGCCAAGGTTGACGCGGTTGACCCTCAAAAAAAGGCCCAGGCCGTAGACACTGCTGCCGAAAGGAAAGCGGCTGTCATTCGCGAACAGCGCCAGAAGTGGGCAGGGTTCCGGGAAGAGATCCAGGCCGCCCTTGCCGCCAATGACTTTGATCGGCTGAAGTGTCTCAAGAGTGCTTCCGAGTCGCTCAATATCCAGGAGTGTGAGGACAGGGCATGGGGCATACAGGACAAGGCGGAAGCTGGAATGCCTACGACGATGACGATCCGTTGGCAAAGGGGGTAAATCAGTCCGTACGCAATTGACGGGGCAAGGGATGCCGGCTAGGCTGTTTCCTGTCGCTTTGGCCCGAGACAGCGCCAGGGGTTCCCTTCGTGGAATGATTGGACTGCGCCCTTTCCCAAAGCGGTGGTAGCGTCTGCTGGCTGCGCGGCCCGCCCCATTTGGGGCCATCCGCGGTACAGGGCAGGCGCTATCTTTGTTTGCGGTGTCTGTCAGGATGCTGCGCATGCCCACACGTGGCCCATATTGGCCTTGTGTGGGTTCTTTTTGGCTGGCATAGGCAACAGGCCTGGAGGTGAAGAGTTGCGCCTTGTGTTCGGCCCCAGGGGCAGGACATACCAGGTGCATCTTGTCGGCAAGAGGAAGGCGGGACCGGGACCGGGGCTGCGGGCCTGCCCTCTGGATTCGCACGCCCCTCCCGTTGCCGGAAGAGCAGGACATTGTCTTGCCCAGGACGTGGCCAGGGCGCTTCCAGGCTACGCCCTGGAGGAAGATGCCAGTTCCTCCCCTCTTGCCGGAGCATCTCGGGACGCTCCCCGAGCGCCACGCCGATGGCGCTGATGGAACCAGGACGTGAGGGCCGGCCACATAGGAAGGAGTGCGGCCTCTCCCCCAGCCCCGAGCGCCCCAAGTCCATTGCGACAAGATGGAGCACAAGCACGACCTGGAGTGGGCGGAACTTTCCCGGGTACTCTTGGGCTGCCCCTCTCTCTTGCCAAAGGTACGCGGGACCAGGGAGGAACTCTCGACAGGGCAAGGGAGCAAGGAGGAAGCAGCGAAAATCAACAGCCGGACAACAGCGCGGCCAGCAATAAAGCTATGCCGTCAATCGGGCTACAGGCTGCCGATCGCCAAAAATCAACGGACCAGAGCGCTCTCCTTGCCGAGCCAGTCCACATGTGCGGACTGCAGGCTTATGGCAGGGACCAGGGCGCAAGAAAATTGAACCAGGCTCTAAAGCCCATATTCTGACCTTGTCCGCAATGTGGCCTATGGCGCAATCCTGGAGAGGGTGGGATGGCAGAACAGCAATAATATGTTTCTGTCTTGCTGAACAGCATGGTACAGACAGCAAGACCTATAATGTGGGCGCGGCCACGGTCCAGAGATGGATAGAGACAGGCGCGCCCTGCCGTGGGTGCTGGCAACAAGTCAGGAGTGAAGCGGTACTATTGCAAGATCATGCGCCTGTATGCATGGCTTGAGGAGTCAGGAAAGCAGCGCGTGTGAGTCAGAGCAGACACAAAAAGAGCCCTTGGGAGTTCCCAGAGCAACAGGATCAAGGGTTTGCAAGCTTCATGTAACCGATCCGGGCAATACCCCCCGGAGCCAGGGAGCTGCAAAGCGGCTCCTCAAACTTGCCCGGTCAATCAATACCGGGGGAATCGGAACCGCTTCAGCAAGGTAGTATTCACTCTGGCAAAGAGCGTCAATACCAGGTCGCGAGGGTGGTGCTTTTCTTCCTGCCCCGAGCAAATGACCGGCAAATGAGAGGGGCACAAGCTGGCCCCTCCATGCCGGGTCTGCCAGGACTGCCCCTTCCCAGACTGTCGAGGGACAGAAACAGGATGTTGCCCTGAACGACCAGGTACAGGCCCCCCCGATCAGGCTTCTCTGCCGTGACCAACAGCCCCTGGTCGCCAGATGGTGGAATCCCTGTCTGCTTGAAAAAACTTGGTATGCAAGACGTGTCCTGGCCTCAGAACCGTAGCTTATTGAATAGCCAATCAAAATCCTTCACAAGATCAGACACAACACCAAAGAGCCCTTTGCCAACCCATCCTGATATCTGCCGGGCGCACACTCGACTCACTGTTTTTGCCTCAGGCTGGTATCACATACTTAACATATATGAATTACTAACAATTTCTTTGAAAAGAATAGCTCTTCGCAGCACTGTTTGGAGAGACAAGCTGCGCTGGTATCTGAAGAGCCGCGAAGGCTATGAAAGCTGATGGGGGCTGAAAACCTGAGCCAACTATCCAAAATGAAGCGCTTTTGTCCATTTCTCTGGACAGTGCATGCCATTTGTTGGACACTCAAACAACTGCATGTTGGCATGTTCCACCGTTAAAGGCTTTTCGAAAACCATCGTGCTATTTTTCCAACACCTTGATATTAAGCCATCTTTTTTCAAAAGATGGATGCCGCAAAAATTTTTCTCCAAAACAGTTGACAAAAGTTCCGCCTGTCATTATTCAATAGTTGTCAATTTTTTTCTGGCATGCCGTCACCGAACGTTCGTGGTCACACAGTCGCCGTATTTCCATCAACCCTTACCCCATAGCTTCAATTGACTGAGGAACCCTGGCCAATCTTTCCAACCTCTTGCCCCTGACTTTCCAAGACTTCGGCAAGAAAGAGTTTTTTCCTGCCCCTCTTGCTACCGCCTTGCCCCTTTTGCAAAAGGGCATGACGTAAAGAGAGACATGCCGGGAAGATTTGGTGCCCTGGCTGAAAAGCCCGGGACAGGGCAAGAAAGTGCTTTTGCAACAGAAGAGACATAAGGAGAGCCATATGTCGGATAGCTCAACCCCGACATCTTCCAGAGTCGGGAACGACACTACCCTGGCAGGGGCCACCACAACTGGCCCCCAGCCAGAATCTCCGGCAACCAATAAGGAGACTCTGGCCCCGCAGGCTGAAAAGGACAGCAGGACAGTGACAACCAGCATGGAGAGCCTTGCAACACGGTCTAACGCCGATGAAGGTCAGGCTTTGCAGGAAGCAGAACCTGTGGCGAAGGAAAACAGCTCTGGCAACAAGAGCAGGCGCAGCAAGAACAGGACAAGTGCTGCAGCGAAGGCCAGGAAGAGAAAGGCCAGGGCAAGGAAGAGCAGCGCAACGCGTTCTACGGGTGCGGACTCTGCGGCCGAGGAGGCCCAGGATCTGCCTCAGGAGCCGAAGGAGTGGGTAACTCCCCTTCCCCTTGCCACACGCTCTCTTCCCAAGCTTGACTGCGCAAAGCTTCCGCCAGTGCTTGGAGATTTCTGCTCGGGTCTTGCCCGGGAACTGCAGGTACCCGAGGAGCTTGTGCTCACCAACGCCCTGGGCATCATGGCAACGTGCGCCCAGAGCACCTATAGCGTGAAGCTGTATGGTACCAATACCCAGCCTACCAATCTCTTCCTCATGTGCCCCATGCCCTCGGCAAGCCGCAAGAGGATGGTCCAGAAGGCCTGCACAAGCCCTCTGGCTCACTGGGAAAACGAGCAAATCAGGGAAATCGGGCCCCAAATCGAGAGCGAGAACATCTACAGGATGATCACAAAGAGGGCCATTCGCCAGCTCACAAAGGATGCTGTGCAAGCCCAGATGAAAGAAGACAATGAGAGCGTCGATAAGCTAGTTGTCCGCATCTGCAGCCTTGAAAGCCGCCTCATGGGCGCCTCTGTTCTTCCCCGCCTTGTGACAGACACGCTGGCAGGCCTTGAGAAGAACATGCACGAGCAGCATGATACCCTCTCTCTCGCAAGCTCGGAAGACAATTGCCTGGACACCCTCTCTTCGGCTTCATCCAGGTCCGCAAGAGAGCTTGTGCTCAAGGGCTGGGACGCGAGCCAGCACACTGTGGACAAGAAGAGCGCGCACTACTGCATGCGCCCAAGGCTCACCATGACCCTGGCTCCCAGGGCGGACATCCTCGCGGATCCCGCCAAGGCAAGGCTTCTCCAGTCCAGAAAGCTTGCCTCGCGTTTTATCTACCTCATGCCGGAAACCGGTGCTTACTCTCTTGCCAAGGGTGTCCGGATGCCCGAGGAAGTGGCCAATGCCTTCTTTGAGAAGGTTTTGCGCATCCTGCCTGCGTCCTGGAACAAGCCCGGCGAGCAGGTCACGCTCACGCTTTCCGAGGAAGCGCAAAAGATGTGGCTGGAGTACCAGGACAAGGCCGAACGACGCTGTCTCGAGGGTGAGCTTGCCACAGGTTTGCAGGAGTGGACAATCAGGTTTGCTGGCGACGTGGTGGGAAGGATCGCAGCACTCTTCCATCTTCTGACCTGCGCGGATCCCAAGAGCGACCTTGTCATATCCGCCGAACAGATGGGCCAGGCCCTGAGCCTTGGCGACCTTCTCTTCGAGCACGCCAGGGTTGCCTGGGGCACGCTGCTCAAGGACACGCAGGCTGAGGCTACCCACAGGGTCCTTGACGTTGTCACCAGCAATTCCTGGAACATCTTCTCTGCCAGGGAGTGCTTCCAGGCTCTGAAGGGACAGGCGCTCTTTCGCACCATGAAGCCCCTCAACGCGGCTCTCGAAACTCTTGCCCTTCATGGCTATATCCGCACCGTTACCGTGAAGAGCAGGAACGGAAGGCAAGTGCTTCGCTACGAGCTCAATCCCGCCCTTGTCACATGGCAAAACAGCGAGACAAGCGTAGGCGAAGCAGCGGAGCGTGAAGCTTTCGCAAGCGGTGATACAGATGCGGCCGCTGCCCCTGCCGAAGCCGCGAGCACGGCCAGGACCAGTGAAGACGAATTCCTTGTGCGGGACATCCTGCAAGATGCCGGAGTCGAAGGGAGCGCAGCTTCCGTAGCCCCGGACACCGACCAGGAATAAGGCGCAAGATGAGGCAGCTCTCTGTCAGGGATCCATGCCAGAGAGCTTCGCCCAGAGTGCCGCAACAGTATGCAGTTGCCTTGAGAATGTGACAATGTGATGGGAAGCTTCTCGCAAGGACGGGACTTGCGCGATTCCCCTCCCTGTGCAGTTCCCGTACTGCCCTGTGCCTGTATCTGGCTCAGTCCTCGATCAGCTTTTGCAACCTGCAACTACCTCCGGGAACGTGCTGAACCAACGAACTTGGAACAGCGCATGCAGTTTGTGCCGGCCAGACAGCCTTCTCTGTCGGGCAACTTGCGGCAAGCCCCTTCTCCCTGCCAGATGGAGAATACGGGTGAGCAGCTTTCTGCTGCGCAATAGTCACAACTGACGGGCACAATATGCTGGAGCGGGCTTTTTGCGGGCACGCAGCCTCCATATCCTTGAGAATCCCTGCGGAAGTTCGAAAAGGAACGGGGGAAGGGACGTGCCCAGAGCTCCCCGCAAGTCGCGCTTTCGAATGTTCGTCGCTCTGCTTTCTGTCCACTGGCATTGCCGCAAGGTGTTTTCCAGGAGGCTCGCAAGGTGGGTCTACCCCTTGTCGCTTTGCTGTGCCAGACATTTTCGGGGAAAACGGCCTGATCTGGGAGTGCAAGAAATTGATCGAATGTTCAGTCAGCCCAAACTTTCGAAACATCTCCAATGCATTCGGTCCAATCCTCATACTATATTGATATTTCTTGGCATCTTTCACATAATGGCAAGCCATGCTACCATTCCCGTTTCACCACTTTGAGGAGGGCTTTATGTCACGCCTTTCACGTCTTCTGCTGACTGTGGTCTGTGCCTGCCTGTGCCTGGCACTCGCCATGCCAGCCAGCGCAGCAACGTACAAAAAAGAGTACAAACTCAGTGTCGTTCCCGGCCCCACCACTGGCTGGGGTCTGTCTGCAGCCTACTTTGCAGACCTGGTCCGCGAGCGCACCAACGGCCGCATCAACATCAAGGTTTACTGCTCCGGTCAGCTCTTCGCTGGCAAGCAGACCAACGAATTCCTGCTCCTGCGTCAGGGCAGCATCGACTTTGCGTTTGCCTCGACCATCAACTGGTCTCCCCAGATCAAGGAACTCAACCTGCCTGCCCTGCCCTTCTTCATTGGCTCCCAGCCCGACCCCTACAAGGCCATGGACGCCATCCTTGCCGGCAAGGCTGGCGAGATGATGAAGGCTGCCGTGGAAAAGAAGGGTGTCCATGTTCTTGGCTGGGCCGAAAACGGCTTCCGCGAGCTGACCACCAACAAGGGTCCCATTACCAAGCCCGCAGATCTCTCCGGCCTCAAGATCCGCGTTGTGGGCAGCCCCATCTTCATCGAAACCTTCAAGGCTCTGGGTGCCAACCCCATCAACATGAACTGGTCCGAAGCCATCACCGGTTTCCAGCAGGGTATTGTCGATGGTCAGGAAAACCCCACCAACGGCATCAACATCCCCATCAAGATCTGGATGTACCAGAAGTATCACTGCGACTGGCACTACATCATCGATCCGCTGCTTGTCTCTGTTAATCCCAGGGTCTGGAAGAGCTTCAGCGAAGAAGACAAGAAGATCATCATGTCCTGCGTCGCGGACAGCGAAAAGTACAGCAAGGCCCTGTCCAGAGTTGGCATTGATGACGGCTGGGCTCTGAAGTACCTCGAGAGCATCAATGCCAAGCCCGAAATCAGCGATCCCTTTGGCTGCATGGAAAGCAATGGCATGACCGTGACCAGGCTCACTCCCGAACAAATCAAGGTCTTTTTCGATGCGACCAAGTCTGTCAGGGACGAGTGGACCAAAAAGATAGGCGCGGAGCTTGTGAAGGCTGCTGAAGCCGATATGGCTTCTGTCCGCCAGTAAGAGCGTATCACCAGTGTTCGGGCCGAAAAGTCTTTCGGCCCGATTTCTTCTCATGCTGACAAGGATTTGATTCAATGTGGCGCTTTCTTGACGAGCGTTTTGAGGACATACTCGGCGCGATATTTCTGGCAGTGATGGTGACGGTTGCCTTTGTCAACGTTGTCGTCCGTTACTGCACATCCATTTCCTTTGCCTGGACAGAAGAGTTGACGGTCAACTTCTTTGTCTGGGTTGTTCTGCTTGGCACTGCCCGCTCCTTCAGAGATGGCAGCAATCTCTGCATGAGCATGCTCTACGATGCCTGTCCCCGCAAGCTGCAGTTTCTGTTCAGGCTGGTGAGTACCGTTGTCTGCATCATCTTTTTCGCAGCACTTGTCTGGACAGGCTATCTGGAAGTACTGGACGAAATCGAGCTGGAAGCGACGTCAGAGTCTCTGGAAATTCCTGTCTGGTACTACACCTGCGCCACACCGCTTCTATCCTTGCTGGTCATCTTTCGAATCCTGCAAAATTTTGTCAACTCGCTCAGAAAAGGCAGGGAGCAATAATCATGGAAACACTCTTCAATGATCCTGCCTTCTGGATGATGCTCGTTTTTGTTGGTGCGCTTGCCATCAAGGTACCCATTGCCGTGGCTCTGGGTTTTGCCGCCCTGGTCATTGTCTGGGTATGGGACATGGGCATCGGCATGCTCTCGCTGAACTTTTTTGCAGGCATTGCCAAATTCCCGCTTCTGGCCATTCCCTTCTTCATCCTGGCCGGCTACATCATGGAAAAGGCCGGTATCGCAGCCAGAATCATCAATCTCATGGAAGCCCTGGTCGGAGAAAGGACTGGTGGCCTTGCCATGGCAGCCGTTGCGGTGTGCACCTTCTGGGGCGCTGTCAGCGGTTCTGGACCGGCAACAGTGGCAGCCCTGGGCCTTGTGCTGATTCCCGGCATGGCCAAGGCCGGATACGACAAGGCCTTTGCCGCTTCAACAGTGGCAGTGACATCCGGTCTTGCCATAGTCATTCCCCCAAGCATTGCCTTTATTGTCTATGGCGGCATTACCGACGTTTCGGTCCCAGCACTTTTCGCGGCAGGCTTTCTGCCCGGCCTTGTTGTCGCTGGCTTCATTCTGGCTGCAGTGGCCCTGATCTCCCGCAGACACGGCTATCACGGCGTCAAGCGGACACGTCCCCTCGGACAAATCTTCAGAGAGTCCTTCTGGGCCGTCATGACGCCTGTGGTCATTCTCGGCGGCATCTACGGAGGTGCCTTTACTCCTACGGAAGCAGCTGCTGTCACAGTCTTCTACGGCCTCTTCGTCGGCATCTTCATCTACAAGACCATACGCAGTCTGAATGATCTGCTGGACATCTTCGGCCAGTCCGTTCGCGCTACGGCTGTTGTCATGATTGTGGTGACCTGTGCAGGTCTTTTCAGCTGGGTTGCTTCGACTGTTGGCCTGATCGAAAAGGGTTCCTCCCTGCTGCTGTCGCTGTCCGACAACCAGTATGTCCTGCTCTTTCTGATCAACATCATACTGCTTATTGCCGGCATGCTTTTGGACGCCATCTCCATCTACTACGTCTTCCTGCCCTTCATGATTCCCCTCATGGCGCACTTTGGCTGGGATCCCATCTGGTTCGGTATTGTCATGACCGTCAACCTGGCCATCGGGCAGGTCACGCCACCTGTGGCAGTCAACCTGTACGTAGCGGCGCACATAAGCAAGCTGACCATGGAAGAAATCAGCCGCTCCTGCATTCCCCTGATTATCGCGTCCATAATGGCCCTGGCAGTGCTTATTGTCTTCCCCGAAATTTCCACCTTCCTGCCCAGGCTTCTTGACCTCTCATAGCAACACCCACTGACCCAAATGCAAGCCATTTTGGAAAGGGGAGCTCTCAGCCAGCCTGTGCTGGTTGGGAGCTCCCCTTTTATTTGCATTGGACAATCCCGGATGCCGCCAAGCGACAAGCCGGACGTTGCAGGCATCTGTCCAGCCTGCAGGCCGTTTTTGCGCATCAGCAAGCTACCAAGGCATAGCAAGGACAGAGCCAGACTCAACGCAAGCTCAGCATGCTGCAGGCAATGCTCTTTGCTGTCGCCTCGTTCAGACCTGTTGCTGGTACACTTCTCGCGCCTGCCGGCTGTGCACTTTGCATGTCGCCTGACACAGGGATTGAGGCCCAAAACACGCAGTGCGCCGCAAAAGCTCTCCCTGAGTGGAGGTTTTGCGGCGCACTTGCCAATAAAAAGGGCATTGGAAGGATGAAGACAATCAGAGAGATGCTTCCATGATCGAGGAGGTTTTTCTTCTCAATGCCCCGTAGGTCTTTTAGGCTTCCTGAGGCTGATCTGCAGTTTGTGACTGAATGGCTTCTTCCTGTTCTCTCTTTGTGCTCATGCGATGGAGCGCATAGGTACTGAATGCAGAGACGCAGCCCCAGAAGAGGAAGTAGCAGCACAGATACCAAGGTTCTCCGTTATCCCAGCCTGTGAGGGCTGTAGCAATCATGGGTGTAAGACCCGAGGCAAAAATTCCCGAGAACTGGTACACAAAGGAAATACCGGAGTAACGGACTTCTGCCGGGAAGCTGTCGGAGAAGAGCGATGCCATGGTAGCGTACTGGCCGGCGTGGAAGATGGAGAAGGCAATGGTCAGGGTCAGCGTCACAAGCACAAAGTTGTGGGCATAGTTGTGCAGCACCCAGAAAGCGGGGAAGCTGATGAGGCCGAGCATCAGTACACAGGTGCCAAAGATCTTGGCCTTGCCATGACGGTCAGCAAATTGCCCCCACCAGGGAATAAGAAGAGCCATAACAGCAGATGCTATGATGAGGGAAGAAAGGGCCGCATCGCGATGCACACCGTGCTGCTGCGTAAGATAGGTAAGACTGTACACACCGAAGACGTTGAAGGACACACCATCCATGAAGCGGGCACCCATGCCGGCCAGAACCATCTTGGGGTACTTCTTGAAGACTTGCACAAGGGGAAACTTGTTTTCCTGAGTCTTGTGCTTGGCTTCGGAAAAGTCCTTGGTTTCCTGCACGGTCATTCGCATGTACGAGCCAATGATGAGCAGGATGGCCGACAGGAAGAAGGCCACGCGCCAGCCCCAGTTCAGGAAGGCTTCGGGGCTCAGCAGAGCACTCAGAACAGCAACAACTGCGGAGGACAGGAGCAGGCCTAGTGCCATGCCTATCTGGGGGAGGGAGCCATAGAAAGCGCGCTTGGATTTGGGAGCAGACTCAAAGGACATGAGCACTGCGCCGCCCCACTCGCCGCCAAGGCCAATGCCCTGGAGAAGACGGCACAGAATGAGAAGGATAGGAGCCCAAATGCCTATGCTTTCATAGGTCGGAATCAGACCTATGCAGACCGTGGCCGTGCCCATGATTTCCAGGGTCAGAATGAGCATCTTCTTGCGGCCGATCTTGTCGCCAAAATGGCCGAAGATTATACCCCCGAGGGGACGGGCAATGAATCCCACGGCAAAGGTGGCAAAGGCCAGCATTGTGCCGACTCGTGCGTCAAATTCGGGGAAGTAGAGCTGGTTGAAAAAAAGGCCTGCAACAACGCCGTAGAGGAAGAAGTCATACCATTCTATGACTGCACCTAGCACTGAGGAAATGACAACTCGGCGGAGATTCCTTTTTTGTTCGGGTGTGAGTTCCTTTTCCATGTGGACATCCTGATTACTTTGTTTGTCCGACTGCATTGATTGACATAGGCAGAAATCGGACGCAAGGGGAATAAGAGAGCACAATGAACATCGCGATGTTCAAATTTTCACATCGTTCTTTCCCACTGCAAATTTCGGGCCAAAAGTTCACCAAGTTCTCTCTTACCCCTGTCCCGAAAAATTTCTCATAACCTATTGATTTCTCTTTATTATCAATATTGTGTCAGAACTTTGTCGCAATTTTGCATCATTGTTGTTTTTTGACAACTAGTGAGAAACGATATCAATTATCTACTTTTTTTCACAAATAGGATCTGATAGCAGTAGAATAACCCATTGTTATTCTTTACTAAACATGATTTTAGACTAAATGAGTCTGCCATTTTGTTGCATTTCAACAACCATACTCACTGGTCATAAATTGTCGGTTTTATAGCTTGTTTTCAGTCACTTACATCGAATATCCGGCTCTGTTGTGCAAAAAAACATAAGCTCTGTTGTTTTTTTGCACTCTATCTGCTGGTCCAAGGGGTCTGGCAAAAAAAGAAGAGCTGTTCCGGACAGATTACCTATCTTCTTGGAACAACTCTTCTTTCGTGAGTACTTTTGGCTTGTATTTGCCTGGCTGGAGGCGGTATCAGAGCTTTCTTTTACTGTGCTGCAAAAATGCAACAACTTCCTTTTTCGCGGAAACTGGGTCGCCTAACGTTCTTTTCATCACAAACTGGCTTGAGGCTGCGCTCGCAGTGCCCTGTCTGCAGGACTTTTTATTCCCTGGTTGCCGCCTTTGCTGCCTCGTGGTGGTGATGAGCCTTGATTGCCAGGCATATGCCCCCCAGGATGAGGCAGGTCGAGATGACAAAGCGCAGGGTGATTGCTTCGGCAAGAAAGATTATTCCCAGTATGGCCGTGATCACCGGCACGGCAAGCTGAATGATGGAGATGTCTACCAGAGAATATCTGGGCACAATGGCATACCACAAGATATATCCAAGGGAAGAAGCCAAGCCTCCGGCAAGGACAAAAAGCCAGGCCAGAGAGTGAGGCTGCGCTTCCATGACAAGGCCTGCAATGGCGCAGATGGCTCCGGGCAGAGCCGCACGCCAGAAACTTCCTGCCGTGGCCAGGGCTGCGGACTTTGCGTCTCGACCAGCTATGGTGAAGACACCCCAGGCAAATCCGCTGATTGCCATAAACAGGGAATGGAGAAGAGGCGGAGCAGTCAGACCCGGCGAGAGCAGGTACAGCAACCCCAGTGTCGCGATTGCGTAGCCGATATACTGTTTTTTGTTGGGGTAGATTCCGTGCAGCATGCCCCAGCCTATCATGCTGACCTGCACGCACATGTTGATGATCAGCGTTCCTGGCGCGGAGGGCATGGCCACATAGCCTGCGGAAAAGGAAAGCATGTACGCAAAAAGCCCAAACGCCCCGATCCAGGAACTCTGCTGCCATGCATCACGCCAGACACTGCCCGTTCCCTCGGCTCGAGGCAGGGGCTTGATGATCCTGATGCCGCACAGTAGCGCCAGGATAAGCGCTGCGATCAGCCCGCGCACTCCCGTATAGAGCAAAGGCCCCATGTCGCAGGACACCAGGGCTGCCCTGCAGTATATGGAATTGCTGGCAAATACGGTCAGGCAAAAAATTGTGATGCACGCGAGATACATGGCTTGCAAGGCTCCTTCAAAAAACAGGTCGTTCGGCTCATCGTCTTCTGGCATTGCCCACCAGCTGGGCAGCCAAAAAGAGAAGGCAGGATCTTGTGTGCACAAAATCCTGCAGCTCAGCCAGTATGTCCCTATTTTGCAAGTTCACGCAAGTGGCGCATGCGCTCCTTGTCCGCAACCACATCCGCGTCCAGGCCATAGCCACGTCCAAGATAGCCGTACTTGGGCTGTCCAAGGCGATGATACGTCAAAAGCTCGTACTCGATATTGGGCCTTCTGGGAATCAGGTTGCGTATGGCCATGATTTCCTCGTCCGAGTCATTGACCCCGGGAATGACCGGTGTGCGCACCAGGATGGGCAACTCAGGAAAGTCCTCGACTACCCTTTTGAAGTTGTCCAGAATAAGCGCGTTGTCGACACCAGTGTACTGCTTGTGCTTTTCCGGATCCAGCATCTTGATGTCCATGATGAGCTTGTTCAGATACCTGCAGGCCTCATGCATGTGTTCGTAGGGATAGTAGCCGCAGGTTTCGATGGTGGTATCAAGCGCGCGCTTGCGAGCTGCCCGCAGCAAAGCCAGGGCAAAGTCGAACTGGGCCAGGGCTTCGCCACCGGACAGGGTCAGACCGCCACCGGAGCGGGAGAAGAACACTGCGTCACGCTCGACCTTGTCAAGGATATCCTTGATTTTCATGACGCTGCCGTACTGTGTCTGGGCACCAGCCGGGCAGGCCTCGGTACACGCCATGCATTGCTTGCACTTGCGCACATCAAACAGGATAAAGCCATCCTTGAGGCTCAGGGCGCCGGTCTTGCAGACCTTGAGGCAGCGACCGCACAGCTCGGCTGTGAGACAGCGGGACGGATTGAAGGCATGCTCCGGCTTCATGCGCTGGGACTCGGGATTGCTGCACCAGCGGCAGCGCAGGGGACAGCCCTTGAGAAAGACCAGGGTCCTGATTCCTTCGCCGTCATGGACACTGAACTTCTGGATATTGAAGACAATGCCCTCTTTCTGTTCATCGTTCAAATCGGGGTTCATATCTCTGCTCCGCGGCGTTGATTGCAGTTTCTGCGTCTCTTTCGAGCCTGCGGGTGCTAGTACCACAGGCTTGGAAAAAACAGGAAGGAGAGGCTCAGGGGGATGTCTTCACACTCTATGCCTGAAGACCTCCATGGGCCTCTCCTCCGGATATGCTGTTTATGTGTTCAGAACAGCGGACTAGAAGTCCTCATGCTCCGTACGTTCGATAATGTCGTTCTGCAGGGAACGGGAGATGTCGCAGAAGTATGCGCTGTATCCTGCGATACGCACCAGCAGGTTGCGGTAGTTGGCCGGATCCTTCTGGGCCTTCTCCAGGGTCTCGCGGTTCACGATGTTGAACTGCAGATGCCACAGCTTCAGGTCGCACCAGGTGCGGATGATGTTCATGATCTTCTTCGTGCCAGCTTCGCCGGCCACGCTCTTCGGGGAGAGCTTCAGGTTCAGGAGGCGGGAGGCACGGTTGATGAGATCGTAGTTCTTGGAGTGGTAGTTGGACAGAAGGACTGCGGTAGGTCCGTTGGTGTCCGCGCCATGAGAGGCAGAGGAACCGTCGGACAGGGCTGTCCAGGCATGACGTCCGTTGGGGGTGGCAGAGACTACCTGACCGAAGGGCACGTGAGAGGTAATGGGCACGTAGCGCACGTCCACATGCACACCACGCTCCTTGGTGCTCTTGATGGCTTCGAGCTGGCAGATGCGGTCCACGTCCTTGGCGATGGAGTCGGCATACGGATCATCGTTGCCGTAGCAGGGAGCATGGCTCAGCATCTCACGGATGGGTTCGTAGCCCTTGAAGTCCGCGCGGCAGGCGTCGATAACCTGCTGCATGGTCAGCTTCTTCTCTTCGAAGACCAGCTTCTTGATGGCGGCAAGGGAGTCAACGATTGTGCCGTAGCCCAGGAACTCGAAGTAGGAGTAGTCCACGCCGCCGGGAATCTTCTCGGTGTGCAGGTCAAGGCAGTTTTCCATGCACAGGTTGTGGAGCACGGAAGAAAGCGGGGCCGCAAAGTGCTGGGGGCGGAGCTTGTCCACAACGACCTGCTGCTGGAAGGCCTTGTGCAGGAGGTTGATCTGCTGGGCCTTGTAGGCATTGTAGAATTCGTCCCAGGTGGTGAAGGTGGTGGGATCACCAGTCTCGAGGCCGATCTTCTCGTCGCCGTAGTAGAGCATGCGGCCATTGTACAGGGTCATTTCCAGAGCCGTGGCGAAGTTCACGTACACGCAGCCGGAGGTGTAGGTGTCGCGGTTGGGCATACGGGTCTCGGTGCAACCGGACACTGCGTAGTCCAGAGCCTCGTTCACGGGGCAACCCTTCACGGTATTCAGGAAGACAACTTCCTCGTCGTTGATGAGTTTGGGGAAGCCGGAGCCGTCCTTGATGGTGAGGGCCACTTCATAAAGGAAGCGCTCGGGAGTGCGGGAGTGGATACGGGCAGCGAGGTCGGGGTAGTTCAGCGGGAACTCGCGCTTGGACTCGAGGAAGAGGTAGGAAAGATCGTTGGTTGCGTCTTCGCCCTGAGGAGTCTGCCCGCCAATGGTCACGGCCTCCCAGTGTGCATAGCCTTCCTGGAATTCCACGCCTTCGGGGTTGATGTACAGATCGATGAACTGGGCCATCTCGACCCACATGCACTCCAGAAGTTCCTTGGCCTGGGCCTTGGTGAGGGTACCGTCCTCGATGTCCTTCTTGTAGTAGGGATAGAGGTACTGGTCCATGCGGCCGTTGGAGATGATGGCGCTGGCCTTCTGCTCGATACGGGAGAAGAGCTGCACAAACCACTGGCACTGCACTGCCTCGCGGAAGTTGCGGGCAGGATAGGCAGGCACGCGCTCGCATGTCTCGGCAATCTGCTCGAGCTCGGCCTTTCTGACAGGATCGCTTTCCTTGGCAGCCATGTCGCGGGCAAGGTCGGCATGACGCTTGGCCCAAATCATGATGGCGTCGCAGACAATGTACATGGCATCCAGGAAGGGTTTCTTTTCCCAGAGGTCCACGCTGTTGCTGAGATCCAGGTTGGCCAGACGTTCCTTGACCTCGTTCTGGATGTCGATGAAGCCGCGCTTGAGGACCTTCTCGTAGTCCGGCACCCACTGCAGGGCGGAACGGTAGGAGGAAGTCTCGCTGACCACGAACTTGGACTTGAGGCCACGCTCGTCGTCATAGGTCACGTTGCGCAGTTCGGCGGGCAGAACCTTGTTCAGCTGTTCATGATAGGTCTTGCCTTCCCAATAGGGAGCAATTTCTTCCATGACAGTCTTGAGGTCTGCGGGATCAATCTTGAAGGGGCTCTTGTCGCGGTTTTCGAGGTTGCCCAGCACTTCGCGGTAGAAGTCGCCATCGATTTCGGGGTACAGGATGCCGTAACGGCCCAGTTTGCCCACACGGCCGGCAAGCAGCTGGTCGGGCGTAATCCAGACGGTCATTTTTTCGGCAACATTCTTGAGAGCCTTGGCCCAGCGCAGAGTCAGAAGCTCGCCCTCTGTCTCGCGCATGGATTCGGTGAAGTACTTGGCGCGCTCCACGTCCACGTAGGGGATGGTGAACTGATTGCGCTCAAGAATCTTGTAGACACGCTCACGGCCGTGGCGATCCACCTTTTTGTTGATGATGCGTTCTTCCTGGGGGGAGAGAGTCAGAGTTTCGCTCATGATGTAAAGCCTCCGGGCTTTGGGGAAATATATTGGAGATGTGGGATTGTGAAAATTTGTCTATTCTGGATCGGGGTATGCTGCCCCTTCCTGCACAAACAAAAGCAATGTTCATGCCAAGCAGACTATTTCATTGAAACTATTGATTTTTATAGCCTGACACAAAAGATCGCGTCCAATATTTCACAATCGCTCATTGCAAAAAAACAACACACTCTCTATTAACCACAAGTGATCTCATTACTTTTTGTGTCAGTGCAAAAAAACAACAATTTGTTCTATCCCCACGTTCTTCCTTTCCTCGAATCCAGTCTTCATTTCTTCAAAATTATGCGCAATAACAAAGCATTATGCGGTGAAGCCCATGCCTGTTGCCAGGTATAGAGTGTGCAAAAAAACACAAGCCGCACAGGCGGGAGAAGCTGTCGTTGTTTTTTTCACAAAAGCGGTTGCGAGGGGACACGAAGGATTTGGGACCACAAAAAAGGCCAGACCCTTCCGGAAGAAAACTCTCCCTGGAAGGGCCTGACCCGATTTTGGGCCTGCTGTCAGGCCGATCTGCAGTCGCAGCTAGATCTTGATGCCCAGGATCTTTTCGGCATTGCTGTGGAAGAACTTTTCCTTGATATCGTCAGTAAGGTTGAAGCGTTCCACATCCTCGATGCCCTGCTTTAGGTTGTAGCAGGGGTAGGCGGAGCCATACAGCACATGCTCGCCATTGAGCCAGCGCAGAGCCTGGCCATACATGTCGTTGCCGGGAGCATCGGGATTGAGCAGGTAGAGATCGGGCAGCAGCCAGATATTGGGCGTCACGATGGGGATGTTCATGACCATCGGAATCCAGGGATAGCATGCGTGGGCCAGAATGATCTGCAGATTGGGGAAGTCTTCGGCTACCCGCTGGGCTGCGGCAGGATTGGAGTAGTCCAGGTTGCCCTGGAAAAAGCTCATGGTCAGAAGAACGGGTATCCCGGCCTTTTCCAGCCTGGCGTAGATGGGATAGAGGACATTGGAGTCGGCAAAGCGCGGAGGCTCGCAGTAGGCAGGTTCAAGGGCCATGCCCTTGAAACCGAACTCAATGCAGCGCTCGAGCTCGTCCATGGTGGCGGCAACGCCCCTGCTCACGTCCAGGCTGCCGAAGGGAACAATGCGATCCGGGTATTCCAGGGCGAGATCGTGGATGTCGTCGTTGAAAACGGAGGCAGCATCATTGGGTACCTGCCTGCCTATGACCACACCGCCGCATATGCCGGCCTCATCCATTTCCTTCCAGAAGAGTTCCATGGATTTCTGACGGGCCGCCTCGCTGGGCTGCCCGTGGAACTTCTGGGGCAGGCCCTCGTTGCAGGGCGGATTGTACAGGCCGAGCTTTGTGAAACCCTTGTACGGAGGACGCAGACGGAAATCGAATATTTTCTGCATGGCTTTTTCCTTTGTGTTCAGTGAGAACCAGGGATCACCTGCCCTCCAGACAGGGCAGGCAGGCGATCAACACGACGTGATATGCCTGTTTTGCAAGCAAACTCCGTGCCATGTCCTTTTGTCTCTGTCCCTCCCGTTCGGCACGCATCTTGCTTGCCTTCAGGACAGGGGCAGTGTCTGCCTGCCAGGACCTGACTTTCGGCACGGTACCGGGGCGGCCCATCCCAAGGAAGTGCACATGTCGGCTCTTGCAGGGCATGTGCCTGTTTCCATGGCAGCACCTTCCGGACATCCTGACTTCTGTCCCAGCCTGTGTCGCATACAGAGGGTTCAGCTCTCTCCTGTATGGCCAAAGGCACTGCCCCCTCTTGCCCATTCTCGTTTCTCTTGCCGCCTTCGGCACACATCAAGGAGTTTGCACCATGCTGTTCGGTTTTATCGGCACAGGGGCCATGGGGGCCCCCCTTGCCCGCAATCTTGTCCGCGCTGGCAAGGAAGTCGTTGTCTTCAACCGTACCAGGGAGCGTTGCGAAGCTGTCCTTGCGGCAGGCCCGTCCGCGCGCAGAGCCGAAAGTCCGGCCGACCTTGCGCCCTGCGACACCATCTTCACCTGTCTTCCCAAGCCCGGGGATGTTCTGGATCGCATGCTGGGCACGGACGGCAGCAATGGCGTCTACGCCCTCATGAAGCGGGGGGCCATCCATGTGGAAACGAGCACCATAGATCCCTCCACAGCGCACACGCTTGCCGAACACGCCCGCAAATACGGCATTGCCTATGTGCAATGCACGCTTGGCAAGACGCCTGCCCTTGCCGAAAAGGCCCAGGAGCCCCTCTTTATTGGGGGCGATGAGGCTGCCATCAGGCGTTTGGCGGACATCTTCCCCCTGATAGGCGTGCCGAATCAGGTAGGATCCACAGACGCAGCCTGCGCTGTGAAGCTCATCAGCAATCTTGTGGGCATGGCCAACCTGGCAGTTCTGGCACAGGGGCTGCAGCTTGGCATGCGCGCGGGCCTTGATCTTGCAACCCTTCTGCCCCTGCTCGCAGACACAGGCGCCCGGAGCTTCCAGATGGATGTCAGAGGCCCCATGATGGTCGAGGGCAGATACACGCCAGGCTTTGCCCTGGAACTGGCGCACAAGGACCTTGTCCTTGGCTGCGGCATGGCCGGCGACTGGTCTGTGCCAGTGCCACTCTTTGAGCAGGCCAGGGAACTCTTTGCCAGGGCCCTGCAGCAGGGGCTTGGCAAAAAAGACTGCGCTGCCCTGTTCCTGAGCCTGACGCAGCAAGGGACACAAGGGGAGAGCTGATCAGGCCTTCTGGCTCGCCTTTGCCTGCCCGGCGGGCAAAAGACCCTGCCTTTCCAGTTCCTTCACCTTTCTGAAGACCGTGCTGCGATCTATCTTGAAGTGCCTAGCCACCTCCGCGATATTGCCCCAGCGCTCCATGGCTCGCACAAGCACCCTGTTTTCGTACTCCTTCATGATTTCCTTGAAGGTGCGGCCGTCCACGCTGATTTCCGGCTCTTCCCTTTTCTGGGGCTGGGCGGCTTTCGTTCTGGCATTGGCAAAGGGAATGTCCTGGGCCTTGATGACATTGCCCTTGCACGTCACAAGCAGCCCCTGCACGAGATTTTCCAGCTCGCGGACATTGCCTGGCCACTTGTGCCTGAGCAGAATCTGCTCTGCCTCTGCCGACAGCTCCAGCGCCCTGTGGTACTTGCGGCCATAGAACTTGAGGAACATCCTGGCCAGAGGCAAAATGTCTGCCTGGCGTTCTCTCAGGGGCGGAATGGTCAGCACAGCGACCCGCAGCCTGTAGTAGAGATCGCTGCGGAAATCCCCGTTGGCAACAGCCTGCTCCAGGTTCTTGTTGGTGGCGGCAATGACGCGCACATCGATGTGCTTTGGAACAGTGCTTCCCACGCGCATGATTTCGAAATCCTGCAACACACGCAAAAGCCTTGTCTGCATGTTCATGGGCAGCTCGCCTATTTCGTCCAGAAAGAGAGTGCCTCCGGACGCTGCCTCGAAAAGCCCTACCTTGCCCTGCCTGTTGGCGCCAGAAAAAGTGCCAGCGGCATAGCCGAACAGTTCTGTCTCGATGAGGTTCTCGGGGATACTGCCGCAATCGACCTTGATGAAGGTGCGGTCCCTGCGCGGGCTTGCCGCATGAATGCGCCTTGCCACCACATCCTTGCCCACGCCTGTCTCGCCCAGAAGCAGGACCGTGGCATCCGTCTCCGCTATGCGATCCACCTCGCCGTAGAGGCTGACCATTGCCCGGCTCGTGAATATCTTGGGCAGCTTGACGGCCAAGGCCGGATCGTCCCCCATGCTGGTCCACTGCTGAATGGCGTCCAGCAGTTCCTTCTGCGCGTCGAGCTGCTCCCGCATGGCCGAGACCATGGTTATGTCCCTGAGGAAGGTCATGCACAGCGCCACCTTGCCCTGGCTGTCAAAGACGGGAAAGGCTTCCAGAATGAGCTTGCGGCCGTCAGAGACGGTCTGCACCTGAGTCGCCGGCTGTCCTGTGCGGATGACTTCCGGGTTCAGCACCACGTCCAGCCTGCCCCTGTTCACAAACTCCATGACAGAATGGCCCAGCATCTCCTTGCGGGGGATACCGGTGATACGGGCATGGCTTTCGTTCAGGTGCACAACTATGCCGTTCATGTCGGAGATGCAGATCCCTTCCTTGAAGGCGTCGAAAATCTGCTCCAGATAGTCCAGCAGAACAAGTGGCTTCTCTGCCTCGGTTCCCGCCGTGACAGGCCCAAGGACACTTTTTTGCCTGTTTCCTCTGGCATTCTCACAGGCTGTGTTTGTGTGACTCTCCCTGCAAGAGTCTTCCCGGGTGGAGTTTTTCTGCATTATGGCCTCCGGGTCACAAATCCTGCCCCTGGGCAGGCCCGACAATATATCCTGAGCTTGCGCAACCGAACGCTGTGCGGGAGCCCTTGCCCCAACATGGGAACAACTCCTGCAGGCATGAGCGCAAGGTCTGTACATGCGTGAAGCGGAAAAACACCGGCGATACAAAAAAAGAGCCGGATACGGGGAATGCGGTGGTGCTGGCCAAAAACACGAACCCGGCATGTAACGGCATTCTCGCTTCAGAGGTACCTGTTCCCGGACCCAAGCGCAAGAGTTCTTCTCGGAGATGCTGTCCAATCCTGCCCTTCCCATCCGGTGGCTTCATCCGAAAGACATCATGCGGAAAAGGGCACACAAGCGACTTGCGCACATCTGTCTGTGCGGGCTACAAGGACTTGCGCTTCTGCGCAAGGGACACAATGTTCACTCGAATTTCACCAAGGAGGCGGCGCGTCTTTCCCGTGGACATACGGGAGCGCCGATACGCATATGAAAGTTCTCATCACTCCCCGTTCCTTTGGCAAGAGCAATCCCGATCTTTTTGCACAGCTGGAAAAAATGGGTTTTGAACTCGTTCGCAACGATACGGGCGCAATTCTCTCCGAGCAGGCCATGTGCGAGAAAATCGCGGACTGCGAAGCCCTCATCCTGGGTGTGGACCCCTGCAACGCAAACGTCCTTGCCCATGCCCCCAAACTCAAGGTCATAGCCCGCTACGGCGTGGGTCTCGACAATGTGGACGTGGCCGAATGCGAACGCAGGGGCATTGCCCTGAGCCGCACGGTCGGCGCGAACTCCAATGCCGTGGCAGACTTTGCCTTTGCCCTCATGCTGGCAGTTGCCCGCAAGGTGGTGCGCATTGACGCCCGTTGTCGCCAGAAGGACTGGGGCAAGGAAACAGGCATCGACATCTTTGGCAAGACACTGGGCATCATAGGCCTTGGCGCAGTGGGCAAGTGCGTTGCCCAGAGAGCCACGGGCTTTGGCATGAAGATTCTCGCCCACGATCCCTACATGGACGAGGACTTTGCCGCCAGGTACAATATCCGCAAGGCCGACGTTGACGAAATCTGCAGGGAGTGCGACGTCATTACCCTGCACTGCCTGCTCAATGACGAAACAAGACATCTGATAAACAGCGAACGCCTGGCCCTCATGAAGAAGAGCGCCATCCTTGTGAACACGGCAAGGGGCGAGCTTGTAGACGAGGCAGCCCTGCTCGACGCCCTGGAACAAAAGCGCATCTACGGCGCCGGACTCGATGTCTTCAGCAAGGAACCGCCGGAGGACAGCCGCTGGTACGAACTCGACAACGTGGTGCTTGGCTCCCACACGTCCTCATCGACAGTGGGTACCACCAACTGCATGGGACAAATGTGCGTTGACGCCCTGAAAAAGGCCTGCGCTCAATAGAAAGCGCATTTCCGAACCTGCTGGGGGGAAGAAGTCTGCAGACCGGACTTCTTCCCCCTTTTTTGCGTTCCTGCCTGTCCCGGGGCTACTCCTGCGGCTCTTCCCAAGCGCGGGCCCGTTCCACTGCCCTGTGCCAGTTGTGCAAAAGTTCCTGCCTTTGCTCCTCGCCCATCCCGGGCTCAAACCTGCGCTCGAGACGCCACAGTCTGGCCACCTCTTCCTCGCTTTCCCATACGCCTGTGGCAAGTCCCGCCAGAAAGGCCGCTCCCAGTGCCGTGGTCTCGGTGATGACCGGTCTTTCCACTGCTATGCCCAGAAGATCCGCCTGATACTGCATGAGCATGTTGTTGCGGCTCGCCCCGCCATCGGCCCGCAGGGTGGTGATGGGCAAGCCGCTGTCGCTTTCCATGCAGCGCACGATATCCAGGGTCTGCAGGGCTATGGCCTCAAGGGCAGCCCGCGCGATATGCCCGCGCGTCACCCCCCTGGTGAGCCCCACCATGGTACCGCGGGCGTACTGATCCCAGTAGGGCGCGCCAAGACCCGCAAAGGCCGGCACAAAATAGACACCTCCGTTGTCTGGCACAGTGGATGCGAGACTCTCTATTTCTGCTGCGGACTGCACAAAACCAAGCCCGTCGCGCAGCCACTGCACAACCGCGCCCGCGATGAAGACACTGCCTTCCAGGGCGTAGCGGGTCACGCGCTCCCTTTCCCAGGCCACAGTGGACAGAAGGCCGTTGCGGCTTTGGCGTATGCTTTTTCCAGTATTGAAGAGCAAAAAGCAGCCTGTGCCGTAGGTATTCTTGGCCATGCCTTCGCAAAGACAGGCATTGCCAAAGGTTGCTGCCTGCTGATCCCCCGCATCGCCTGCCAGGGGAATGGCCCTGCCAAAAAACTCCGGGTGAATCTCTCCCAGGACACCAGAGGAGGGAACAAGGGAAGGCAGCATGGAGCGGGGAATGCCAAGCAGGGAAAGCAGCTCGTCGTCCCAGTCGCCCTTGTGGATATTGTACAGCATGGTTCTGCTGGCATTGGAGGGATCGGTTGCGTGCACGGCTCCCTTGGTCAGGTTCCAGACAAGCCAGGTATCGACTGTTCCGAACAGCAAATGCCCTGCCTCTGCCTCGCTTCTGGCGTTTGGAACATTGTCCAGAATCCAGCGCAGCTTTGTGCCGGAGAAGTAGGCGTCTGGCAAAAGCCCTGTCCTGTCGGCCACAAGTTCTGCCTTGCCTTTCTGCCTCAGTCTGTCGCTTATGGCAGCGCTGCGCCTGTCCTGCCAGACAATGGCGTTGCAAAGGGGCGCGCCTGTGCGCCTGTCCCAGACAATGGTTGTTTCCCGCTGATTGGTGATCCCCACTGCCGCGATTTCCTCCAGGGGGATGTTTGCCGCGCGCACGCACTCCTGGGCCACGGCAAGCTGACTGTCGAAAATCTCGTTGGGATTGTGCTCAACCCAGCCTGGCCGTGGGTAGATCTGGGTGAATTCCTGCTGGGCCATACGCACAATATTGCCGGCCTGATCAAAAAGAATGGCTCTGGAGCTGGTCGTCCCCTGATCGAGGGCAAGAACATATCGCTTCATGGCTACTTCGGCGCAAGGTGCAGACACACTGCAGGCACGCGCCGCCTCCCGGTTTTTTTCAAGTTTGCGCAAGGGACATTGGGGTCCTGTCCTGTATTCTTTGCGAATTTTTCCGCTCTTGGCAAGGGAGCAACAAAAACCATTGGGAGCAGGCCCTTTGCGCCACAACATGGCCACAGCAGGCAAGGAGACAAGGGAAGGCGCAAGGCGCCCTTTGGGCACAAAAAAAGGATCCGGCATGGCTGTCACACCGGATCCGTACAATCTTGCTGCTGTCAGAGAGGCATATGCCTACATGGCGTCGAGCTGGGCCTTGGCGTCTTCGGCTTCCTTTTCGAGGGCGGCCTGGCGGGCCTTGTCTATGGCAAGGGCATTGGCAAGAGCGTCGAGGTAGCCCCTTTCCATGAAGTGATCGATGTCGAGCACAAGGCAGGAGAGGCGGTAGAGATCCTCACGCTGTTCCTGGGACTGCATCTGGGAGGCAAGCAGATCGAGATTCAGAGGTTCCCTGACAAGCTCGTCCACAATGGCCTGGGAGTTGCGGCCAGGCAAAAACTGCTGGGTCAGCTTGCCTATCCTTTCCTGTTCGGCCGCGTCAATGTGGCCGTCGGCCCTTGCCGCGTAGACCATGGCCCTGAGCATGAGCATGGCAGCCGGATCCTCTGCCGAAGGAAGCGCTTCCTGCGCGACAGCGGGCTTCTCGGCACCTTCCTGCTCCTTGTTCGCGGACCACTTTTTGTAGAAATTCCAGGCAATGGCTCCTGCGCCCACCACCGCGGCGGTCTTGACCACATCCTTGGGCAGGACAGCGCCAAGCAGGGCAACCAGGGAACCCACTCCAAGCAGGGTTCCGGTGTTCTTGGGCAGGTTGTTGCTCACGGTTCCGGCTGCGTCCTTTGCCTTGGCGCCAAGTTCCTGAACCGACTGGGGAATATTTTTGCCGACAGATCCGGCCACTTCCATGGCCTTGCCGGACAGAGACTGCAGGGTAGAAGAGAAACTGTCAGACTTCAATATGCTGAAAATGGACATTATGTACCTCGTACAAGTGTTTTCTGGGTGCTGGCAGCCGGGCCGGGAAACTCCTTCCCCTTGTGACCAAGGGGGAGGAGTCCCTTCCTGTCCCGTATGCGAAGAGGATAGACACGTTTGCCAGGTTTTCAACTGTATGAAAATTGTACAGCCTGAAACTTTTCCGGATATGACCTGTTATTTTCCATAACAAGTCACGTTCTCTTTATGTCATTCGTCATGTTTTTCGGTATTTTCATGTATGTTTTTGCAAAAAATTTTTTGTTGCGGACAAATGACAGCAGCAGTATATAAAAATATATCATTGCTGATAGTATCTGAGAAAATACACCCGAAAAAGGCAAAGAAATCATGTCTTTTTTGTGTCTTTGCCTTGTCATTGTTATGTCTGGACGTTTTCGAACTATTGACAAGATACCCAGGCATATGATTGCCTTTTCCAACAGACATCCCAAGACTTGTTTGGAGGTAGCATGGATATCCCTTCCTTTCTCGCTTCGGAATTTCCCGACAGCGCCCCGGAAAACGCAGGCTTCCACATCATTCCCGTGCCCCTGGAGCGCACAGTCTCCTACGGGGCTGGCACACAGCACGGCCCTGCGGCCATTCTTGAGGCCTCGCAGCAGCTTGAGGCCTGGGACGGCATTTCCTCTCCCGGCTCCCTGGGCTTTCACACCTGCGAGCCCATCAACTGCGAGCAGCCCCTGGACGCGGTCTTCGCCGACATCATGACCGCCGTGCGCAGGGCTTTGGACTGCAAGGCCATTCCTGTCACCCTTGGCGGGGAGCACACGGTGAGCTACGCCCCCATGCGGGCTTTGCACGACGCAGGCAAGACCTTTGGCGTGCTGCACTTTGACGCGCACGCGGATTTGCGGGACATCTACGAGGGAGACGCCTTCAGTCACGCCTGTGTCCTGCGCCGCGCAGTCGAGGACTGCAACCTGCCTCTTGTCCAGATCGGCACCAGGGACTACAGCCAGGAAGAGGCGGCCTTTCGCAAGGAGGCCAAAATCACTGCCTACGACGCGGACTTCCTGGCACGCAAGAAATTTCCCAAAAAGCCTCTTCCCAAGGGCTTCCCCAAGGACGTCTACGTCACCTTCGACGTGGACGGCCTGGATTCCTCGCTCATGCCCGCCACAGGCACCCCTTCGCCGGGCGGTCTTTTCTGGCACGAGGCCATGCACATTCTTGCCACCTGTCTCAAGGGCAGAAGGCTCATAGGCTTTGACGTGGTGGAGCTTGCGCCCATTGCCTCCCTGCACCACGCGGACTTCACGGCTGCCAAGCTGGTCCACGCCCTCATGGGCATGGCAGAGCGCAGCAGGTAGTCGTTGCCAAACGGCGGGACAAGGGGGCTCGCGCCCCTTCCCGCCTAGTGCTCCTGTATCCTGACCACCCTGGCCGGAGCGCCGCAGGCCACGGCATAGGGTGGTATGTCCCGTGTCACCACGCTTCCCGCGCCAACTATGGCTCCGCGACCAATGGTCACCCCCTTCAGGATAATGGAACGCATGCCTATCCAGGCATAGTCCTCGATGACCACCGGCCTGTCGCGCTCGATGCCGGGATCCGTGCTTCTGGTTTCCATGGGCCAGGGGGCGTGAAAGTCGCTGTCCACGATGATGACATCCGGAGCCACAAGCACCTTTTTGCCCAGGGTAATGGACGTGGATCTGCAGGTGATGGACGTGCCGGAGAGCTCGCACCCCTCGCCCAGGGAAATAAGGGCCTGTGGGCCAAAGGTGCGCAGACGCACAGGGTGCGACAGCGCGGCAGCGCTTGCCCTGCGCCAGGAAGAAATGAAGTGCACGCCGTCCCCAACGACTATGCGGCTCTGGGGCCAGCGCATGATGGCCACAGGGCCGTGGGCCGTGACTCCGCTCCCAAGGCTGGCGCCCAGAAGCCCAGCCTTGACGCGCAGGCGGCAGGTGCCCCAGAACACGCCAAGAACGCGCATGATCTCGAGGGACACATAGCTTGCCACATTGGGAATGGTTATTCCCCGCTCCAGCGCCTTGCGCACAAATTCTCTCATGCCTCTGCCTCCCTGTTCTCAAGCTGATGCCTGATGCGGCACACGCCGCATATGTCCTCGCCAGACGTGGGGTAGCCGCACTCGGGGCAGTCGTGCAGGGGATGGCCACGGTCCTGTTCCATGTTCTCGAAGCCCTTGCGGCCGCGGTGGATAAAGCCCTGGTAGAAGTCGAGCTTTCTGCCTGGCATGGCGTACTCGAGGCGCTGCAGCACGGCTTTCAGGGTGGTAAAGCTCGCTCCCGGACTGTAGGGGCAGGGCGCAATGTGCGGCTCTATGCCTGTCAAAAAGGCGTAATTTGCGGTCTCGAATTCGGTGAGACGCCACAAGGGCTTGATCTTGCGCACAAACTTGCCGCTTGCTGGCAAAAGCGGCCCATCACAGGACAGGTAGGAAATGTCCCAGCGCAGGGTATTGCTGAACAGGCGGGCCACCTCGTCGTCGAGATTGTGTCCTGTGGCAAGCACCGTGTACCCGCCCTCCATGGCAATCCTGTTGAAATAGTGCCTTTTTATCTTGCCGCAGACCGAACACACAGGCCTTTTGAGAGCTGCCTTGACGTCGGGAATGGCAAGGCCCTCCTTCTTCATCTCGCAGATGTGCAGCTTCAGCCCCTGCCTGGCGCAAAAGTCTTCCACAGTGGCTCTGGCTGACTCCGAGGAGGCGGGGATGGCCAGGTCAATGAAAAGGCCCGTGGCGTCGTAGCCCTGCCTTGTGAGTTCGAAGAGCAGGGAAAGGCTGTCCTTGCCGCCGGACACGGCCACAAGTATCCTGTCCTCCTTCGTGCACAAGTGCTCCTGCTCTATGCCCCTTTGCACCTGACGGGAAAAGAAGTTCAGAAAGCAGTCGCGGCAAAAGGCGGCATTGTGCGCACGGAGCTTGACTACGGCATCACGCTTGCAAATCTTGCACTTCACGGCATTCTCCCTGGCCTTGTCTGTCCCTGTGACAGAAACTGCCGCCTCCCCCGCGAAGGGAAAGCGGCAGCAGGCAGTTATGGCCCCTTGCTGGGCCCTGATTGTTTGTTGCTTGGGTTAGGCGAGGAAGAGGTTGCGATCCTCTTCCTTCACGCGCACAAGGTCGCGCTTCACAAGTTCCTCGGCAATCTGCACCGCGTTCAGAGCTGCGCCCTTGCGGATGTTGTCTGCGACTATCCACATGTTGAGGCCGTTTTCCACGGACTCGTCGTCGCGGATGCGGCCCACAAAGGTCTCGTCCTTGCCGGCAGCCATGAGGGGCATGGGGTACATGAGCTCGCGGGGGTTGTCGTAGACCCTGACGCCAGGAGCCTGCGACAGCAGAACGCGGCAGTCCCTGGCAGTGAGCTTCTTCTCTGTCTCGACGTTGACGGACTCGGCATGGCCGTAGAACACCGGCACGCGGGCACAGGTGGCTGTCACGCGAATGAGCGGATCGTGGAACATCTTGCGCGTCTCGTTGACCATCTTCATCTCTTCCTTGGTGTAGTCGTTGTCAAGGAAGACATCGATGTGGGGCAGAATGTTGAAGGCTATCTGGTAGGGATAGGCCTTGCATTCCGGATCCCTGGCGTTGAACAGGTCGCGCACCTGCTTTTCGAGCTCGGCTATGCCCTTCTGGCCAGTGCCGGAAACGGCCTGGTAGGTGGAGACCACAATGCGCTTGATGCCCACTGCATCGTAGATGGGCTTCAGGGCCACAAGCATCTGTATGGTAGAGCAGTTGGGGTTGGCGATGATGCCCTTGTGCCAGGCCAGATCCTCGGGATTCACCTCGGGCACAACCAGGGGGCAGCGATCGTCCATGCGCCAGGCTGCGGAATTGTCCACCACCACGCAGCCGGCCTTGGCCGCGTAGGGAGCGAACTTGAGCGAAGTGGAGCCGCCTGCGGAAAAGATGGCTATGTCCACGCCTTCAAAGCTGTCTTCCTTCAGTTCGCGCACGGTCAGTTCCTGATCCCCGAACTCGACCTTGTTGCCGGCGCTTCGCGCAGAGGCAAAGGCCAGCACTTCGGTAGCAGGAAAGGCACGCTGATGCAGTGTGCTCAACATCTCTCTGCCCACGGCGCCCGTGGCGCCACAGACCGCAACAGTCAACTTGCTCATCTAAAAACCGGCGCAAAGGCCCTGCACGCAGGGGAGGAAGCGCCGCCTCCATGTTTTTTCCTGAAATGTCCACAAGATATACGCAAGACAATACCAATGTGTCTCGCAGGGGGCAAGGTCCGGGCCCTCCCTGTCCCTTTCCCTGCCGCATGGACATGCGCAGCGAAAAAAAACAGGCCGGCTGCTTTCCCGGGCAGCACTGGCATCCTCCGTCCCCCAAGGGGCGGAGCAAGGCGTATTGCCGCAAAAAATGAATGCTTTTCTTACTCTTTCCCCCCAAATTGCGTCAATACGACAGGACGGGCATTTTTCGCGCAAGGCCTTTGGGGGCAGGGCAAAAGAAAAAGACCTGTGGGGACTTCCCTGGGCTACCCCTGCCGCCTAGCCTGCAAGGGACAGGCTTTTTGCCTTTTTTGCCCCGCTGTGCCATAGTGAGCCCTGTTGCAGAGTTTCAAAAAGATTCACTGAAGACGCACACCTGCACTTTTTCCTGCATCCCCTATCGGGTGTCGCTCTTCTTCCGAGGTTGCCTATGGTCCCTACCACCGACTGCTGTGAGCTCTCCGTTCTGGATCTTGTCCCCTTCGGGCTGGCCGATCCCGTGCACAGATTCTTTGCCCTGCGTCTTTCGCCGCCCAACTGGCCAGACTGGAAACCCGGGCAGTTTCTCATGCTGCGCCCCAAATCCTTCGGGCAGGAATTTCCCTGGGGGCGACCGTTGGGCATCTGCCTCATCCGTCCGCAGCACCTTATCTGCTTTTTCCAGGTTGCCGGACGCGGGACAGAGCTCATGGCAAAGCTCCGTCCCCATGATCCCGTGCAGGTCTGGGGTCCCCTTGGCAACGGCTTTGCCGTCGAGCCGGACACGCCCACCCTGCTGCTCGCTGGCGGCATGGGCATTGTGCCCTTTATAGGGTACGTGGCGCAGCACCCCAAGGCATGGAATGTCAGCATGCTCTTCGGTCACAGGGAACCTCTCGAATGCTACCCTGTAGACAGCATCAACGAGCATATCCCGGTGGACACCCTGCGCGAGACCGTGCCAGGAGACCTCGACAACTTCATCTTTACCCTGCAGGAACGCATCAAGGAATACGCTTCACAAAACGGCCTCATTCTGGCCTGCGGCCCGCTGCCCTTCCTCAAGACCGTGCAGAGTTTTGCCAGGGAGTACCACGCGAGGGTGCAGCTGTCGCTGGAGAACAAGATGGCCTGCGGCGTAGGCGCCTGCCTCGGCTGTGTCGTGCGCACCACAGACGCCTGGCCGGATCCGGCACACCGCAACGCTCCGGTGCAGTGCTGCACCCAGGGGCCAGTGTTCTGGGCAAACCAGATTGAACTGGCCTAGGAACAGCGTCGGCAGATCCTCCCCTCTTGTATCACCCGGATAATGTTGGAGGCGGCGCAGCCTGGCTGGCCGAACACAAAGTGAAGCACAACGAACTAGCTGTTACCCTTACGGGACCCAAACACTCCCTGTGCCTGAAAAACCCGGTCATGACTGCCTCCGGGACCTTTGGCTACGGGATGGAATTTGCCAGATTCGGCAACCTGGCAAGCCTCGGGGGCATCATCGTCAAGGGCATTTCCCTAAAGCCCAGGCACGGCAACCCCTGCCCGCGCATAGCCGAGACCCCCTGCGGCATGCTCAATTCCATTGGCCTGCAAAACGACGGCCTCGAGGCCTTTCGCGATCACAAGCTGCCGCAGCTGCCCTGGAAGGACGTGCCCATTGTCGTGAACATGTACGCCACCTCCGCGGAGGAGTTCGGGGAGCTTGCCGCAGAGCTCAACGCCATGGAAGGCGTTGCGGCCCTGGAGGTGAACATTTCCTGCCCCAACGTGAAGGAGGGCGGATCCATCTTCGGAGCTGACCCCGCGCAGGCTGCAAGGGTCACCAGGGCAGTGCGCGACAACGCCCCGGCCAAGCCCGTGATCGTCAAGCTCTCGCCCAATGTCACAAGCATCGCGGAGATTGCCCACAGCGTGGAAGACGCAGGGGCAGACATGATCTCCTGCATCAACACATTGATCGGCATGAGCGTGGACCTGCGCTCGCGCAAGCCCAGGCTTGCCAATATCATTGGCGGGCTCTCCGGCCCGTGCATCAAGCCCGTGGCCCTGCGCTGCGTGTGGCAGGTGGCCAACGCCGTCAACATTCCGGTCATAGGCATTGGCGGCATCTGCTCTGCCGAGGACGTGCTCGAATTCCTCCTTGTGGGCGCAAGCGCAGTGCAAATCGGCACTGCCACCTTCATGCGTCCCGACGCGGCCTTCCATATTGTGGAAGAGCTGCCAAAGGCCATGGAAAAATACGGCATACGCCACCTGGACGACATACGAGGCATGCTCGCCCTCGGCTAGGCTATTTTCCAGGCCCGCTTCGAAGCCCAGCCCAAGAATCGCGCAGGACAGGCAGCACTGTCCGGGACGCCGGCCGGGGGCCGGCACACTCAGGCCATATCCCATGCCCCTTCCAGTCACCATAGTACCTGTTTCCACGCACGAGGAACTCACGACCTTTGTCACCTTCCCCTGGGAGGTCTACAGGGACCATCCCCTGTGGGTTCCCCCCATTGTGAAGGACGACATGGCCCTGCTTTCGCCGGGAAAGCACCCTTTCTGGGAAACAGCCAGGCGAAAGCTCTTTATGGCCATGCGCGGCGACAGGGCAGTAGGACGCATAGCAGCCATTGTGGACGACAAGTCCAACAGCTACTGGCAGGAAAAGTGCGGCGCCTTCGGCTTTTTCGAATGCCTGCCGGACGACGAGGCAGCCCTGGCCCTTTTGCGCAGTGCGGCACAGTGGCTGCGCGATCAGGGCATGGACTTCATGCGCGGCCCCCTAAATCCTTCCACAAACTACACCTGCGGCCTGCTGGTGGAGGGCTTTGACGTGCCCCCTGGGCTCATGATGCCCTGGAATCCCCCCTACTACGCGAAAATGCTGCACAGGTTCTGCATGCGCAAGGAACAGGACCTGCTTGCCTACCACATCTACAAGGACAGGGTGCAGGTAGCGCCCTGGATAGAGAGCGAGCTTGCGCGCCTGAAAAAGAAGGGAGACTTTACCTTCAGGCGCTCGAAGAAGGCCACTCTGGCACGGGATGTGGAGATCATGCTGCAGATCTACGGGGAATCCTGGGCCAAGAACTTTGCCTTCTCCCCCCTGTCGGAAACAGAGTCCCGGGCTCTGGTCAAGGAGCTTGTGTCCTTTCTGGATCCCCGCTTCTTTGTGCTCTTCTTCCACGGGGACGAGCCCGCGGGAGGCATGGTGGCCCTGCCGAACTTCAACCCGCTGCTCAGGCGCCTCAACGGTCGCATGGGGCTGTCCGCCTTGTGGCACTACCTTGTGTCCAGAAGAAAGATTAGGGAAAGCTACCGCATCATGCTGTTCGGCATACGGGAAAAATACCGTCTCCTTGGCCTTCCCCTGCTCCTCTTCGACTACATGCTCGCCCAGGCCAGGGCCCAAGCCGACTTCAGATGGGTGGAAGGGTCCTGGGTTCTGGAGGACAACGCGGCCGTGGACGATCTCATCGAGGATTTCGGGGGAGAGGCCTGCAAGCGCTACAGAATCTACCGCAAGGATTTGCTGTGAACTACGATATTGTGCGCAACAAGCGCGTTCTTGTCACCGGTGGCACAGGCTTTGTGGGCAGCAGGGTCGTGCCCCTGCTGCTTCGCGCAGGAGCTCAGGTTACACTGCTGTGCAGAAAGTCCTCGCACACGGAAAACTACCCGTCCTCCGTGCGCGTTGTGCGCACGGACCTGTGCAAGAGCCAGGACTTCCTCCCTGCCTTTTGCGAGTGCGACATCTTCATCCACATGGCCGCGCTGCTCTTCGGCCTTGGCTGGCAGGATTACCTTAGGGCAAACTGCGGTGCCGCGCAGAACCTGGCCTCCATGCTGCGCGCGGCAGGCGACAGAGGACCCAAGCGGGTCATTCTCGTGTCCTCCCTTGCGGCCGCTGGCCCCTGCGATTCCAACGAGGGCAGAAGCGAGACCGAGCCCTGCGAGCCTGTTTCGGCCTACGGCTGGTCCAAGGTGCTCACAGAAAACATTTTCCGCGCCGCTGCGCAGGATCGCCTGGTGATCCTGCGGCCGCCCATTATCTATGGTTCCGGTGACCTGGGCCTTTTGCCCGTGTACCGCGGACTCGCAAGGGGCGTTGGCGCAGTGCCGGGCATAGGCAGGCGCTTTCCCGTCTCCATCCTGCACGTGGACGACATGGCCCAGGCAGTCTTTCTGGCCTGCATGGACAAGGCCCGGGGCGTCTACCACCTGAGCGACGGGGATGTGTGGGGCATGGCGGACTTCTACCAGGCCGCGGCCAAGGCCATGGAGCGCAAGGCCTACATCTTCCACCTGCCCCTGTGGTTCATGGGGCTTACGGCCATGGCGTCCTCGGGCTTTGCCCAGGTTGTGCGCGCCATCCTTGCCCCGGGCAAGAGGGCTCCCAACTGGAACCTGGACAAGTTCCGCGAAGCAAGGCAGTGCGGCTGGGTCGCTTCCAACAGGCGCATTGTGGAAGAACTGGGCTTTCGACCCACACAGAACCTGCAAAGCGGCATGGCCGAAACCATTTCCGGCTACAAATCCTTCCACCTTCTCTAGCCTCTCGCTTCACATATCGGGAAACAGCGGCAAGGCCCCTCTTCGGGGTCCTGCCGCTTGCTGGTCAAAAGCCACCCGCAAGACTCGCCCGCAAAAGACATCCCCACCAGACAGACATCCGTCGCGTACAGACACAACGAACCCGGTTCGGGACAGACAACAACCATGAAAATCACGCTGCACGAAATCTCCAAGGCCTTTGGCGGCAGAGACATCTTTACCAATTTTTCCCTGGACATAGAGTCCGGCATGCATTTGTGCGTGTGCGGCCCCAACGGCATGGGCAAGTCCACGCTCCTGCGCCTTATTGCCGGCCTTGAGGTACCGGACGCAGGCAGGATCCTTGTTCCTTCCGGAGTGCGTCTTGGCTACGTGGAACAGGAGCTGGACCAACCATCCCTGGAAACCCCGCTCATCACCTATGTTCTGGACGTGGTTCACGACTGGAACGAATTCTGGCTCGACTGGGAGCAGGCCCAGGCTGCCGGGGACGAGGCCCGCATCAGGGAACTCATGCACAAGCAGGCCGAGCTTGAGGCCAGTGTGGGCTACAATCCGGAACAGCGGGCCAAGACCGTGCTTTCCGGCCTGGGCTTTGCCGAAAGCAAGTGGACGCGCACCTTGGGAGAGCTTTCCGGCGGCTGGCGCGAGCGGGCCAAGCTGGCCAGGGTGCTCACAGCCGGCGCGGACGTGCTGCTTCTGGACGAGCCCACCAACCACCTGGACATCGACGCTGTGGAGTGGCTTGAGGACTTTCTCAAGAGCTTCCAGGGCATCCTGGTGTTCGTTGCCCACGACAGGGTGTTCATGGATCACATGAGCACGCACATTCTCTACCTTGGCGGGCAAAAGCCCGTGTTTCGCAAGGCCACCTACACGCAGTTCCTGCGCCTGCAGGAAGAGTACGAGCTGCAGCGCGAACGCGAGCGCAAGGCCGTGCAGGAAGATCTGCAGAAGAAGATGGCCTTTGTGGATCGCTTTCGCTACAAGGCCACCAAGGCCAGGCAGGCGGGATCCAGGCTCAAGCAGGCCAAGAAGCTGGAAAAGGAGCTCGACGGGCTGCGTCCGGAGCCAAAGCGCAAGGAGCTCAAGTTCAGCTGGCCCGAGGCCCCGCACGCGGAAAAGCTCATCTACCACGCAGTGGATCTGGAGTTCCACTTTCCGGACGGCAAGTACATGTGGCCCAGGCTCAACTTCAGCATCTACAATGGCCAGAGGGTGGCCTTTGTGGGCCACAACGGCTGCGGCAAGTCCACGCTTATCAAGCTCATGGCCGAGCGCCTGACGCCTACCCACGGCGTTGTGCAGCGCAGCACCTCCGCCAGGGTGGGCTACTACGCCCAGCATCAGATGGAACTCTTGCGCGAGGACATGACCGTGCTCGCCTGCATGCGCAGCATGTGCGATCCCCACACCACGGAAGAGGAACTCATGAGCGTGCTGGGCCTCTTCCTCCTTGGGCAGAGCTTTTTCGACAGGCAGGTCTTCAACCTGTCCGGTGGCGAAAAGTGCCGGCTGGTACTGGCCTCGCTGTTTTTGAAGCGCTGCAATGTCCTTTTGCTGGACGAGCCTACCAACCACCTGGACCTGGAAAGCCGCGAGGCCCTGGCAAACGCGCTCAAGCGCTTTGAGGGAACGCTTGTCATGGTGGCCCACGACCGCTGGCTGCTTGCCGAGACCAATTGCGAAATCTGGGCTCTGGACAAGGACGGCATCAGGGACTACCCCTCCTTTGCGGACTACGACAGCGCACGTCACACCCTTCCTGCCAAGGAGACCACTGCTCAGCCCAAACCCGCCCAGCCCCAGCAGGCTTCCGGCAGCGCGCAGCAGCAGACCAAGTCCCTGAGCAGAGAGGAGCAAAAGCGTCTGCGCAGGGAACAGGCCGAGGCACGCAATGCCCTGCACAAGAAGCTCAAGCCCCTGAAGGACAGGTACGCGCGCCTTGAGGAGGAGCTGAATCGGGCCATGGAGGAAGAGCAGGAAACCGAACACAGGCTTGCCGATCCCGACACCTACGCGGACAAGGAGCTTTCGACCAGGCTTCTTGCGCGCTACAACGAGCTCAAGCAGTCGAGCGAGCAGCTCTTTGCCGACCTAGAAGAACTCGAGGGCCAGATACGGGCCATCGAGGACGAGGCCAAGGGCGAGACGGCCTGAGGCAGGAGGGCTGTCATGCGCGAAATTGCCGTTTCCTGCGGCATTGTCTGGCAGGGAGAGGACATCCTCTGCTGCCTGCGTCCCGCGGACAGGGAGCTTGGGGGATGGTACGAGTTTCCCGGGGGCAAGCTGGAAGCAGGGGAGAGCCCCGAACAGGCCCTGCGCCGCGAACTGCGGGAAGAGCTTGGCCTGGAAGTGAGAGCGTGCCATCTCTACAAAACCCTGCGCCATGTCTACGCGGAAAAGGACCTTGCCGTTTCCCTGTACTTTTTCCACGTGACGGACTTTGCCGGCTCCCCCAGGGGACTTGATGGACAGCATTTTGTGTGGGCAAGGTACGACAGGGCCCACGAGCTGCCCTTTCTGGAAGCAAACAGGGAACTTGTGGCCAATCTCGCGCTGCCCGGCACGGACAGTGCGGGGAAGCTGGCACAGGAACGGACCCCACAGGGCGTGGGGACGCATCACCATGCCGGAAACAATCGAGAGGACTAAGCACATGTCATTTCGCCAAAGACGCGATCGCCTGCGCGAACTTCTTGCAGAGCGCTCGCTGGATGCCCTTGTGGTGACATATCCGAGCAACAGGTACTACCTTTCGGGCTTCGAGCTGCACGACGTGCAGTTCAACGAAAGTTCGGGAACCCTGGTGGTCACGCGATCCGGCAAGGACTACCTTCTGACCGACAGCCGCTACGAAGACGCGGCCAAGCAGTTTGTCTCGGAAGACGAGCTTGTCATCTACAGAAGGGACTACATCGGGACCCTGAACATGATCCTTTCCCTGTGCGGCACGCGCATAGGCTTTGAATCCAATGCTGTCAGCGCCCACAGGGCAGGCCTCATGCAGTCCGCAAGAAGGCTAGAGCCCTGCAATGGCCTGGTGGAACGACTGCGCCTGCACAAGGACGCAGAGGAAATCGCGGCACTCAAGAAGTCCTTTGCCCTGAATCACGCCATGCTCAAGTGGGTGCCGGGCATTTTGCGCGAAGGCATGACGGAAAGGGAGCTTGCCTGGGAGATAGAGCGCTATTTTCGCGAAAACGGCGCAAGCGAACTGGCCTTCCCGAGCATTGTGGCCTTTGGCGGCAACGCGGCCCTGCCCCACGCCATTCCCTCGGACAGGAAGCTGCAGGAAAACACAGGGATTTTGCTCGATGTGGGCTGCAGGGTGGACAGCTACTGCTCGGATCAGACCAGATCCTTCTGGTTTGGCGCGCAGGAAAGCGACTTCTTCAGGCGGACACGGGACATTGTTGCCAGGGTGCAGGAAGAGGTCATCAGGAGCATGGAGCCTGGGCTGCCCCTTGCGGACATTGCCTGGAAGGGCCAGCACATCTTCGAGAAGGAAGGGGTCGCGGACCACTTTACCCATGGGCTTGGGCACGGCGTAGGCCTGGACACGCACGAGCAGCCTTCCTTCAGCACGGCCTCCACTGGCAGACTCGAGCCCGGCATGACGGTCACGGTGGAGCCAGGTCTCTACTATACAGACAAGCTCGGCATACGCCTGGAAGTCACGGTGCTTGTCGAGGAAAACGGCATCACGGTTTTGTAGAGGGCACCATGCACAAGACACAGGGCGTCCCGGGGATCGGGCGCATCTTCCTTATTGGTCCCAGGGGCTGCGGCAAGACAACCATTGGCCTTCTGCTGGCCTCGAAGCTTGGCGCAAACTTCTGGGACACGGACCTTGTGCTCGGCGAAGAGCTTGGCACAAGCATTGCCGACTTTGTGGCCCGGGAGGGGTGGGAGCGCTTTCGCGAACAGGAGCACATGGCGCTTTGCCATGTGCTTGAAAAAAGCAAAATGCAAGGCCCGGCCGTCATCTCCACAGGCGGAGGCATCGTCCTGCGCGAGGACAACAGAAGGCTCTTGCAGGAAGAAGGCCTGTGCCTGTACCTGCAGACACCCGTGCCCGTGCTTGCCGAGCGCCTTGCCCACAGCCCCAATGCGGACCAGCGCCCGTCGCTGACCGGAAAGGACATGATCGAGGAAATAGCCGAGGTCCTTGCGGCGCGCGAGAGCCTTTACCGCGAGGCAGCGCACAATGCCATTCGGGCAGACCAAAGCCCGGAGAACATCTGTGCAGCCATAGGGGACATCCTGTCCGCAAGGGCGCAGACGCCTCATCCGAACTGCCCGTGAAAAATATCACTACTGCAGACACGAAAACCACAAATAGAATATCTTTTTGTTCCAAAATTCACTCGCGAGGCCCGCCGGCATCTTTCTGCCCAGGCGGGCTTTTCAAGTGTATGCAGGAAGTTGTGCAAGGATACCGCGCATCAAGGGCCAAAGAGAAAGCCAGTGACAGCCCATGGCCAAGAGCCATGAAAATGCACTTTCGCAGCACTTTTGTTGCAATCCGCATTGAACTTTGCGTTTCCCTGCCACTTCTTCATGCATATTGTATCTTACATCCATGCAGTTTCACTGTTTTCAAGTCGCCACGGGCGCAAGGGACAGTTTCGGGGAAAAGCCCTGCCCGGCAGGGGAAAGAGGCAGGGCAAAAGCCTGTGTTCGCTATCAATAATGAATATTGACAATAACTTGCGTGGATATATTGCCTGATCGCCTCCTCAGAGTGGGAAGAAGGCGCAAAAAAATTGCCCACAAGCGCAGCATGTCTCATTAACTCATTGACACAAAAAGATGCGTCTAGTATAAGTGCAAATTAACTTATGCCGCTTACAAACCTGTGCCTGAGCACGGGTGAGCAGGCGACCTGACACCCCTCCCCATCTTTGACCGGGGGTATCGTATAAGCATTCAGGGAAAGGACCCATGGTTCTGACTTGATAGGGGCATTGTGGACATGCCCGCGGCTTTTCCGCGCTTGCGGAATGCCGCAAAGTGGGGGCCACCCCACGAAGCCTCACACGCGAGTGGAAGGCAGTTCATCGTAATGCCCGCCAATCTTTTCCAGATGGAGGATGGAACGTGCTGGATCTCAACATAACACTGCTTTTTCAGCTGGTGAACTTCTTGGTCTCCATAGTCGTTCTCAACT
>CALVGM010000145.1 GCA_944327095.1 uncultured Desulfovibrio sp. | reverse complement strand
GCCATGATGTCCCTGTCCGATCCGCCCATGGCCTTCTTGAGGCCCACTTCCCTGGTCCTGGCGCGCACTGCCGCGAAGGTTCCGTACCAGATGCCAAAGCCGCCCAGCATGAGCGAGGCTATGATGCCAAGCCACAGAAGGGACTGCACCCACATGAAGGTGTCCTCAAGGCGCGTGAGCTGCTCGTCGCGGGTGTAGACGTGGAGGTAGGGAGCACTCTGGCGCGAGAGCACCACCCCGGGGCTGAGCTGCGTAAGCCTTGGCACGTCCTCCCAGCCTATGGCGCGCACAAAGAGGCGCGTGATCTTGGCGTCTCCCCACTGCCTGTCTATGAAGGTCGTGTAGGGCATGAAGGCAGCCTCTGCCCAGTCGCCCAGCATGACGCCGGAAATGACGCCCACAATTTCCACCACGTCCTGATCCAGGAAGAGAAGCTTGCCAAGGGCAGCCTTGGGATCCGGCCCGTACAGGTCCTCGGCGCGCTCGCGCCCGAGGACGCACACGCGCCTGTGGCGCGACACGTCCTCCGCGCTCAGGGCGCGCCCTGCTATGACCTCGGCCGAAAAGGTGGGGATGAAGAGCTCGTCCACGCCGTAGACAAGGGTGTTGAGCGTGCGCTCGTTGCTGGCCTTGAGCAGGAAGAACTGGGCGTTGCGGCTGCCCACGCTCACGCTTTCCACGCCGGGCAGGCCGCGTATACCGGCTATGCTGTCCGGGTAGAATTCCCTGAGGGGCTGGCCTGGGTACTGCTTGTCCTCCATGGTGACGCGTATGACATTGACGCCGCCCATGAGCACCATGTCCTGACCCACCTTGTAGCGTATTTCCTGGCCAAGGACAGCCAGCGCTATGAAGGCCGTGATGCCGAGCGCGATGGAGATCATGACGCCGTAGCTCTTTTGCCGCGACACCTGGCGCAGCGAGACGCGAACAAGATCGGAATAGGTTATCATTATGCTCCCCAACTCTTGCGACAGAAAGGATGCCCGTCAGTTCTTTCTTTGTATCTGCCTGACCCTGCCCCCGGGGCCCACTTCGTACCAGATGCCGTGCCAGAGTATGCCTGTGGCGGGCACTGTCTTCAGATACAGGGAAAAGGCGCCAAAACAGGTGAGCCAGAAGGCCCCCATGAGGCGCAAAATGGGCACGTGACGGGCCAGAAGGGGCCTGAGCCTGGCGAGCGTCCAGGCAGTGGCTGCCAGGGAAAGGCCGGCCCCTCCCAGGGCAACAAGGCCGAAGGCGCCGAAAATCCAGCCCAAAAAGGCTACCAGGGCCAGGGTCGGGGCCAGGGCCATGAGGAAGAGCACAAGGCCAAGCTGATACCACTGCGAGGGCACGCAGAACTTGAGAAAGAGGATCTGGCGCTCGAGCCAGGCCCACCACACGTCAAAGGAGTGGTGCTCTGCCCTGGTGCGCAAAAGTGCCGAGGGGCTCAGGGCCACCCTTATGTGGTGCTCTGGCAAAAAGGTTGCAAGCGAGCAGTCGTCCACCACGTTTTCCGCCCAGTAGGCGGCTATGCCGCTTTCCTGGAAGGTCTGGCGGTCAATGGCCATGGCTCCGCCCCAGGGCTGGGTATAGCTTGCGAGGGACTGCATGAGGCGCATGCACAGCACTGTGAAGGCATAGGCCAGGGTCACGAACTCGTCGTCTCTTGGCACAACCTCGTGGTAGCCTGTGGCAAAGGTGGCTTCCTTGCGGGCCACAGGCAAAACAAGGCGCGTCACAAAGTCCGGCGAGGCCATGTGGGTGCTGTCGCAAAAGACGTAGACATCCACGCTGTCCCCAAGAAAGTGCACGCCAGCCAGGGAATTCCAGTTCTTCTGCCCGCACTTGTCGGCCCTGCCTGCAACCACGTGATCAATGGCAAGACGCGCGCCGTATTCCTCGCGCAGCCTGTCGATAAGGGCGGATGCGGGATCCTCGCGGCTTGCTGTCACAAACACGTAGCGCAGCCTGCCCTCGTAGTCCTGCTCGAGCAGGGAGCGCAGGGCAGCCTCCATGGCCGGATGGGAGCCTGCGCAGGGGAGCACGAGGCCCGCGGAGGGCCAGGAGTAGACCCTTGGCAGGGGCTCTGCGGCGCGAGCCCGCAGCCTGCGGCCGGCACGCCCAAGAAAGAAGACCAGGGCCGGGGCAGCCACAATCACCAGCAAAAAGACTATCCACATGGGGCATCTCCTCTTGTCCTAGGGCAGGGGTGTGCAGTCCGCGCTCACCCTGGCGTTGTACTGCCTCTTTCCCTCGAAACTGAACTTCATGCCGCCCTTGATGCGCATCTTTCCCCGCACTGTGCCGGGATCGGACAGATCCCCCCAGATAACGTGGCCAGAGGCGTGCCTGGCCTCGAACTCCAGATCCCTTACCCTGCCGTAGAGATGGTAGACGTCCGTGTTGCCGTTCTTGTGGGTCAGGAGGAAGACGCCGCGCAGGGCGCCGTCAGGCCTTGTGCACATGCCGACGCGAAAGGTGGCGGACAAGATGGACCCGGACCACACCTCCACGCTTTCCTCGGATCCCGGAGCCCCTGGCAAGGGTTCTGCCAAGAGAGGTACGGGCGCTGCAAACAGGGCTGCCGCAAGGCCGCACAGGACAAGGCGCCTCCATAGGGATCGCCCAAGGGGCCGGGAATGACGCGCGCGAAAAAGCATCAGCCTCTGTCTCCAAGGCCGCACAGCCTGTCGAAGATGGCCTCGTGGGCGCTCACCATGGTGGCAAAGGAGTAGTCCGCGAGGGCCTTTTGCCTGTTGTTTGCGCCCATGCTGTCCAGAAGGGCCGGATCGTCCAGAAGCTTCAGCAGATTTTGCGCAAGGGCATCGGCATCGCCTGCAGCGCACAAAAGGCCGTTTTGGCCCTGGGCAATCATGTCCGGGATGCCGCCCACGCTTGTGGCGCACACGGGCAGGCCGCTTGCCATGGCTTCGAGCAGCACGTTGGGCTGGCCCTCGCGCACAGAGGAAAGGGCAAAGATCTGGGCCTCGGCAAGGTGGGGACGCACGTCCGCGCAGCCTGGCAGAAGCTCCATGCCGTACTGGGCGTTGGAGCCGGCTATACGGTTCTGGATGCGCTCGTGCCAGGGGCCGTCGCCCACAAGGCGCAGCCTGGCCCTGTTGTTGGCAGCGTAGACCTGTTCAAAGGCCTTGATGAGGGTCTCGTGATCCTTGTCCTCGCACAGGCGCGCCACGCAGACAATGAGGGGCGCGCGTTTGGAGGGGCTGGGCTCGACAGGGACAAAGCGCTCCGTGTCCACGCCGTTGGCTATGCAGGTGATCCTGTCCTCTGGCACGCCAAGGCCGCGCAGATCCGTGACAAGCTCCGGGCTGTTGCAGACCATGTGGTCGCACAGGCGCCACAGCCACTTCTCGTGCTGGCGCACTGGGGCTCCGCCGCCGCGCACCGTGCCGAGCACGCCCTGGGGACGCCCCTGAATCTTCTTGAGCCACCAGCCCCAGATGCGGCCCCAGATGTTGGGCATGGCCGTGCAGGGCACAACCACGTCGGGATCAAGATCCTTCAGGGTATGCAGAAGACGCAGGAAAAAGACCGTGTCCACTTCCCTGCCATGCCCCATGTGGTGCACTTCGATGCCGCTTGCCAGGGCCTCGTCGTCCAGATCGGTCTTGCCAGTGAGCGTGACAAGCACAGGGCAGTACCTGGTCCTGTCCAGACGCTGCGCAAGCTGCAGGGTCTGACGTTGCGTGCCACCGTAGCACAGATCTTCCATGACAAATATGATGCGCAGCTTTCCCATTGCGAAGCACGCCTCCACAAAAAAAGTTCCGGCTCAAAGCCCCTTGGGGCCAGCCGTACATGTGCGACAGAAAAAATGCCTCCTTCCCCCCAAAAGGTGCCGGAAGACAGGGCCGTGCGGGCCCTCCTCAAAAAGGGACATTTGGCGCACAGTGTACGATCGACAAAAAAAGAAGGCAAGACGGGCAACAAAACGCAAGTATTTCGGAATGTTGTCACATGTTCTTCATCATTTTTGCCATTGCCTGAAAGCCCTGTTTGGGCTATTGGAAGCGTATGTCGCATTCAGTATCCAATTCCCCGCAGGGCACGCCCCTGTCCGTGCTGATCACCATGGACGTGGAGGAGGAAGGCCTTTTCAGCGGCCGCTACAGGCGCAGGAACCCCACTGTTGCCAATGTCGCGGCTCTGCCTGGCCTTGCCCGCCTTTCCGACGAGCTGGGCTTTCCCCTGACTCTGCTCTGCTCCCACGCGGTCTTTGCCAGCACAGAGGCCTGCCGCGTGCTCGAAGTCATGCGCGACAGGCACGGGGCGGAAATAGGCGCCCATCTCCACCACTGGAGCACACCTCCCTTCGAAAACGGGGAGGAATACTGCCAGGGTGTGCCCGAGCGCACGCACAGGCTGGACCAGGAGCTTCTGGAAGAGCGGCTGGCAAGTCTTCTGGAGGCTGGCAGACGCTTTCAGGGCGCGGCCTTGACAAGCTTTCGCATGGGCCGCTGGGATCTCAAGAACATCCTCTTTCCCATGCTGCAGCGCAACGGCATCAGGGCGGACAGCTCCATCTGTCCCCTGCGCGCCTACAAGGACGGGGCCGATCACTTCCTTGCCCCCCACAGCCCCTACTGGGCCCTCGGAAGGGACGTTCCCTTCCTGGAGATCCCCATTACCCAGATTCCGCTTCTCACCTGGCTTCCGCCCCTGTGGCAGAAAATCTTCCAGGGCTCGGACAAGCGCGACAACTTCCACTTCCTGGCTGCCCTGAGCGCCAGCCCCTTCTGGCACAAGGATCCCATCATGCGCCTGTGCGTGCGTCTCTTGCGCTTTCGGGGGGAAAACGTGCTGTGCGTGTTCTGGCATTCCACGGAGATAGTGCCGGGCTGCTCCCCCCAGGTGCCGGACAAGGCCGCAGCGGACCATGTCCACGAGCGCATCTTCTCCTTCTTTGCCTGGCTTAAGGATCATTTCAACGTGCGCGGCACGACCATGACAGGACTTTTCGACTCTGCCTGGCAAGAGAGTGGCGACCATCCGGGCCGTGGCAGCGTCTTCCCGGACAAGGCCGAGCTTGGCCCGGTGGTGGGAGACTGGTAGCGCCAAGGGTGTACGGATGCGGGAGCAGGCATGATGACGGACGACGAACAACATGCGGCCAGACTTGAGGAGTGGTACGCGTCCCCTGCGGGCACGAGCCTGCTTGCTGCGCAAAAGAGGCTGCTTGCCCAGGGGCTTGGGCCCTGGCCACAGACAGGACGCACCCTGCTTGAGGTGAACTGCGGCCTGGGCCTTCTCGAGCCCGGGCTGCGCGCCATGGGGCTGGACGTGACAGGCTGCGAGGGATCCCCGGCCCTGCGCGAGCGCTTTTCCCTGCGCCTTGGCTACACCTTTGTGGTCGATCCGGCCAAGGCCGACCTTCTGCCCTACGGGGACGCGAGCTTCGACTGGGTCCTGCTGCGCCTTGAGCACTGGGAAGAAGACTGCGGGAAAGAAGAAACGCTGCGCGCGCTCTTGCAGGAAGCAAGGCGCGTTGCCCTCAAGGGGCTGGCCGTGCTTGTCTGGAACAGATGTTCCCTGCCTGCCCTTCTTGATCCGCGCCACAAAATCTGCGCCCGCCCCATCTCCTCGCTGCGCGTCTTTCGCGAGCTTGTGTCCCTGCGCGAGGGCAGGGTCAGGGTGCGCGGGGCGTTGTACCTGCCCATGTGCCTGTGGCCCTTTGTGCGCGCACGCGCAAGCGGCGAGGCCACTGGGCGCCAGGGCTGCCTGCGGCAGCTTGCGGACTGTGTGCTCGACCACGTTCCCCTGGGGCTTTTTGGGGGGCTGTGCCTGGTCTGCCTTGAGCTTCCCCCTTCAAGGCCCATGACGGCACGGCCGCTGCGCTTTCTCTCCCCCGGCGTTTCCATCCGCTCCTGCACGGCCAAGGAGGTCTCCTGCCAGAGGACAGAGGCAGGATCCGGCGTACTGGCCAGGGGCCCATGCCCGCAAGATAGCGCAAAAAATGTGGACTCATGCCCCATGTAGGGCCTTTTCCAGAACAGAATTTGATGGCATAGTGTGCCGGTTCATTCAAGGAGGCCAAAGCCATGCAGACTCTCAGTCGTTCCATTCACCTCATGCTGCATATCCACAAGGATCCAGACGCCATGGCAGAACGCGCGGCGCACATCATTGCGGACAAGTGCGACGAGGCCATCAGTGAACGCGGATCCTTCAAGATAGCCATTTCCGGCGGCAACACCCCAATCCCCCTTTTCCGCCTGCTCACCCGCAAGGACTGGGTCAGCGCCCTGCCCTGGGACAAGATTTCCGTCTTCTGGGCGGACGAGCGCTGTGTCAGCCCGGACGACGAAGGCAGCAACTACGGCATGGCACGCCGCGAGCTTCTGAACTACGTGCCCTGCACGTCCTTCTACCGCATGCGCGGCGATCTCCAGCCCGAGAAGGCTGCCCATGACTACGAGGTGACATTGCGCCAGGAATTCAACCTGCGCGAGAACGAGATCCCCCGCTTCGACATGATCTTGCTCGGCATGGGCGAGGATGGGCACACGGCCTCCATCTTCCCCAACTCCCCTGCCCTCTATGTGCGCGACAGGCTGGTCATCGATCAGTACGTGCCCGAGCGCAAGGCAGACCGTCTGACCATGACGCTGCCCGTGTTCAACAACTCCCGCTGCTGCATGTTCCTTGTCACAGGCAAGGAAAAGCACGCCGTGCTCAGCCGCGCCCTGAACCTGCTCGACAAGCCCGAGCTGCCGGCGCAGCTTGTGCGTCCCGCAGTTGGCGATCTCATCTGGGTTGTGGACGAGGCCGCAGCCACGGGGCAGAACTAGAACAAGCCATCAGCCAGGGTCTGCTTGCCAGCGACCCAATCGGCACCCCGGGGCCGCAGCCAATACGCAGGGACTAGCACCGCTGTGCCGCACAATGTCCTTGCACGGGGCCAAAAACGCATTTCAAAGGGTATCCGTACTGTACTTGCAGAGGATGCCCTTTTTTGTTGCCCCCAAGGGGGCTAAACCTGGGCCAGGGCCCGGCCCTTGGCAAAACGCCTTGTGGGATACCGGATCATGTGCTGTCAAAGTCCTGCCAGAGATCCGAGAGAGCTGGGGGAAGCGGCAGACGGTTGCGCACACGCTATCACGGACAGGTATTGTCCCTGCAAACCTCTTGCAGCCCCAAATCCCCAGTCCAAAAACGCAGCAAGCCTTTCCCGAGACGGGGATCCGACCTTATGCATTCTTGCAAGGCAAGCCTCGCTGCGCTAGATCCTTTGCCTGCCATCCTCGCAGGATGGCTTGTCTTCACGAAATGTATCGCGTTTAGCAGAGGTAGTTCATGCGCGTGCGCACCCTTTCCTTCTTCGCCTGTCTTGTGACCGTCCTGAGCCTGGCCTGTGCGCCCCTGGCGCAGGCGGACAAGCTCGAAACCAAATACTATACCGTGGATCTGTCCGACACATGGCAGCAGCTGCAGAACAGCGACGAGGACACGCTCGACATTATTGTTCTTGCCACCAAGAACAGGGACTGCATCCTGACCACCATCAACGGCAGAAGCGGCGGCGCAAGCCTCAAGACCATCACCCAGTGCTTTGCCCAGCAGTACCAGTCCAAGGGGAACCCCTCGGTCAAGAGCAAGCTTGGCTCCTTTACCTTCAAGGACGTCAACGGCGACGACGGCATTGCCTACGTCACAGTGCAGGATCAGGTGTACATGGTCGTCACCATCAGCGGCAATCAGCGCAAGGGGAAGTCCCTGCTCAAGAACTTCTCAAGCGACTCCTTCCCGGATCTTGTGCCCTCCATCTAGCCCCGGGTCCGGTCGCAAAGACTGCGGGGCGGCATTCGCCCAGGCCTGTGCCACAAGCCCTGCCCAAGCAGCAGGGCTTTTTTCGAGGGTCCGGATCCCGCACATCCGCCCTCCCAAAAGGAAGCATCATGCAAGCCGAAATCATTTGCGTAGGAACCGAGCTTCTGCTCGGCCATGTTGTCAACACCAACGCGGCCTTTCTCGCGCGCGAGCTGGCCCTGCTCGGCTTTGACCTGCACCACACCTGCGTTGTGGGCGACAACGAGGAGCGCCTTTGCGAGGCTCTTGCCAGGGCCATTGAGCGCAGCTCCCTGGTCATTACCACAGGCGGCCTTGGCCCCACCCTCGATGACCTCACCAAGAAGACCGTAGCCCGCGTGCTTCACCGTCCACTTGTGCACGACGCGGCCACTTCCGCGGCGCTCAAGACCTTCTTTGGCACGAGACCCTACGACGGCAACCAGGAGGCCCAGGCCTACTTTCCCAAAGGGGCCACCATCTTTGCCAACAACCACGGCACAGCCCCGGGCTGCGCTGTCACTGCCGACAACGGCTGCCTGGTCATGCTCTTCCCCGGTCCCCCCAGGGAGCTTGAGCCCATGTTCCGCGACATGGCCCTGCCCCTGCTGGAAAAGAAGATGGGCGCAAGCATTGTCTCCTTCATGGTGCGCACCTTCGACATTGGCGAAGGCAACGCTGCCACAAGGCTGGGCTCCCTTTGCGAGCAGCAAAATCCCACTGTGGCCACCTATCTCGGGGCGCACAACGAGGTCTTTGTCAGGGTCACTGCCAAGGCCGCCACTGCCGAGGAGGCCAAAGCCCTTGCCCTGCCTGCCGTGGAGGAGGTCAAAAGACGCCTTGGGGATGTGGTCTACGGGGTCAACGTGGAAAGCCTTGAGGAAGTTGTGGTGGGGCTCTTGCGCGAGCGTGGCGAGGAAGTGGCCACGGCCGAGTCCTGCACGGGCGGCATGCTGGCCATGCGCATCACGAACATTCCGGGCTCGAGCGCTGTCTTTCGCACAGGCCTTGTGACCTACGCCAACGAAACCAAGACAAGGCTTCTCCACGTTCCGAGCGACATGCTCGCACGGCATGGGGCAGTCAGCGAAGAAGTGGCGCGGGCCATGGCCGAAGGCGTGCGCAAGGACGCAGGCTCTACCTACGGCATAGGCATAACGGGCATTGCCGGGCCAGATGGCGGAAGCGCAGAAAAGCCCCTGGGGCTTGTCTTCCTTGCCCTGGCAACACCGGATGAGACCTATTGCTGCAAAATGCAGCCCAAGGGCATCTACCGCGGCCGCAACTTTGTGCGCGAGCGCAGCGCTGGCAAGGCCCTGGACATGCTGCGCAGGTACCTTGAGGGCAAGCCTGTGCAGCACGAACTCATCTAGTCCTCGCCAGCAAAACGGCTCTACAGGCCGATCCTGCAAGCTTGGCAAAAAAAATTCGTTTTTTTTTGCCAAATCTGAAATTTTTTGTTGACAGAGCGGGGGTCCATGCGTATAACCCCTCTTGTTGTCGCGTTCCCCAATAGCTCAATCGGCAGAGCGGGTGACTGTTAATCACTAGGTTGGCGGTTCAAGTCCGTCTTGGGGAGCCACTTGAAAATAACAGGATTTCTTTGTAGTTAATTCTACAAAGAAATCCTTTTTTTTATGAAATAACTGCCAGCACGCTCAAGGAAAAGGGTGTCAGCCTGTGTTTCTTCGAGAGGGGTGAGGCTGTCAGACTCACGGGCAGTTGGTCTCTTTGCATTCATCCCGCAATTGCCGGTCTCTCTTCCAACACTCTGCTGTGTAGCTCATCTTGCATAGAGCAGCCATGGCACAAGTCACACGGGGAATAATCATGTCAGAGCTCAACATCCTGATAGGAGGGGAGGGCTTCTCCGAGCTGCGCAAGGGCAACTATTACTATGCCGACAAGACAGGTTTTCTAAACGACTTTCTTCCCCTGTCGGCAAAGGTGAGCCTCATCACGCGTCCAAGACGCTTTGGCAAAACGCTCTTTATGTCCATGCTTGCGGAGTTCTTTGACATCACAAGGAATAGCCGCAAGCTCTTTGATGGACTCAAGATCTCAGCCAATAAAAAGCTGTGCAAGGAATGGATGAATCAATACCCTGTCATCTTTCTCTCCCTGAAGGACGTGGAAGGAGACAATTTCATCGAAGCACTGGATGCACTGAACAACAAAATTGTGTGTCTTTTCGAAGTCTACGAAGATAGCCTGAAAGCTGGGAAAATTGGGACGGGAACCAGGATAGCTTTTGAGACCATCCTCCACAGACAGGCAAGCAAGTCGCTTCTCCGGGATTTTCTGGGAATTTTGACCAGTGTCTTGGCAACAATCCATCAAAAACCAGCCATAGTTCTGATAGATGAATACGATGCTCCTGTCGCCAAGGCAGAAGAAAATGGCTACTATGACGAGATGATAAAATTTATGCGGGGCTTCCTCTCGTCTGCCTTGAAAACAAACCAGGACAACCTGATATTTGCCGTTCTCACAGGATGCCTGCGCATAACAAAGGAAAGTATTTTCACAGGCTTGAACAACCTCAAATGCTACGACATCTCGAACAGCGACTACGCGGATACCTTTGGCTTTACACAAGACGAAGTGGACACACTTCTGGCAGAGGCTGGTCTCTCCTCCAAAAAAGAAGAGGTCAGGGAATGGTACGATGGATACCGTTTTGGGAAGAACCAGGAGATCTACTGTCCCTGGAGCATCCTGAACTACGTAGTCGATCACAAGAACGATCCACAGGGTGCTCCCCAAGCCTACTGGCTGAATACAAGTGGCAATGAGCTTGTACAGAGACTCATTGCGCACAATCCTACAGACCTCACAGATACCATCGATTCCCTTTTGGCTGGAAATGTCCTTCCCTCTCATATCAACTACGCGACAAACTACAAAAATCTCACGTCTACTCCAGTCCAGAAAACATCTGGTCCGTTCTGTACCTCACCGGCTATCTGACCAAAGCTCCGAAAGAGGTGGCAGATGAATTTCTGTTGCCTGGCTCCGGCATGGATATTTTAACCATTCCCAACAAGGAGGTTGCCGAGATCTTCCAGGAAGAATTGAAGGAATGGTTTTCCCATCGCCTGACAAGCCTGCAGCGCACGGATCTCCTTCAAGCCTTCTGGCAGCCTGACTCTGAACTCTTTGTGAAACTGCTCTCCCAGACTCTCCTTGTCAGTATCAGCATGTACGATTACCGGGAACACTTCGACCACGGCATGTTGACAGGAATTTTTCTCTCCACCAAGGCGCAAACAGTCTCCAATCTTGAGACAGGCGAAGGTCGCTCCGACATCTTGGTCAGAGATGGGAATATGGCTGCCGTCATAGAGGTGAAGCGTGCAAAATCGGAAAAGGAACTCCCACTTCTGGTGGAACAGGGACTGAAACAGATTGCCGACAATCACTACGATGCCAGATTCAGGTCCAATTTGTCTATTGGTACCATTCTCCACTGGAGCATCGCTTTTTGCAAAAAATCCTGTTTGGCACACGCTCTCGCTATCAAGAAGCAGTAACGATTGTAGCAGTCAAAACAACATCATGTTTTAGTTACATATGACAGACACCTTCTGATGACCATACAACTCAACATGGAAGGAATGACAATGTAATCTCATGTGATCTATGGCAAGAGATGGTGTATGTTGCTCAATCTGCCACATATATTCTATTTTTTGCAAAAAAAGCAACAGGGGTTCAGACACTATTCTGTCTTGTGGTAGAGGACTGGAAGCGCAGACTCCTCTATTCCTCACCGTCTGGGGAAGCCAAAAGCCTTGCCTGCTTCCTGGTTTCCGTCACCAGGAAGTCCATGGCCTCAAGGGTGCTCATGGTTCCGCCCGTAGATGCATAGATGTAGTCGATCCAGTCTTCCTTGTACTGTATCCAGGCCCTCTGGGCCTTTTGCAGCTTCTTCTTGCACTCCGGGGTTCCAGAGTCCTCACAGTCTCTCATTGCCTGCCTGTAGTTTTTGTTGAGAACGCCGTCCCAGTAGTCGTAGGCGGCATTAAGGCAGTTCACCATATCTACTGTGGCGACGGACTTGCTCATGCAAGCGTCGAAGCCCGGGGCAAGTTCCTCGCCGTCCTGCCCTTCGGCCAGGGCAGCGGATGGCAGGATCAGACTGGCAACAAGCAGTCCCTGCACGATTGCACGCGTCCATTTGATGGCCATGTTTTTTTCTCCCCTTTGCAAAAGGGCCTGTTCTCCAACCTGTGACTTTGCGAGCCATGGATATTGTCTCAGTGGCTCGCCCAAGGATTGCACTGCAAATCCCCTGCTGGAACAAAAGCCCTGCCCGAACAGGGTGTTTTTTTTCCAAGCCCCTGTCAACAGCGCTGTTGCCACTTGCCAGGCAAGGCGCGGACATGGAAAGCTCCTGTACCAGGTTCATCCCCCAAGGCCTGCTGTCTGCCGGACTGGGTTTCCCTACCCTGGAACATGCCTGCCTGAAAGTACCCGCCGCATGTCCCTGGCGCATAGGGCTGTCCTGCTTCACATTTTCCTCACGCTGGTTCTGCCACATCAGCCTGGTCAACCTGCCAAGAGCGCGCCTGTTGCCATACGCAAGGCCTTGGCGCATACTTTGCATACCCTGCAAGGTGCGCGTCGCTTAGGCTCGCGCCTAGCCCACCATACCCTCGCAACAGATCGCACATTCCCTGCAGCCGGCCAAAGGCCTGCCCCTTGGGGCAAGCCCGAATCCCTACCCGGATGCAACAATATCGGAGAACAATCATGTTTCGCGCCATACGCCGCTCCAACCTGGCCCTTCCCATGGACGTGTGCCAGGACATTCTGACCAGGGGATCCTACGGAACCCTTGCCCTTTTGGGGGACGACGACTACCCCTACGCTGTTCCCGTCAACTACGTGCTTGACGGAAAAAACATCTACGTGCACTGCGCGCCCGAAGGCCACAAGATGGACGCCATAGCGCGCCACGACAAGGCCAGTTTCAGCGTTGTGGAAGCCCACAAGGTGAATCCCGAGGACCTTTCCACAGACTACCGCAGTGTCCTGGTCTTCGGACGGATACAGGTAGTGGAAGACAACGCGGAAAAGCTTGCAGCCCTGCACCTGCTCTGCAAGAAGTTCGTGCCCGACATGGGCAAGGACGTCGAGGACTACATCGCAAGAAAGGCGCCAACCACCGCGGTCATCCGCCTGAGCATCGAGCACATGAGCGGCAAGGAGGGGTATCGTCTGGCCAGGGCCCGCAACCAGGAGAGCCAGGCCTGATCCCAAAAAGCCCAAGCCCCAAGGAGGCCCCATGCATCTCGCCCTGCGCCTTGTTCGTCTGGCAGGCCTGATCCTTTTTCTTGCCTGCCTTGTGATCTTTTTCCAGTTCAACGTCTTTGCCCTGCAGTTTGTGGACTCCCTTGCCCCTGGCACAGGCTGGCTGGCCTTTCTCGGGCTCTGCGGCCTGGAAGTGCTCGCCTTCCTTTTGCTCTACATGGCCTGGCGGCCCAAGAAGTCCAGGCTTGTCCTGAGGGAGAACCCCACAGAAGAGGAGCGCGCGGCCTTTGTGGCCGAGCTTGAGGCGCGTCTTGCGGACAATTCCTACGTGCGTGCGGCAGGGGTCGAACCAGGGGATCCGGACTTTCGGGACAAGGCCCTGAACATTCTGGACGCCAGGGCGGACGAGATCATCCGCTCGGACGCGCGCAGGATCTTTCTTGGCACAGCCCTGGCCCAAAACGGCCGCCTGGACGCGCTCATTGTCTTCCTGGTGCTTGCGCGCATGGTCTGGCGCATCTCTGCCCTCTACAACCAGCGCCCCACGCCTGCGGAAATCTGGAGCGTGTACACAAGCGTCTCTGCCTCGGCCTTTGTGGCCTTCAGCCTGGACGCGCTGGACATTCCCCAGACCGTGACCGAATCCCTGAGCAGCCTTGTGCCAGCCATCGCTCCCCACATGGCCGGCACCTCCATGCCCTTTGTGGGGGCCACCATGCATCTGTTCACCTCCAGCGTGCTCGACGGCGCTGCCAACGGCCTGCTTGCCGTGCGCGCAGGGGTTCTCACCAAGAACGCCTTCTGTCTTTCCAATCTTCCCAGGGGCGAGGCCAGGGCCATCTCCTCGCGGGAAATCCGCCAGGACATGCTCTCCCTTTCCAGGGAATGCCTTGGCGACATCACCACAGGCCTCAAGGATCAGCTCAAGGACATGGCAGGCACGGTAGCGGACAACGCTGTGGAAAAGACCGTCACAGCGGCAAAGAGCGTGGCCTCCTCGGTCAGTGGCGCGGCCACCTCTGCAGGGGACCTGGTCATGCGGGGCGTGCGCGGCGGCGAGGCTGCCGTAAGTGCTGTGGCAAGCGGGGTTGGCTCCACAGTGGACATGGTCACAAGCGCTGCGAGCAGGACCACGGACACTGTGAGCGAGGCTGTGAGCGAGACCAGGGACTTTGCCCAAAACACCCTGCGTAGTGCTACGCAGACCATAGCAAATGGCGGGCAGGCAGTGGCGCGCACAGTGCAGTCCGGCACGGACAAGGCCAAAAACCTTGTGCGCAGCGCTGGCAGCCTCCTTTCCGGCGTACTGCCCCTCAGGCACGAGCACGCGCCAGAGGAAGTCCTTGCCCTCAAGGTTGCCCTGCTCTGGAGCAGGGGGCCGCTTGCCAGCTCCACGGTCCTCGAGCTTGAGGAAGAGTTTGGCAACGCGCCCATGCCCTACAGGCTTGGAGACGCGCTGAACCGCATTCCGGACACGGACCTTCTGGCCCCCTATCTCGAAAGCTGGAAGGGACAAAAGCGGGACATACTGAACATCATGAACAAAATGGACATCAAACCCTGCAACGAACGGGAAAGGGCCTATCTTGAGCAGCTGGGCGCCACCCTGGGCGTGGGCAGGGCTCTGGCCGGGAGATAGGCCCATGTGGCGCATGCAGATACACCACCAGATTGGACAGGACATTCTTTCCCTCAAACGCCAGGGCGCGGTCTTTACCTGGAAAACCCTGGACGCTCTCAGGGCGCGCCTTGTGCGCGCTGGCGAGTACGAGTGCGGCACCAAAGCCTCCATCGAGGAGCGGGTACAAGGCCTTGCCCTGGAACTGCGGCCCACTCTCTTTGGGGAGGACCTCATGCTTCTTCCCCTGCCCGAGGCCAACATGCTGCTTGAGTGGGAGGAGAGCGGAGAGCTGCGCGCGGCCGTTGTGACAGGCAGGGTGAGCACTGTGGAAATGTACATCTTTCGCTACTCGCAGGAGCACGCGCGCTGGCGCTGGCCCCTGCTGGGCATGGCCTACGGGCCAAGCTTTCACGACAACTGCCGCGTTGCCGTCTACGAGCCCACGGCCCTGCAAAAGTGCTCTGCCAACGCCATGAAGGCCATGGTGGGCCAGCACGCCCAGGCCGCCGGCATAGCCGTACAGGCCCTTGAGCTTGCCAGGCGCGACCTTGTGCTGCCCATCAACGGCAGGCGGGAAACAGCCCTTGCCCTGCAAAAGAAAAAAGGCGAACATCAGGACCTGCCAACCCCCTCTTCCCTTGCAAGGGCCGGACGCACCCGCCACGAGAGCGCGCCCATGGGCAAGGGAGCCCACAGGATGTAGCTCCCGCAAGCCCCAAACCTCAACCACGCTTCGCGCGAGGATCCCATGTCCGCACAAAACGACTGCATCTTCTGCATGATTGTCGAGGGCAAGCTTCCCTCTTCCAAGGTCTACGAAACGGAAAACCTCTACGCCTTCCTGGACCTCAACCCTGTCCACGAGGGCCACACCCTCATCATCCCCAAAAAACACTGCGAAAACATCTTTGACGCAGACCCAGCCATTGGCCAGGACGTGCTTTGCGCCATGCAGCGCGTAGGCGAGGCCATCAAGAAGGTCACAGGCTGCACTGGCGTCAACATCATGCAAAACAACGGCAAGACCGCAGGCCAGATGGTCTATCACCTGCACTGGCACATCATCCCCCGTTTCGCAGGGGACGGCCTGAGCCTGTGGCCCCAGCAAAAGTACGCCTCCATGGACGCCATGAACGACATGGCGGCAAGGCTGCGCGAAGAGCTTGCCAAGTAGCCCTGCACGCAAAGTCTGCACACCGCAAAAAAAGGCTCCGCATTCCGGAGCCTTTTTTTTGCGTCCCCGGGAAAAGTTTCAGGAACGTTCCAGGGGCATCCCCAAGGGGGATCAGAAGACAATGCTTTGGAGCCAGGCGTCCACGGTCTTGCCCGCGCTCTTCACGCTTCTGCCGCGCACGGGCAGTCCCTCAAGCAGGCGTGCGCCAGGGCAGAGCCTTCTGATGTCCGCCTCGCTGCTGCCCATGCCGCTGCCGCCGTGCGTGCAAAAGGGCGCCACGGTCTTGCCGTTCAGACTGTAGGTCTTGAGGAAGGTAAACACGGCCCTTGGCATGGTGCCCCACCAGCAGGGGTAGCCGAGAAAGACTGTCCTGTACTTGCCCATGTCCGGGATCACTGTGGAAATCTGCGGATAGGCATTGGCGGAAAGCTCCTGCTTGGCCTGTTCCACGCAAGCATCATAGTCTGCGGGATAGGGCTTCACGGCCTTGATCTCCACAATGTCCCCGCCTACGCGCTGATGGATCATTTCCGCAATGGTGCGGGTGTTGCCAGAGTAGGAGAAGTAGGCAACAAGCACGCCCTCGCCCTTGCCGGCTGCAAGCACAGGGGATCCTGCCAAGGGCATGGCGCCCAGGGCAAGGGCAGAGCAGATGCCAAGCCTCAGAAAGTGGCGGCGCGTGGGGGCAGGCAGTGTCGTATCGTCTCTTTTCATGGTGTGCTCCTTTGTCAGGCCGGCATGTCTTGCCCAGGTCAGGCAAGGCATGGGGCAGATGGTCTCAAAGAGAACGCCCCTTGGCATCGCAAGGCCAGGGCCTTGCACCAGGGACAAAAGGGACAATAGCCGCGCAACGGGGCAGACATGAAGGGGCAATCCTTTTCTTTTCTTGCCCATTTCTTGCATGGGACCCAAGGGGCATGGCAAGGCCCCTTTCACAGGATCTGCCAGTGCTTTCCGCGCCTTTCCCGGGCAACACAAGGCTTGACGGCTCTTGTGCACAACACGTAGAAAAGAAGGTGTCCTTCACAGGGAGGACATCCCCTGTCCAGCCCTTTTCAAGTCCAGGATTTTTTCTCACAACCCTTTTCGCACAAAAGGAGCAGGCGCTTTCCCCCGCACGCAGCGGGATCCGCGCGCATATCTCTATGATGAATGATGACACTGAGGGCCCCACGGGCCCCCGACCTAGTCCCGTACGCGTACGGGAAAACACTCTGAAAAAGCCCGGCTCGCTGGCCCTTGCGGTGCGCGAGACAAACGGCCTCACCCTGCTCGGCTACCTTGCCAGGCATTGTTCCTGCCCCGCAGCACTGATACACCGCTGCATACGCACAGGACAGATTCGCCTCAACGGCTGCCGCGTCCATCCCATGACTCCCCTGAACAGGGGCGATGCCCTGCTTGTGCCAGGCTGGCTTGGCAGGTTCGCCCAAGGCCGGGTGGACTCATGAGAGCGTTCACATCCCCGGAAAGGACGGCCCAGACAGGCGAAAGAGCTGGCGAGCGAGGCGAAAGGACGCAGGGCATCGTGGTTGCCCGCGAGGAAGCTGGCCAAAAGCTCATGGGCTTTCTCGAACGCCGCCTGCTTCTGCCTGCCCCGCTTCTGCACCGCTGGATACGCACAGGACAGATTCGCCTCAACGGCTCGCGCACCCAGCCCTTTGTGCGCGTCAGCGCAGGCGACAGCGTGCGTGTGCCCCCCTTTGCGGGCTCCCTCTCGCAGCAGGCCCATGCCACAAAACAAAGGCAGGAACGGCAAAAGACCAGCGCAGGCCCTGCCACCTCAAGAACTTTTCAGGAACACGGTCAGGGCAAGGCCCCAGCTCCAGCAAAACGCGTGCCCGAGGGCCTGGAAATCCTTGCCGAAAACGAAGAGTACATGATTGTCCTGAAACCTGCCGGGCTTCCCACCCAGCCTGGCACAGGCCACGCGGACGCGCTCACAACGCGCCTGCATGCCCTGCGCAAGGGTGCCTTCACGCCCACGCCGGTGCATCGCCTGGACAGGGACACCTCGGGCCTCCTTCTTGTGGCCAAGACCTTCAATGCCTTGAGAAAGGCCCACGAGGCCCTGCGCGAGCGCCAGGGCCTGCGCAAGGAATACCTGGTCTGGGTGCACGGGATCTGGCAGGGCCAGGGTGACAGCCTTGTGCGCCACTACATGCGCAAGGGCCTTGTGGGCTCGCAGGAAAGAATGCTTGTCTCGGATGGGCCGGAGGGCGACGCACGCGAGGCCATCCTGGTGGCAAGGCCCCTTGTGCGCACAGGCAGCGCAACCCTTTTGCAAATCCGCCTGCTCACGGGCAGGACACATCAGATCCGGGCCCAGCTTGCCCATTTGGGACACGCAGTGATAGGAGATGGCAAATACGGCCGCAAAACGCCCGGCGAGCCCCTGTATCTGCACGCCCTGCGCTTGACACTGCCCAACGGCAAAAGCTATCAAGCCCTTCCGCGCTGGCATGGCCCCTTTGCCGTGGAAACCATGCCTGCGCCCATGGCAGAGGAGGAGATCCGGCGCGC
>CALVGM010000144.1 GCA_944327095.1 uncultured Desulfovibrio sp. | reverse complement strand
GGCCAAAGGCCAGGGCAGGATCCGCTCCATAGGCGTCAGCAACATGACCCCCAACTTGTGGAAGACGTTCGTGCCACAGTTCGACACAATGCCCGCTGTCAATCAGGTGGAGTGCAATCCCCATTTTCAGCAACGGGAGCTGCGCAGCCTGCTTGCAAAGGACAAAGTCGTGCTCGAGGCCTGGTTCCCCCTTGGACATGGTGACAGGAGCCTGCTCGAAAACCCGCTCGTGATGTCTCTGGCAGCCAAGTACAACAAGAACGCAGGCCAGATCATCCTGCGCTTCGAGGTGCAGGACGGCATTGTGGTGCTGCCCAAGTCCACCAATCAGGAAAGAATAGCCGGCAATATCGACATCTTCGATTTCAGCCTGACCGAAGAGGAAATGCAGGGACTGCGCGGTCTTGATACAGGCAAGGGGACCCACAATCCCGAAGCTCCGGGACTGGCCGAACAGCTTCTTGCAAAGTTCAGGGTGCATGAGTGAAAACGCCGGGCATGGAATCGGCCACAGGCACGCCAGGAGAAGGTGGCAGCAAAAGGCAAAGGATGGTTTCTTCGAACAAGCCGGATGAGGAAATGGCAACAGGCAGGCGGCAGCGACGCAGGACCCCGCATACAAGACGTCCATAGGTCAGCCGACAGGCAACGTGTGCCAGCCGCAAGGCAAGGCATACCCCTTGTCCTTGTTTCGCACAGATGATAGATACTGCGCGTCACCTCCTTGCGCGAGGGAACGCGAACAGGATCTTCAGGCTTCCGCTTGTTCGTGCAACCAGAAAGCCGCAAGGAGCACATGCACATGGCATGGATTGCCCTCTGTATTGCTGTCGTTACGGAAATCGTCTGGGGACTGAGTCTCAAGTGGGTCCCTACAACATCCCGTCCTGCCCTGGCAGCGCTTGTTCCCATTGTGCTGAGTTTTCTCAACATGGGACTCTTGTCCTACGCCATGCGGTCTCTGCCCGCAGGCACGGCATACGCCATCTGGACCGGTTTGGGCTCCATAGGCGTTGCCGTCGGCGGCATGTTCCTCTTTCACGATCGCATATCACTGCCGCAGGCAGGCTTTTTGCTGCTGATTCTCGTTGGCGTTATAGGGGCACGCCTTACAGTATCACAACAATAGGCGAGCACAAGACCAACGCATAGGAATGCTGGTCAGCAACCACAGGCAAAGCCTGTGGTTGCTGACCAGGAAAAAAACGCCACTCCATTGTCCATACCAGGAGCGTTGCGCATTGCGTTGGACTGTCAGAAAGAGAGGGGGATTTACGTCCCCCCACACAAATCTTCTTAAGATCCAAAAAACGGGGCCCATTTCTGGTACCCCGTTTCTTCCCGAGATGTCCTTTGCCTATTTGGGCGCTGATTCCTCGTATTCCCTGCGCAGGCTTTCCATGACCTCGTGCACTGTGCTGATGCGATCTATGCGGCCCACGTTCGTGCCGCAGAAGGCAAAGCCTGTTTTCAGATTGCCGCGCATGGCGCTGAGCAGCGCCAGGGCAATGCAGTAGGGGGTCTTCTCCCTGTTACAGGTCTTCACGCAGTGGTAGATGCAGCGGAAGGGCTTTTTGAGGCCCTTGCGCGAGGCTTCTATGAAGTCGTTGTCTATGGCGCGGCCGGGCATGCCCACAGGGGAGTGGATAATGGTCACGTCCTCGGGTTTTGCCTTCACATAGGCTTCCTTGAAGCGGATGTTGGCGTCGCATTCCTCGGTAGCCACAAAGCGCGTGGCCATCTGCACGCCGGATGCCCCGAGATCGAGCATGCGGCGGATGTCGCCCCCTGTGAAGACGCCACCGCCGGCAATGACCGGCACAGCGCGCCCGCACTTGTCCTCGAGCTCCTTGGCCACCTCCACAATGGGGGGCACGATGTTCTCGAGAGCAAAGGCAGGATCGTTGATTTCCTCTTCCTTGAAGCCCAGGTGGCCACCGGCCTTGGGGCCTTCCACCACAAAGGCGTCAGGCGTGTAGTTGAAGTTGCGCATCCACTTTCTGGCCAGGATGGACGCTGCCCGGGCGGAAGAGACAATGGGCACAAGCTTGGTCTTGAAGTCTTCCTTTTTCTGTTCGCAGGCCTCGATAAGGTGCTTGGGCAGATCCGTGGGCAGGCCTGCGCCCGAGAAGATGAAATCCGCGCGCGACTCGATGGCCGTGCGCACAAGCTGGGTAAAGTGCGTGAGCGCCACCATGATGTTGACGCCGATAAGCCCCTGGGTCTTTTCCCTGGCCTTCTGTATTTCCCTGCTCAGGGCACGCAGGTTGGCCGCAAGGGGATCCTTGGTCACATCCTTGTCGAGCAGGCCTATCATGGCTGCAGCTATGACCCCTATGCCGCCTTCATTGGCAACTGCCGAGGCTAGACCGGACAGGGAAATACCCACGCCCATGCCGCCCTGCACGACGGGCATGGTGGCTGTCAGATCGCCGATCTTGAGGGAAGGAAGCGTCATAGGTCCTCCAGAAGCTGAACAAACACGAGGTGTTTTGCCTGGGTTCAGGATGTTCTTGCCAGGTTGTGGCCATGGCAAATGGGTTGAAAAGATAGAGGTTCCAGTCAGTCTGTGAATCCTTTTTCTACACAAGGTAGGGAAAAAAGGCAAATATGGCTTTTGTTGCGCAATTGTGTGACAAGGCGTGCGAAAAGCCCCTGTCGCATGGCCGCGAAGGGTCTTCCAGAGCGCCCCTGTCGAAAAAACGCAACATGGGCGGAAAGCTCATGCCCCGGCTTTTTGGCTTTTTGCGAGCGCCGAAAGAATTGTCTTTTTTGCCTCGCCGTAGATGTCTTGCGGCAGGGGCGCAAGCAGCCGCTCCACGTGCCCCTGTGATGCCAGCATCCTGCGCGAGGAAGGGTAGTTGAGGGCAAAGACCCAGCTGCCGAGCAGCAGGCGAAAGTCGTTGACCGAGAGCAGATCCCCGTAGGAGGCAGTGCTCTGGTTCAGGGCGCAGTCAATGACCCTTTGCGAAAAAAGCCTTGGGTCGTCCGGAAGGCTCAGGATCACCGTGGGCTCGTAGGGGCCAGGTCCCGAGAGGTGGCTGTCGATGACGCGCAAGATGTCGATCTTGTCCGCGTCGCGCACGACCTTCGCGGCCACGTTGTCCTGCATGTCCTTGGGCAGGTGCGGGGCATTGTGCCAGCGCACAGCGTCCAGGACCTCACTGGCCACGTCCGGCTCGTTTTGCAGGACATGGCAGGTCTCGAGAATGGCTGCGCTTATGAGCCCGTGGTTTTGCGACTGGCTGTCCTTGAAGGTCTTCCAGATGCGGTACTGCAAAAAGCGCCCCACATCGTGGTAGAGGGCTGCCAGAAGGCAGGCATGGGTTTCCCTGTCGGACATGCTCTCGCTTGTGCAGATGGAGCGGGCATTGTCCACAACCTGTCTTGTGTGGGCAAGCTTGAGATCCATGGGCCCCCTTTCGTACGGGCAGGCGGCTGTTTCCAGGGCAGCGTAGGTTTTGAACCAGACAGCGTGGCTGGCCATACCCTGTTGCGGAGGTTCGGGCACAGCATAGGGAAAGGGGGGAAGGGAAAAGGTGTTGTCGACTGGCTGCACGGCATTCTACTGTTTGCGATGGTGGGCCAAAGGGTATGGGGCCTTTGCGCATTTTGCACATCCCCTGGGGGCAGGACGCTTGCTCCTGGGCGAAGACGAGCTTTTGCCACGCAGCTTGTCCCGGGACTCCCGGGGCAGGGATCAGGCCTGGCAGAGCTGGACAAAGTCGCAGCGCCGGCAGCGCACAGGATCGCGCATCTGCACAAGGTCCTCCGCGTGCAGCATGTGCAGGATCACAAGCTCCACCAGCGAGGGGCACAGGTCCAGGATGCGCTGATGGCGCTCGTTCAGTTCGTCCCTGCTGGCCTTGCTCCGCCTTTTCTGGGCGTCGATGGGGATTTCCTCGCCCCTTGAGGCAAGGGCCACAAAGGCCGCGTCGCTGAACTCTCCCTCAGGCCAGGGCTCCACCCTGTTGCTCTCCCTGCGCAGCTGTCTTGTCTCGTTTCTGCAGATGGTCACGTAGCAGGGCAGCTGTATGCTCGCGGCGTTCTCGCGCAGGGTGAGGAAAAGCTCCTGCAGGGTGGTTTTGTCCGTGGCGTCCAGGGTGGAGGCCCTGGTCAGGTCCCGCACCTTGTCGAAAAAGTCGTCCATGTCCCACAGGCGGGGTTTTACGTTGGATATGGTTGTGCCTGTCTTGTAGTCCAGGACCACCAGGCCCTGGTCGCGCCTGTCCATCCTGTCTATGCGGCCGGCAAGGGTTATGTCCCTGCCGCAGACATCGATATGGGCCCGAATGTCCCGCTCAAGCAGTATGGGCCTGCTGTCCTTTGGCTGGGTGTGGATATAGCTCGCAAGCTTGCGGCAGGCCTGGGCCTCGAGCATGGCAAGGCTTGCCGGGGGAAGGGTCACGCTCAGCCTGCAGGTCTGGTCGTGGAGCGTGTCCCTGAAGACCTCCACAAGCTCCCGTGCGGCTTCCTCCCTGTTCTCGATACGCTCGTTCAGATGCCTGCCGTGGAAGGTCTCGAGCACCTTGTGGATAAGGGTGCCAAGGCCTGTGGGATCGTCCTGCTCGTTGACCATCTGTATGGCCTTGAGGCCGGCCATGCGGGCAAGGCCAAAGGCCAGGGGGCAGGACAGGTACTGGTCCATGGCCGAGGGCGAGAGCGGGGCGGCAATGCGTTCCTGCAGAATGTCCAGGATTTTGTCGCGCACAGGCAGGATCCTTGGCACAGGCTGCATGGGCGTGAGCACGCAGCGGGCAACCTCCAGGGGCTTCTCGCCGCTTTCCAGGACCCTGCCGAGCCTTTGCTCCAGTTCCCAGATGTACTCCTCCACAAAGCGGCTTCTGCTCTTCTTGCCGTCGAACAGCTTGGTGCGCGTGATGCCCTCCTGCCAGTAGAAGAATTTCTCGCCCGAGCTTTTGCACAGCCTCAGGATTCCATAGCCTGTCTCGGTTTCCTCCAGACGCAGGTCCGGCAAGCCCAATACGGCGCGCAGCGAGTCCGGCAGCAGGGGATCGTGCTTTTTGGGGCCTGGCAGGCTGTCGTCCGTGGCGTCGAGCACATAGACCCTGTCGAAGGAGAGCAGCGTGCTTTCCAGCACGTTGACAATCTGCAGGCTTGCCTCGCAGGGGTTGTACCTGATCTGGGGGGAGTCCGGCACAGGGCTTGCCCCGGGCTCGAAGAACATGTGCTCCCTGCGGCAGAAGTCGTCCAGAATGCGCACAAGGACCTTCAGACCGAGCCTGCTGTCGTGCAGCAGGGTCTGCCTGAGCATGGGCACAAGCCTGTGCTCGATGTGGAACAGGGCCTCCATGTCCACAGGCGAGGTGGTGCGCAGGCTGGATCCCCTGGCGTTGAAGTGATCGCACAACCCCTGCAGAGCGTCCGCCAGTTCCTCCGTAGTCGAGAGCCCCGCAAAGCCCGTGATCAGCACCCTGAGCAGATCCCGCATGGCAGCGCTTTCCTCGGGCGCGTTGTCGAAGCTCTCGGCCATGAGCACGTCGTCAAAGGGATCCACAAAGCTCAGCCCCTTGCACAGCTGGGTGCGGTACCTGCGCAGAGCCGGCATGATGTTCTCGCCGGACGGCCCCTGCAGGCCTGCCAGCAGGGGGGAGTCCGCGCAGGCAAGCAGCCGCTTCCAGTGGTAGCGGCCCTCGTTGTCCCTGTTGTCCTGCAGGAGCAGCAAATCGTGCAACAGCTGGAAAACGGGTGTGTCCGCCACGCACAGGCCCATGGCAATGTTCAGATGGGGACGCAGGGAGTGCGGCACATGGTGCAGGGTGGGCATGCGCAGGCCTGCGGGAGGAAGCAGCACGCAGGCCCTTGTGTCCGTGTCCAGGCCCTCGAGATCTGCCTTGAGGCGTTCGAGCTGGGAGTGCAGATCGTAGCCGGAGAAAAAGTGTACAGCCTGGGCCCTGTCCTCTCCGGCCTCGTCGTGCAGCACGGCCTCGGCGCCCCATTCCTCCAGAAGCTGCGCGTGGCGCTGGCAGATCCAGTGTGCCCTGTGGCGCTGCGCGGGATCCGCCACCAGAGGATCCGTGTGCAGACAGACCTCGGCCCCCTCTTCCCAGAGGCGCTTCAGAATGAGCTCGCGGGTCGTGTTCAGGTTGTAGAAGCCCATGATGTACACGGGTCTCTCGGACGTGGGCTGCACAAGGGAGGGCAGAGGATGTGCAAGGGAGGCTGCCACCTCGTACTGGAGAAGGCCTGTGGTGGTGAGGTTGTGCCTGTTCAGAAGGCCAAGATAGTTTTCCCCTATCTGCCCCAGGGACTGCAGGAGCCTGGCAGCCTCGGGCAAAACCTCGTCGTCGCAGGCGAGAACGTCCTGGGGCAGGATGTTGCAGCCGAGCATCTCGTCCAGGAGGTTCGCTATCTTCTCGCCCCAGGGAAAGAAGGCGTTCAGATCCATGGAGGCGAGCATGTCCCTTGCCTCGCCCTCCTCGAGGTTGTTGACTGCCTGCCAGACAAGGTGCACGCAGTCCAGACCGCAGGCCAGGGCAGGAGAGGAGCGCTTTACGTCCCTGTGCCAGAGCTCGACCAGCTCCGTGAGGGTCACAAGCCTGGGCAGGATCCTGGTCTCGCCAGGCTTTGCCAGAAGCTTTTGCAGGTATTGCCAGGGCCTGTAGGTGGGCGACACAAGCAGGGGCACGTCCGTGTCCGGCCTGGTCTGGCTGTCGAGAAAGCGCGCGAAGGCAGGCAGAAAGGGCCTGTTCCAGGAAAAGATGTGTATGGGATGCTGCATGGGGCTATTCTCCGCCTTGTGTCCTGTCCGTTGCGTCCGCCCTGTCCGGGGCAGACATGGTCCTGCCTGCCAGCGTGGTGTACACCCTGGCAAAGGCCTCCTCGTCCAGAAGCGTCAGGGGTGCTGCCTCGCCCTGCACAAGGCCCTCCTCGGCAAGGCTTGCACCATTGGCAAGGACAAGATGCAGGCGCCTGGGCCTTAGGTAGACAATGACGCCCAATGGTTCGTGGCCTGGCCTGGCAGCCTTCAGGGTGTTGAGGTAGGCACGTACCTGGGCGTGGTAGCTGCGCAGGAAGGACTCTTCTGTCTGGCCATGCTTGTACTCTATGACCAGGGGGCCTTCGGGATGGAGAACAAGCAGGTCCGTGCGCAGGATCTTGCCTGTGGCAGTGACTATGGACTGTTCGGCAAGGCCATGCCTGGTCCAGTTGCAGCGGCTGTCCAGGGCCGCGTACCAGGCAAGTTCCGCGGCAGTGCGCTCCCGGAAGTCCGTGCCGTCCCCGAGCCAGGGGAACCTGGCCAGAAGATCCTGCACCACGCGATCCCTGGCCCTGGCGTAGTCTTCGGCACTGTCGCGCACGCCCTGGGGCAGACGCGCCAGCTCCTCGAGGCAGGCGTGCACAAAGACGCCTTCCTCTCTGGCCCTGTCCCTGGGGTGGCTCTCGTCCAGAAAGTCGAAGTGCAGCCGAAGCCTGGGCATCCAGTCCATGGGACTCCAGGCAGGCGAGGCGGAGGCCCCTTCGCGCAAGGACAGATCCCAGAGGCCATGTTCTGCCTTCTGTCCTGTCTCCTGTTCCGGAGCAGGGGAACTCCCTGGCCTTGCGCCTTCTGTTTCAGTCTGGGGATTTGGCTCGTGCGCCTGCCCGGCAACGTATTCGGACCAGGGCATGGCCTGTGCCACAGAGGGGCCAGCCAGCTCCAGCAGCCGTTCCAGCTGCTTGCCGTCGCCCTGGGGCTTTTCGGAAAGAAAGACGTACAGGCGCCGCTCGGCCCTGGTGAAGGCCACGTAGAAGCGATTGACAGCCTCGAAGGCCTCCTTGAGAGCCAGGGCCGTGTGCATGGGGAAGAAGTTCTTGCACGTGGCAATGGCCCGCAGGGGTTGCGGGCTCAAGTCCGTGAGGTATTCGACCACGCGGACAGGCGCGCTGTTCCTGGTCCTGGTGGATGTCCAGGGCGCAAAGACCACAGGAGCCTGCAGGCCCTTGGCCTGGTGGGTGATTATGATGTGCATTGCGTCCATTCCTTCGGGCATGGGCACCTTTTCTTCCTGGCCGTGCTCGTCCCAGTAGTCGAGAAAGTCGCCCAGGGAGCGGATGCCCCGCTCGCGCGAGGTGTGCAGGATCTCGAGAAAGCGCCGCAAAAAGGGGCTGGCCTCGGGGAAGCGCTCAAGGACCTGCTCCCTGGCGTACCACTCGCTGACCATGTCGTAGGGGGTGATGCTGCCGCTGGCTTCCAGAAGCGGGGCAAAGATGGTCTCCCAGGCCTCGGGGTACAACCTTTGCCACAGCATGGCCAGGGTCGGCTGCCCCTTGCCCTGGGGGAGGATTGCGAAGCTCTCCGCGCAGTCATTGTCCCTGCCATCATCCTCATCCGGATTCTCGTCCATATCCTCGTCCTGGGCCGCATCCTGGTCCTTGTTCGGGCCCTGAGCCCTGCAATGGTCCTTCTTGCGCAGGCGCGAGAGCAGGACAAGGCTTGTGTCCAGGGCAGGCCTTGAGGCGTCGCGCTCCATGTCCCGCGCAAGAATGCTGCCGCAGGCAAGGATCCAGAAGGCCACGTCGTCCTCGGGAGCGCGCAGGAAGGAGAGCAGGGCTATGGTCTGCACAATGAGCGGGTGATCGCTGAGCAGAAGACTGTTTTCGGTGATGACCGGAATGCCCTCGGCGCTCAGGTAGCGCGCAAGCTCCATGGCCTTCTTGTTGGTGCGCACAAGAACCAGCAGGTCGGCCCAGGGTGTACCCTGGGCATGCTCCCGCCTTGCCACAAGGCTCACAGCCTCAAGCTGTTCGTCCACCTTCTCGTCCATGGACGCGGAACTCTCCTGCTCCTCGGCAGGCTCGGCGCCTGTGCCAAAGCGCAGCAGGGTCACGCAGCCTCCCTCACTTGTCCTTGGGGAGGGCTTTTGCGCGCCGCCCTGGTAGGCCTGGGCCATCTTTGCGGCCACGTGCTCCAGGATGGGCTGGTCCGGATCCTCTGCGTCCTCTATGAGGGAGGGCACCTCGCGCACAAGGCCCTGGTAGCTGTCTATCTTGTCGTCGTCCGGCACAAGCACGCGCAGGCAGTTTTCGGCCTTTTCCAGGGGTGCGAAGAGGGCGTTGTTGAAGGCAATGATTTCCTTGCGCGAGCGCCAGTTGTTTTCCAGGGTCTGGCGGTTGACGCCGGCATCGAGCATGCAGGTCAGTTCCCCGTCCTGCGCTATGTCGTCGAAAAGCTCGCTGTCGCCCCCGCGAAAGCCGTAGATGGCCTGCTTGACGTCGCCAACCCAGGACAGGGAGCCGCCGGCAGAGAGCGCCTCGGCCACCAGGGGCTTCAGGGCCTGCCAGTGATCCCGGCTTGTGTCCTGGAACTCGTCCACCAGAAAGTGGCTTATGCGCGTGCCCATGCGGCACAGGGCGTCCGCCACCCCGAAGTCCCCGGACAAAATCTCCCTGACCATGATGGGAATGCAGTCGTTGGGCACAAGGCCCTCGTGCTGGAGGTTTGCGGCGTAGCGCTCGTAGATGAGACGGGCCATCTCGATGAGGGGCTCGTAGATGCGGCTCTGGGTGTAGAGGTGCTCCACAGGCAAAAGTTCGTCGGCAAGGCGAACAAGCTTGGCGTAGCTTTTGGCTATATTGGAGGGCACGTCTGCGCTTGCCTTGTTGACCTTGATGGCGGTCTTCTTGAAGGAGGCGCTGCCAAAGGCCTTGAGAAGGTCCGTGTCGAGGCGCAGCGCGGCAAGTTCCGCAAGGGAGGCCTTGAGCGGGCTTTTGCCGAGCTTTTCCCCTGCCAGATCCAGGGGCTTGGCAAGGCCCTTTTTGAAGGTCTTGTCCATGACAACAGGCAGGTCGCAGCCCGGGGCCCGCCTGCCGTCCGCGCGGCAGACACTGTCGATGAGCGTGAAGACCTTCTGCTTCATGGCAGGCAAGATACCCTGGCCATCTTTTGTCTGAAAGGCTTCGGGCGGGGTGAGCTCCCCGAGCTTTTCCCTGAAGATGAGATCCAGGATGTTGGTCAGGCGCCTTGTGATGCTGTCGCCAACCTTGAAGTCGTTTCTGTCGCGGTAGGCAACGGCCTTCTCGCAGATGCGTTGTATGAGCGCCTGCAATTTTGTGTTGCCCTGCCAGGCCTCGTTGCTCA
>CALVGM010000143.1 GCA_944327095.1 uncultured Desulfovibrio sp. | reverse complement strand
GAGGACACGCATGGCTGAAGTTCAATTCCAAGGCAAAACATTCGAAGTTGATGAGGACGGCTTCCTTCTCCACTTCGAGGACTGGTGCCCGGAATGGCTCGAATATGTGAAAGAGTCTGAAGGCATTAAGGAAATCACCCCCGATCATCAGAAAATCCTCGACTTCCTGCAGGATTACTACAAGAAGAACGGTATCGCACCCATGGTCCGTATTCTTTCCAAGAATACCGGCTACAAGCTGAAGGAAGTTTACGAGCTCTTTCCTTCCGGCCCCGGCAAGGGCGCCTGCAAGATGGCAGGCCTCCCCAAGCCCACTTGCTGTGTGTAGGATTCAGTCTCTGTTTTTCGACGGGGCTTCGCCCCCGTCATCTCAATGCAAAAAGCCCCGCAAGGGGCTTTTTGCTTTTCTGGCACTCCTGTGCTAAAGCCTTGAGGTTAGAGCGGGATGAGCGCTTGTGCGCATTCCCCCGAGTCGCAGAACAGACACAAAAAAAGTTAAGGGAGGGGCGCATCCTCTCCTGCTTGCCCGCAGGGAACCCGAGCGCCATTTTTTTGGGATGAAGCTTCATCATACCAGTCCGGACGACAGTTTCAAAAATACCCGGCTCCCCGGGCAAAACGCCGCAGAGGAACAGCCTTGGCAAACGCCCCCCGAACAGCAAAAGCCGCAAAGGGAGCCCGAAAGGAAGAAAAGAAGCTTTCTTGGCGCCTTTGTGCGCTGGACCCTTGGCATTCTTCTCGGGCTCGGCGCCATTGGCTGCGCTGCCGGCTTCTTCCTCTACAACTGGGTCAGCCAGGATCTGCCCGATCTGGACAGAATACTGGATTTCAAGGCTGCCCAGGCGACCACCATCCTTGCCAGGGACGGGTCCGTACTGGGTACCCTCTCCCACGAAAAGCGCTTTGTCATCACCCTCGACGACATGCCCAAGTACCTGCCCATGGCCTTTTTGGCCATCGAGGACAGCGCCTTTTACCAGCACCCGGGCATCAACCCCCTGGCCATACTCCGCGCCTTTCTGGTCAACTTTGAAAGGGGCACCAAGAGTCAGGGCGGAAGCACCATCACGCAGCAGATCGTCAAGCAGCTTCTGCTTTCCTCGGAACGCAGCTACGTGCGCAAGATGAAGGAGGCCATTCTGGCCACAAGGCTCGAGCGCGAGCCCAGCAAGGATCAGATCCTCACCCTCTACCTCAACTACATTTTCCTGGGCCAGCAAAGCTATGGCGTCGAAGCGGCTGCCAGAACCTATTTCGGCAAGCACGCAGCCAACATTACCCTGGCCGAAGCCTGCGTCATTGCCGGCATGCCCCAGGCCCCGAGTCGCTACAATCCCTTCCGCAATCCCGAGGCTGCCAAGGCAAGACAGATGGAAGTTCTCAACCGCCTGCGCGTACTCGAGTGGATAAGCGAAGAGGATTACCAGAAGGCAGCAAGCGAGCCCCTTGTCTACTGGAGCATGCCCGACAAGACCGTGGGACCAAGCCAGTGGTATTTCGAGGAAGCAAGACGACTGCTCATCGAATTCTTCACCGAGAGCAACCTCAAGGCCCTGGGTGTGGAAACCAATCGCTTCGGGCTTGACTACGTCTACGAGGCCGGACTTACGGTACAGACGGCCATGGACCCCTTGCAGCAGCAGCTGGCCGGGCAGGCCTTGCGCTCGGGTCTGGAAACCATAGACAAGCGTCAGGGCTGGCGCGGAGCCATCCGGCAGCTTGTCTCCAGGGCCGAACAGCAGGCCTTTCTGGAGAAGAAAAATTTCGAGCCTGGCGACCTGGCCGGCAACGAATGGACACAGGCCCTGGTCACCTCCGTGACTCCCAGGGAAATTCATGTCGACTTGGGCTCGGGCTACACGGGAGTCATTCGCCAGAACAACTTCAAGTGGGCCAACAAGCGATCCAAACTGGCTCCAAAGACGCGCAAGCAGGGCATAGTAAGCCCCGGAGACGTCGTCTGGGTAAGCCTTGCGCCCCGCAGGGAAGCAGCTGCCGGGAAGGGTGGCAAGAAAGCAGCACCCGTAGAGAAGGAGCTCGACAACACCCCTGTACAGGGCGTGGACGTGGAGCTTGTCCTGCAGCAGGAGCCCCTGGTGCAGGGAGCCCTTGTGTCCATAGAGCCGCAGAGCGGAGACGTTGTGGCCCTCATAGGTGGCTACCAGTTTGGCGAAAGCCACTTCAACAGGGCCACCCAGTCCAGACGCCAGCCAGGATCGAGCTTCAAGCCCATTGTCTATTCCACAGCCCTTGACAACGGCTTTACGCCTACGTCCTCGGTGCTCGACGCTCCCATTGAATACGTGAATCCGGCCACAGGCCAGATTTGGCGTCCCGCCAACTTCGAGAACTCCTACAAGGGAGAAATGCCCCTGTGGCAGGCCCTGGTTCTTTCGCGCAACACGCCAACCGTGCGCCTTGCCCAGGCAGTCGGCATAGACAAGGTCATAGAGCGGGCCAAGATGCTGGGACTCGAGCCGGACTTTCCCCAGGTTTTGTCTGTCAGCCTTGGCGCGGTAGGCGTCTCGCCCCTCAATCTCACCCAGGCCTACACAGCCTTTGCCAACGGGGGCATCGCCTCGCGCCCGCGCATCATCACGTCCATCAAGGACGCCAAGGGACGCGAGCTCTACCGTCAGGACATAGAGCAGTGGCGGGCGGTCAGCCCGCAAAACGCCTATCAGATAAGCATGCTCCTGCGCCGCGTAGTTGAAAACGGAACAGGCAGAAGGGCCTATATCGAAGGCCTGCACATTTCCGGCAAGACAGGCACAAGCAACGGCACCCGCGACTGCTGGTTCATGGGCTACACACCCTACCTGTGCACAGGCGTCTACATAGGCTACGATCAAATGGATTCCCTGGGCAGCTGGGAACAGGGCGGCAGGACCGCGGCACCCATCTTCAAGGCCTACAGGGAAAAGGCGGACAAGGCATACGCCAGCGCCCCCCAGGACATGACCATGCCCGAAGGCATTACCATGATTGACGGCCTTCCCTATCTCTCCGACAACACTGGCCCCGGACTGTCCGCAGTAGACGGATCCGTTCCCGGCGCCGAAGACTCGAACATGCCCCTGGACACGGGCGAAGACAGCGAACTGCTCATGCGCCAGATGTTCTAGGTTGGCAGCACGGCTTCACTTTCCGGGCCCATGCCATACCCCGCATGGGCCCGCTTTTTTCACCCAAGGCAATACCCGGCCAACAGTACTCCTGCGAGGAAGCAATGATTCCCTACGGTTCTCTTGTTCTCATTGTCACGCCCAAGGGCAAACGCACAATCAAGCGCCTTGTCGAAGGCGAAAACTGGCAAAGCCACGACGGCATCCTGGCACCCGAAACCGTCGCTGCCGCGGATTTTGGCGATACCGTCCTGACCAGCATGGGGCGTCCCGTGCAGCTGCTCGACGTTACCCTGCAGGATTTGCTCAAGGGCATCAAGCGCCAGACACAGATTATCTACCCCAAGGATATTGCCTATATCTGCATGAAGCTCGGCGCAGGCCCTGGACGCACCATCTGCGAGGCTGGCTGCGGCTCCGGGGGACTGACACTTGCCCTTTCCTGGTTTTGCGGACCTACGGGGCGGGTTGTGAGCCACGAGGCGCGCGAGGAATTCGCAAAGCTTGCCCGCAGAAATCTGGACTGGGCCCATGTGGGCGACAATGTGGAGATCAACGTGCGTGACGTGGAAGAGGGGTTCTGTGTCAAGAACGCCGATGCCCTCTTCCTCGATGTCAGGACGCCCTGGCTGTATCTGGACAAGGCGGTCGAGGCCGTGCGCCCCGGCGCTGTCTTCGGCTTCCTTCTGCCCACAGTCATGCAGGTCAGCGAACTGTTGAAGGGGCTGGAGCGCGGTCCCTTTGATCATGTCGAGGTGCAGGAACTGCTTTTGCGCGACTGGAAACCCCTGGCGGACAGATTGCGCCCCAATGACCGCATGATTGCCCACACAAGCTTCCTGGTTTTCTGCCGTCATCAAAAGAGAAATCACGATTTTGACAGTCTGCGTCCCATGGGCACGCGCGAGATGAAACAGAAGCAGGCACTGGAGAAACGCTTGGCCGACCTTGACTAGAATTGTCACAGGTGTATAACGGTTTTCAACTGTGCAAAAAGGAACAAGCGCGCACCGGGCACCTTCAACCACAATATTTGTTCTTTGTTTCAAGTTGTTGCAGTGTTGCAGGCGTCTGTTTCGTCTTGCACGTTTCCTGCCTTTTTGCGCACTGCGGTCTGGTTGGAGGGAACGGCCTTGGATGGTGGTAAACAAAAAATCTGTGTTGCCGGCGGCGGCAGCTGGGGCACTGCGCTTGCGCATCTCGCCTGCCAAAATGGTCACGAAGTTACCCTGTATCTGCGTGACAAAAATGTGTGTGCCGCCATCAACACGATGCACGAAAACGTGCACTACCTGCCGGGGCAAAAGCTCCATCCCTCGCTTGTTGCCTCTACCGATCCGGAAGCCCTCAAGGCTCCCATAGTGATCCTCGCCATTCCCTGCCAGCAGCAGCGCCTCTTTGTCACAGCCAACAGGGCAAACCTTTGCCCCAACGTTGTGCTTGTCAACGCAGCCAAGGGCATAGAGGACGCCAGCTGCCTGACAGCCTCGCAATTCCTGCCTGCCCTTCTTGCCGATCTTTGCCCTGTCTACACTGTCCTGTCCGGTCCCTCCTTTGCCAGAGAGGTCATCGAAGGCCAGCCTACGGCTGTGGTTGTCGCCTCGGACGACACCGCGCAGGCTGCCCGCATCCAGCATCTTCTCTCCTCTGCCTCCTTCCGCTGCTATACGAGCGCGGATGTACTCGGAGTGGAGATTGGCGGCGCAGTCAAGAATGTCATAGCCATTGCCGCAGGCCTGTGCGACGGCCTCGACATAGGCACCAATGGCCGCGCGGCCCTTCTGACACGCGGTCTTGCCGAAATGACCAGGCTTGGTGTTGCTCTCGGCGCAAGGGCTGCCACCTTCATGGGCCTTTCCGGACTTGGCGATCTCATACTCACCGCAACCGGCAACCTCTCGCGCAACCGCACCCTCGGCCTGGCTCTCGGCAGGGGCAAGAAGCTGGAAGAGGCCACGCGGGAGATCGGCATGGTCACAGAAGGCGTCAAGACATCCTTTGCGGTCAGCAGGCTTGCCGGACAGCTTGGCGTCAGCGTTCCCATCACCAGCGCTGTCTGCGCCATTCTCGACGGCACCCTGACAGCCAGGGAAGCCAGCGTGCAGCTCATGAGCCGCAGCCTTGGCCAGGAGTAGGTCGAGAATCTCGCGCACCAGCCTCTCTTCCTTTTTCCATTCCCTGCCGCCCAGCGCGGTTTTCCATCACATCCAAACGAGACATTCTGGGGGAAGTCCATGGATATTTTCACCTCAGTCATGCTCTTCCTGAGCCTCTGTCTGCTTATAGCAGGCACAGTGCTGAGCTTTATGAGCCATGACAAGTTCAGACCCCTCATCTGGCGAGGCGGACTCCACGACCTGGGTGTGGCCTGTCTGGGACTTGCCTGTCCAGGTACCATGGGTACTGCAGGCTTTTTCCTGTATCTGAGCTTCCAGTTTGTGGTCAGGGCGTTGGCATGGACCTCGCTCGACGCTCTCAAACCAGCGCAGGACGCGGAACCCAGCGGCAGCGACCTCTGGGCCCTGAGAGGCGTGGGAGAACGCGCCCCCATCATGGGCAAGATGTTCGCCCTTGCCATGCTGGCCACTGTGGGCGGCTCCATCTTCTTCGTCCCGGAAGGGCGCTTCCTCATTGCGGCGACCTCCGTGGCCCAGGTGCCCGGTTCTCCGCAGTATTTCTACATCATGCTGTTTACGGCTGCCACAAGCACGGTCCAGGTCTGGCTCATGGCCAGGGTGGCCTGCTGCGTGCTCTTTGCCAAGCCCCAGCATGACTACGTCATTGACGACACGCCGAGCAAGACTTCCCTGGTGCTGGCAGTCATTGCTGCGCTCATGGGCATCTTCAAGTCTTCCCTGCTCTCGTTCATGTGTGCCCTGTGCGGCTTCAGCATGCACCACAGCGCACCGCACATTTCAAGCTCCATCCTCTATCTGGCTGCCTTTGTGGTGGCCATCTGCTTCTGGCTCTTCGCGGAACGTGCGGCAATACGCATTGCCGTTGCCTCCACGGTAGTGGCCCTCGCGGCCATAGTCCTGCATCCCTCCACGCCCCTCGCGCAGATGTTTCTCCTGCTTGTGGGCATCGCGGGCGTTGTCGTTGCCGTCTACTCCGTGGACTACATGGCCCACGACAAGCACAAGGCCTGGTACTGGTTCTTCCTGCTTCTGACCTTCTCCTCCCTTGCGGGCGTTGTTTCCTCGGACAACGTGGCCGACATCTACGGCTACGGCTTCTGGGAAATGATGACCTTCACAAGCTTCATCCTGGTGGCTCACGAAGCCAACAGAACGGCCAGGCACGCGGCCATCAAGTACTTTGTCATGTGCATAGGCGGCGCGCTGTTCATGCTGCCGGGCATCATCCTGCTGTCCTCTGACGCAGGCCAGCTGCGCGCCCTCTCCAGCGCAGCGCCCGTGGCCTGGACCGGCATGCAGAACCTGACCTCCTCCTGGGGACAGGTTGCCCTCATTCTCTGCGTTGCGGGCTTTGGTACCAAGGCCGGCGTCGTGCCCCTGCACTTCTGGCTTCCCGAGGCCCACCCTGCGGCACCGAGCTCTGTTTCGGCACCCCTGTCCGGTGTCATCACCAAGATGGGCTTCTTTGGCATCGCAGCCATTGTCGCAGGCCAGGCTGGTCCGTACCTTTCCACCATTCCCGGCTACTTCGGCCTGTCCTGGTACAGCACGGGCATGGTGCTCATAGGCATGGTCACGCTCTTTGTGGGCGAAATCTGGGCCCTGCGCCAGGACGACATCAAGCGCATGCTGGCCTACTCGACCATTGGCCAGATAGGTGAAATCACCATTGTCCTCGGCCTCACCACGGTCATGGGGACCACAGCGGCCTTCTACCACATCCTCAACCATGCGGTCATGAAGGACCTGCTCTTCCTCTGCGCGGGCGCTCTCATCCTGCGCGCAGGCTCGCGCAAGCTCTCCGACTTCAAGGGAGCCTGCAGCCAGATGCCCGTGACCTGCACCTGCAT
>CALVGM010000142.1 GCA_944327095.1 uncultured Desulfovibrio sp. | reverse complement strand
ATGTAGCAAAAGCCGCTGGCAAAGGAAGAATCCACAGCGCTCAGGGTGCCCACCGCAAGGCCGTTTTCCCCATCGTTCATGCTGCTTCCCCTGGCAAAGAGATGCCCCATGCCCACAATGGGACAGGGGTGGGCAAGACTTTCCGTCAGCTTTCGCGCCCTGGCAAGCACATCCGCGTAGTGTGCCACAATGCCTGCGCACAAATCCCTTGCACGCTGATCCGGGTCCTGCCCGAAGCCTGCCCTGCGCACGTCGCGATCGCGCAGAAAGGGCACAGCGCAGACAATGAGGCCGGGTTGTCCGTTTGCGTCGTCCAGGACAAGGATCTCCCTGTCCAAATCGCCATCCTGCACGCAGCCGAGAATGTGGATGCCGTCGTGGGCCAGGTAGCCTGCCGGGGCGTTCAGATGGGAGGGAGAGTCGTGGTTGCCGCCGGTTATGATCACGTGGCGGCAGCTTGTGTCGTGCAGGGAGCGCAGAAAGTCGAAGTAGACGGCCATGGCTGCGTTGGAGGGCGTGGTGGTGTCGAAGATGTCGCCGCTGGCGAGCAGGACATCCACGTTTTCTGTCCTGATGAGGTCCACAAGCCAGGCAAAGAAGGCCCTGTGCTCGTCAAGACGGCTTTTTTCGCACAGGTTCGCTCCTATGTGCCAGTCGGAAGTGTGCAGGACGCGCATGAAGACTCCTTGGAAGAGTGTAAGGGGGATTGCAAGCTTTCGGCCCTTGTAGCCAAGGAGGGCCCTGTCTGGCAAGCGGGCATGCCTTGCGCAGGAAGAGGATGCGGGGCTATGGTGGCCCATGGAACCCGGGATACCGGGTCGCGGAGGACATGGTATGGACAACACCCGTGTGGCAGCTCTTGTCCTTGCTGCCGGCTTTTCCACCCGCATGAAGGCCTTCAAGCCCCTGCTGCCCCTGGGGGGCTGCAGCACCATGCTGGCCAGGGTCGTGGGCCTGTGGCGGGCCTGCGGGGTGCGGGACATTGTGGTTGTGAGCGGGCACAGGGCAGAAGAGGTGGAAAGGGAGGCAGCGCGCGCAGGCTGCCTTTGTGTGTGCAACAGGCACCCCGAGGAGGGCATGTTCTCCTCGGTGCGCGCAGGCCTTGCCTTTTGCCTGCAGAACCTGCCCTGCGCGGACTGGCTTGCCGTGCACCCTGTGGACATCCCCCTGGTGGCGCAAGAGACCATCGCTGCCTTGTGCGCCAGGGCCGGGACCGCCAAAAAGCCCTGTCTTGTGCCTGTCTCGGACGGCAAGAGCGGGCACCCGCCCCTTCTGGCGCGCAGGGTCTGGCAAGAAATCGCGGACTTTTCCGGCGAGGGCGGCCTTCGGGCCGCCATGGGCGCTTTTGCCAGGGAGGAAGTCGAGGTCAGGGACAGCTACCTTGATACGGACCTCGACAGGCCAGAGGACTACAGCTGGGCCAGGGAACTGCTTGCACGCTCCGGGGAAGGCAGCCCGGACGCGTGACAAGGGCGCCATAATGTGGCGCATGACAGGGCCGCGCGCTCAGTGGCTGATTTTTGTACACCCTGGGGATCACGCGCGCTCCCCTGGATCAGGGCGGCTATCCTTTTGCAAGCACTGGATATCCTGGCAGGAACAGGTCTGGATGTCAGGCAGGGACAAGGGCAGATCTTTTCTGCCAATCCCGCAGGAAGGGCCCCATGTGCGCGCAAGGCGCATTCTCTGCCCGCTTTGTGGGTCCATGTGTCAACAAAGTGCCCACCCCTGCGCTCATGGGCGCAGGGAACAAGGCGGCTGGCCCATGTCGAGGAGGATGGAGCAGGAAAGTCAAAACGTCCTTTTGCCGCAGAGTTGGGCCATGCAGGGACGCATTTTGGGAAGAGGTTTCCCAAAATGCGCGATGAATGGCATGCGTGATGCATGGGAGATGGCAAATGGGTAGCGCCGGGTTCCCTGCCCGGCCCCCGAAATTCAAGGAGACAAGCCATGAAAGCCAGAACACCGGCTCTCTTGCTCGCAGCGGGGATGCTTTCCTCGGCACTGCTGATCGCCGGCACAGACACGGCTCAGGCAGCGCCCGTTTCCCCGACAGACAACGGGTTTGTGCAACTTGCCGAACGGCACCCCGGTCCCCCTCCGGGACATGTGCGCAAGGCTCCCCCGCCTCCGCCGCGCCACGACATGAGGCGCCCCGGACCGCCGCCGAAAAAGCTGCACAAGGCCCCGCCGCCGCCACCAAGGCACGGCCGCCCGGCTCCTCCGCCACCGCCAAGGCATGACGGCAGGCCGGGTCCCAGATAACGAACCCGAAAGCACGATACATACGGGACCTGCCGGAATTGTCCGGACAGGTCCAGGGGCTGCAGGGGCTGTGCAAGAGCCCCTGCGCCCTGCACAACAAACAGTCAGTCAGCAGACAATCTGCGCACAATACAAGGGAGAAAAGCCATGGTCTTCAGCAAAAAACTTCTCATTGTGCCTGCCCTTGCGGCGGGCCTTCTTGGCGCGGGCCTTCTCGGTACAGCCTCCACTGCCGAGGCCTGGCATGGCGGCTTCGGCTGCCCCGGCTACGGCTACGACTATGGCCCGGGTGACCGTGGCTGGCACCACGGCTACCGCGGCTGGCATCGCGGCAACTGCCCCTACTATTATGATGATGACCGCTACGACAGGGGATACAGGGACTACAGAGACTACAGGGACGACGGCCCCCGCGGCTGGGACAGGGACGACTACTATGGCCGCCCGGACTTCACCCCCGAGCAGCTCAAGACCCTGGACAAGCTGATGGAAGACTTCAACGCCAAGGCCGAGCCCCTGCGTGACCAGCTCTTTGTGAAGCGCTCCGAACTGCGCGCCCTGGAAAACTCCACCAACGCCGACCAGGCCACTGTGGAAAAGACTGCCCGCGAGTACCTGAACCTGCGCAACCAGCTGCGCGACTTGCGCGACAAGCTCGCAAAGGACATGGAAGAGGCAGGCCTCTACAGATAGTTTGCCCAAACGCAGGTC
>CALVGM010000141.1 GCA_944327095.1 uncultured Desulfovibrio sp. | reverse complement strand
GCAGAGGGCATGCAGGTCAAGGCCAGCCTCACGGGCCTTGGCTCCATTGCGGGCATACAGAAGGTCTTTTTGCGCCACACAAGGGACACACAGGACGATCTGGCCAATCCCAAGAAGACAGACCACTAGCCTGAAGGCAGTCCATCCCTGCAGGCGTCAATGACGATACCTGCGCATCTGCACAAAACTCCACACGAAACTCCATACAAAAGCGAAGAGTGGTGCCTGTTCCTACCAGCACTCCCTCATCATGCGTATCCAGTTGCATACCATGGGCACCACTCTCGCCTTTCGCCCGTCTTTCCGCCATCCTTTCCGCTCTTGTTTCCTGTCAGACACGTTTTTGGACAAGGAGCGCACAAGCGCCAGCCAGTCCGAAAAGGGATTTCGTCTTGTCACCCTTTATCCCATGAGGAGAACCCTGCATGCAACCCGGCGTTTTTTACGGAATCGGTCTTGGGCCTGGAGACCCGGAACTCTTGACCCTCAAGGCTGCGCGCATACTGCGCTCCTGTGATGTTATCTTCACCGTGGTCTCCGCCAATGTTCAGGACAGTGTTTCCGAAAACATAGTGATGCCGCTGCAGCCCAAGGGACGCATTGTGCGCCTTGTCTTCAGCATGTCCAAAGACAAGGAAAAGCGCCGCCAGCAGGTGCAGGACAATGCGGATACCATTGCTGCGGAGCTGAAGGAAGGGCGCTCCTGCGTCTTCACAACCCTCGGGGACGCGCTCTCCTACTCCACCTTCGGCTACATTCTGCCCCTGCTGCGCAAGGCCATTCCCGGGCTTGTCATCGAAATTGTCCCGGGCATCACCTCCTGGAGCACCCTTGCGGCCAGGGCCGGCGAGGTTCTGGTCGAAAACAGGCAAACCCTGCGCGTCATACCCTCCTTTACCGAGGACATGGCCGAAAAGCTTGTCCTTGAGCCGGACACAACCCATGTGCTGCTCAAGACCTACCGCAGCAGAAACGCCCTTTTGGCCAGACTGCGCAGGGAAAGGGACATAGAGGTCGTCTATGGCGAAAGGCTGACCCAGGAAGGGGAGTTCCTTTCCACATCCCTGGACGACATCGAGAAGCGGCCCGACACCTATCTTTCCCTCATGATGGTCAAGACCATGAAATAGCCCGTTGTCCCCCTGACGGGCATTGCTGACCACTCTTTCAGTGCACGAGGTTCGGCCATGCAAGCAGCTCTTAGTATTTCCCAGGAACAGCAAGTTCGCCCGCGCAAGCGTCATGGCGAGCGCAGACTGCCATGGAAAAACCCGTATTATTGCGTGTGGTTCGTGGTAGCCCTGCTGCTTTCGGGATGGCTGACGGTCAACATGCCCAACTACAGACCACCGGCCAGGCCAACCGCGCAGACACAGACAGTCACGCAGGGAGCATCCCCCGCCCTGCACGGCACCTCGCACCTGCAGGCAGCGAAAAGCGGCACGCACAGCAAAAAAGGGGAGCAGACAGCTGCAGAAAAGCTCGAGCGCAGGGCCAGAATCTTTGGCAAGCTGTTCTTCTTTGTGGGCCTTGGCGCCCTGCTCGGCACCATCATCGAGGGGCGCTGCTGGTACAGGGTCTTTGCAAGCTCCCTTGGCCGTGTTGCCCGCGCGGCCCGCCTGCCCAACATTGTGGGCATAGCCATGCCCACGGCCTTTGCCTCCAGCGCCGCAGCGGACAGCATGCTTGTGGCCAGCCACGGCAGAGGCGAGATCTCCAATTCGGCGCTCATTGCCGGAGGCATGCTCAACAGCTTCTTCTCGCACATTTCCCATTCCGTGCGCGTCATGTATCCGGTTATTGCGGCCATAGGCCTGCCTGGCGTAGTCTACTTTCTCATCCAGTTCGGTGGCGGGGCCCTCACGGCCTTCGGAGTGCTTTTGTGGCACAGGCTGGTCATTGCCAGAAAGGAAGAGCACAGGCCGGACGCTTCTTCCGGCTCCTCCTTCCAGTTCGCCTGCGATCAGCACACCCCGCTTCCCTGGAACAAGACCCTGCGCAAGGGCATTGTGCGGGCCCTGTCCCTGCTCTTTCGCCTCACCTGCGTTTCCGTGCCCATGATTCTGGCCATGGAGTGGTTCATCCGCTCCGGCGCCCTGGATTTCTGGGATCAGCTGGTGCCCCAGATTGTCAGCCAGTACATCCCCGAACAGCTTCTGACCATCATGGCTGCCCAGATGGGCGGCCTCATACAGTCGGCCACAGTTTCCGCTGGCCTTCTGGCCGAACACCTCATTACCGGTCCCCAGGTTCTGCTGGCCATGCTCATCTCCAGCGCAGCCAGCAACCCCATCCGCACCCTGCGTCGCAACCTGCCCACCGCACTGGCCATCTTCCCCATGCGCACGGCCCTGGTTATTGTTCTGGGCATGCAACTGGCCCGCTTTGTCATCGTGATTGCCGCGGCCATACTGCTCATGGTCTGGATGCATGCCTAACACCAACACTCAAAAAAACACGAGCGATACGTCCATGTCCCAATCCACGTCCTCCAACCCCACGCTTTCCTCACAGATGAAAGAGGCCCTTGCCCGCATCAGCTGGGATCTGCCTGGCCTGGCAGTGGAACAGGAAAGTTTCCGTCGCATCGAGGAAGAATGCGCGGACGTGAAACGTTCCCTGCCGCCGGAATGCTGGTATGTGGCCCGCAGGCTCATACACACTACGGCAGACACAGGCATTGCCAAACTTCTGACCTTTCGCAACAACGCCATAGCGTGCGGCGTGCAGGCTCTCAGGGATGGCGCCCGCATTCTGAGCGACTCGCGCATGATCCAGGCAGGCCTTTCCCTGCCCAAGCTCGCCCGCTGCAATTCCTCCTACACAAAAGAGAGCCTTGTCTGCCACATAGCAGACGAGGACGTGGCCCAAAGGGCCAGGCAGACTGGCCGCACCAGGGCCCTGTGCGCCATGGAAAAGGCCAGGGAGCTGGACGAGCTCAACGGTTCCATTGTGCTCATTGGCAATGCCCCCCTGGCTCTGGCGGATCTTGTGCGCCTTGTTTTCGAGGGAAAGGCCAGGCCTGCCCTCATCGTCGGCATGCCGGTAGGCTTTGTCAATGTCTGCGAATCCAAGGACCTCTTGGCCCTGTGCCAGATACCGCACATAGTGCTCGAAGGCCGGCGCGGAGGTTCTCCCCTGGCTGTGGCCACAGTGCACGCGCTCATAGAAATCGCGCTCGGGAGCTAGACAGACATGAGCAAGCAGGACGTTTCAGCCATTGCGCAGCCTGGTGAAACAGCTGCGGACGGGCACAGGGGTCTTGCGCCTGTTCCGGACGCATGGGAGTACTGGGACGGCACGCCCCTGCCCAGGACGGATCTCTTGCGCTGGGGCTACACCACAGGTGCCTGCGTGGCCGGAGCCCTCGTGGCTTTTTGGCTGGCCATGAAGGACAAGAGCCAGGGCACCCCCTCTTCGGTCTCCCTGCTCTTTGGCGACGGCAAGACGCGCTCGCTGCCGCTTGGGCCGGACATTCCCTCGCTCCCCGGCTTTGCCGTGATCCGCAAGAACGGGGGGGACGATCCGGACTGCACGCACGGCATCCTCATTGCCGCCCGCCTGCGGCCTGCAAGGGACAACGAAGCTCCGGACGCAAGGGACGTTGTCTGCCCAGCTGGGGAGGCCACAGTGTACCTGCACGCCCTGTGCGGCATTGGCCTTGTGACACTGGACGGCCTTGACTGCCAAAAGGGGCACTGGGCCATCAACCCTGGCGTTGTGCGCATGATAGCGGACAACCTTGCACGTGCAGGCCTTGCCGCAGGCAGATGGATTGCAGACATTGCCATACCCGAGGGCGAGGCCCTGGCTTCCAGGACACTGAACAGGACCCTTGGCGTTCAGGGCGGCCTCTCGCTTCTTGGCACAACAGGCCTTGTGCGCCCCTTCAGCCACGAGGCCTATGTGGCCAGCGTGCGCCTTGGCCTGCGCTGCGCCGCAAAGCTCTCCTCCACGGCCGTATTGTGCACAGGCACAAGAACCATGGCAGCGGCCAGGCAGTGGGTCCAGGGGCCAGGCAGGGGAGCTGTTCCAGACAATCTTCCTGCCGAATGCTTTGTGTCCATTGCCGATTTTCTGGGCGACAGCCTGCGCGCAGCCTGCCAGTGCGGCATAAAGCGCGTCATTGTCTGCTGCATGCCTGGCAAGCTTCTGAAGTACGCGGCAGGCTACGACAATACCCATGCCCACAAGGTCGCCCAGGCCATGGAACTTCTGCTCAAGACCATAGCGAGCCTGTTCCCGGAAAGGCAAAACCTGGAAAGGGAACTGGCAAGCCTTCCCAGCATGCGCGCCATGCTGGCCATCTTCTCGCAAGACGAGCAGACAAGGCTTTTGGAGCATCTGGCGCAGGCGTCCCTAAAAAACTTCGCTGCCCTGGCAAGAGCCTCCGGCACCCCTCCGGCCCTGGCCATCCTCCTCACGGATTTCGACGGGACCCCCTTGCGCCTTTTTCCGGACGCCCGCTTCGCAGCCCTGATGCACAATTGATGCAGGCCCCATCCTGACGCGCAATGGCCTTGCCCCCTGCGGCAACGTGCTGCCGCTTCCTTTCGCCACCCTCAAGCCCAGGCACAGGTACCATGCCCGAAACACTTCTCGCTTCTTCCCCCGCTTCAGACGCAGCCAGCGCGTTCAGCTCTCCCAAAGGATCACTGGACGTCTACTCCTGCGGCACAAGGATATCCCCCCATGTGATCGACGCCTGCCGAAGGATCGACCACGTCTTTGCCGCAGACAAGCTCCTGGCTTTCCTGCAGGGGGGCAGCCCTGTCTGCCACAACCTCTCCCCCTCGCCGCGCAAGGCCCTGCTCAAGGCCATGGAACTGGCCGACCAGGGCGCCAGGGTGGCACTTCTTTCCACAGGCGACGCGCTCTACCACGGCCTTGGCAGCACCCTCCTCGATGTGCTGGGAAAGGCCTTTCCAGACTTTCGCACTGGCAACACGGGCTTCAATCTGCCCTTTGCCCTCACCTTCCACCCTGGCATCACGGCCTTTCAGGCCCTGTGCCACAAGGTGGGCATAGCCTGGAGCGAGGCACGGCTTTTCAGCGCGCACCACAGCTTCCTGCAGCCCCTGCGCGTGCTCAGGGCAAGAACAGCCATCATCTACGCGGGCCTGCCGCTCACAGCCCCGCGTATCGCCGGCAAATTGTGCGAAGCGGATCCCTCCTCGAGCGCAAGGGCCTGCGTTCTTGCGGAAAACATCGACACAGACAACGAGCGCATTGTCTCCTGCACCCTTGGGGAAGCCTGCGACCTTGCCATGGGGCCAACCAGCATCCTGGTGCTCCTGCCCAAGGGAGCACACGCGCCTGTGCTGCCCCTGGGCCTTGCGGATGAGCACTTTCACTTTGAAAACCACTGCCTGACCAACCGCTACGTGCGGCCTGTGGTCCTTTCCTGCCTGCGGCTGCCTTGCCGTGGCGTGCTCTGGGATCTGGGCGCAGGCTCTGGCTCCGTAGGCCTTGAGGCAGCCCTTTTGCAGCCAGACCTTGCCGTGTGCGCAGTGGAAAAATTCCCGGAGCGCTGCGCCAACATAGAGGCCAACGCAAAACGCCTTGGCGTGCCCAACCTCGCCCTGACCCGGGGGGACATTCTCAAGGCCATGCCCACCCTTCCCAATCCGGCCCGCATCTTTGTGGGGGGTGGCGGAAAGGATCTTGCGCGCATCCTGGATCTGGGCCTTGCCCGCCTTGACGCAGACGATCCGGACGCACGGCTTGTGGTCACGGCCATCACCATGGAAACCGTGGCCATGCTGACACAGTACACAGGCGGCGTATGCATGGAAGCCCTTTCCCTGGACATTGCCGTGCGCGCAGACATGGTTGCCGGCAGGTATTCCCATCTCGCTCCCCTCAATCGCATACACATCTTCTCCTTTCGCCCCAGAGTCTAAGGACCCCAGAGGTTTTGCCCATGTCCACATCCCAGACTGGTTCCTCCATTCCCAAAGTCATCTTCGCAGGCGCAGGCCCGGGTGCCCCGGACCTCATCACGCTGCGCGGCCGCCGCGCCCTGGACAACGCCGATCTCGTGGTCTACGCGGGCTCCCTGGTCAATCCCGAGCTTCTGTCCTCCTGCAAGAAGGACTGCCGTCTCGAGGACTCCTCGCACATGAACCTCGAGGAGCAGGTCTCCACCATGGCCAGAGCTGCCAGGGAAGGGCTGAAGGTTGTGCGCCTGCACTCGGGCGATCCCTCCCTGTACGGCGCCATACGCGAGCAGATCCAGGGGCTGGCGAAGGAAGGCGTAGGCTGCGAGGTCATTCCCGGTGTCACCAGCGCCTTTGCGGCAGCTGCAGCCCTGGCGCTGGAGTTTACCGTGCCCAACATCAGCCAGAGCCTGGTCTTCACCCGCTCCAGAGGCAGGACTCCCCTGCCGGAATCCCAGAGCCCGGCAGCCTTTGCCAAAACAGGGGCAAGCCTTGCGTTCTACCTAAGCTCCGCGCACTTTGGGGATCTCACCCGCGAGCTGCAGGAAGAAGGCGGCCTTGCGCCGGACACGCCCTGCGCCATTGTCTGCAGAGCCAGCTGGGACGATCAGCGCATTCTGCGCGGAACTCTGGCCGACATAGCCGACCAGGCCGAGGCCGCAGGCATACGCCGCCAGGCGCTCCTGCTGGTGGGCCAGGCCCTGGGGGACGCCAACGATACCAAGTCCCTGCTCTACGCAGCCCCCTTCTCCCACGGCTACCGCAATACCTTGGAAGACGAGACCTTCAAGGGCCAGGTGGCCATCCTGGCCTACTCGCCTGCCGGACGCGTCAAGGCAGAGGAAGTACGCCAGGGCCTTGGCGAGCAGGCAACGCTCATGCCCGCAGGAACAAGACTTTCCGAGTGCTGGGACAAGTACGCGGGCATTGTCTGCGTGGGCGCCACGGGCATAGCCATGCGCCTTGCAGCCCCGCTTCTGACCAGCAAGGCCAGCGATCCGGCCCTGGTGAGCATGGACGATCGCGGCCGCTTTGTGGTCAGCCTGTGCAGCGGGCATCTTGGGGGCGCCAACAGGCTGGCGCGACGCGTTGCCCGCATAACAGGCGGCCAGGCAGTGGTGAGCACGGCCACGGACAGCGACGGCCTTGTGGCCTTTGACGAGGCGGCAGCCAGGGAAGGCGCGCGCATTGTGGACACCACAGCCATCAAGTTCTGCAACAGGGGCCTTCTGGAGGGAAGGGCCACAGATTTCCACGGCCCGGAAGAAATCTGGAACAGGTACTGGGCCGGCACGCAAACCGTGCGCCTGTGCAGGGACACGCAAGAGCCCGCGGATCCGGCAAGACTTCGGGTGTACTGGGACAGGGAAGCGCCCAGGGACAGTGGAAACAGTCACGTCCTTGAGATCACCACGCGCAACCTGGTGCTTGGCGCAGGCTGCCACAATGGCCTTGATCCCAGGCTCTTCACGGAACAGGCCCTGGACTTTCTGGCTGCCCACAACATTGCCCCCGAGCGAGTGGCTGCAATGGCAAGCCTGCAGGCCAAAGGCGACGAGCCCTCTGTCAAGGCTCTTGCGACCCGCCTTGACTGCCCCTTCATGGGCTTTGCGAGCGACGTACTGGCAGCCACCGACGGCGTTGTGACCACCTCCTCCACTGTGGAAAGGCACATGGGCACACCCTCGGTGAGCGAGGCAGCCGCCCTGGCAGCAGCCCGTTCGCTTGGCGGCAGCGGCACCCTGGAAGTAGCCAGGGAAGCCCGCGAGGGAACCATGACCTTTGCCCTGGCCCGCATAGGTCACAACGCCCCCAAAAAGGCTCAAGAAGACTGCGTGGTTGTGGCAGGACTTGGCTCCGGCCAGCTTAAGAGTATCACCCCGGAAGTGCGCGAGGCGCTTTTGCAGGCAGACGCCATAGTGGGCTACAACGCCTACACGGACTTTGTGCGGCCCCTGCTGGAAGAGGCGGGCGTGCACAAGGACTTTGTGCAAAGCGGCATGCGCGGCGAGATCGAGCGCTGCCGCAAGGCCCTGGAACTGGCCAGGGAGGGCAAAAACGTCTGCCTTGTGTGCAGCGGCGACCCGGGCCTTCTGGCCATGGCAGGCCTTGTGCTGGAACTGCGCACGGGACTGAAGGAATTCAGCGATGTGCCGGTGCGCGTGCTGCCCGGCGTCTCGGCGGCCCTGCTGGCAGCAGCCAGCCTTGGAGCGCCCCTGCAAAACGGCGCCATCCTGCTGAGCCTCTCGGATCTGCTCATCCCTGCCGAGGAAGTGCGAGGCAATCTTGATGCAGCGCTTGCCAGCGCCCTGCCCGTGGCCCTCTACAATCCCGCGGGCCGCAAGCGCCGCACCCTCCTGCACGAGGCCCTGGAAATGGCCAGGACCAAGCGCGGCGGCGAGACCTGGTGTGCCCTGGTGCGCCACGCAGGCAGGCCCGAGCAGGATAGCTGGGTCGGACACCTGAAGGACCTGCCAGAAGACAGGGTCGATATGTCAACACTGCTCATCATAGGCGGCAAGCGGACACAGTATGTGGACGGCTACCTGTTCGAGGCCCGCGGCTACGCGGACAAGTACGCGGACAGGCTCGCGGACACTGCCATTGGGGAGAACAAGGCTCATGCCTGAGAAGAAACTTGCCTTTGTGCTTGCTGCCCCCCATTCGGGGGGCGGCAAGACAACGGTCTCCCTGGCGCTTGCCGTAGCGCTCAGGGGACTTGGCTACACGGTGCACGGCTGCAAGTGCGGACCGGACTACGTTGATCCCACCTTCATGAGCCAGGCCTGCGGCTCCCCCTGCCTCAACCTGGACACCTGGCTCATGGGGGAGGAAGGCGTGCGCAACGTCTTCCTGCGCCAGGCCAAAGGCGCGGACGCAATCCTGGTGGAAGGGGTCATGGGCCTTCTGGACGGCAGGGATCCCTCATCCCTGGCAGGCAGCACCCTGGACGTGGCCCGCGTGCTCGGTCTCCCAGTGCTTCTTGTGGTCAACGCCAGGGGCCTTGCCAGATCCATTGCCCCGCTGGTGGACGGCTTTACCAGGGCCTGTGCTGCCGAAGGCGTGCGCCTTGCCGGCGTCATAGCCACCTGTACGGGCTCCAAAGCGCACGCCAGAGTGCTGGGAGAGGCCCTTGAGGCCAGCGCCCTGCCCCCGCTGCTGCTTTGCCTGCAAAGGAACACGGACCTTGCGCTGCCCTCAAGGCAGCTTGGCCTTGTGCCAGCGGAAGAGGTCTCCGCCTTTGACGCTACCCTGCAAAAGCTTGGCGAAGCCCTGCCCAGGGAGGATGTGCGCGGCCTTGCCAACTATATCCTGAGTCTGCCAGGGCCCTGCAACTCTGTCCTGGAAAACGAGCGGGAAACAGACGCCAGCGCACCCGGGGCTGCGGAACAGGCAACGGAGCAGGCAACAGAGCAGACTCCTGCGCAGTCTCCCGGGCAGCCCGCCAGCGCGGCTTTTGCACCCCTTGTGCGCGCAAAAGCGCGGCGCCTGGCCATTGCCCGCGATGAGGCCTTCTGCTTCTACTACGAGGAGAACTTCAGGCTCTTGCAAAAACTTGGCTGGGAACTGGTCTTTTTCTCGCCCATGCGCGACAAAAACCTGCCCGGGGCCGAGGGGCTCTACCTTGGCGGCGGCTACCCGGAGGTCTTTGTCCGGGAGCTCTCGGACAACGAGGGCATGTGCGCCCAGATCCGTCAGGCCGCCATGGAGGGCCTTCCCATCTACGCGGAATGCGGCGGCTACATGTACCTTGCCAAAGCCCTGGAAACACCCGGGGGCGTGCGCTTTCCCATGGCCAACGTTGTGGACGGCATTGCCCGCATGGGCACAAGCCTGCATTCTCTTGGCTACAGGGAGGCAACCTTTCTCTCGCCCCTGCCCTTTGGCCTGGACGCCTTCTCGCCCCATGGCCGCGTTGTGCGCGGCCACGAGTTCCACTGGTCCGGCATGGAGCTTGCCCAGAACCTGCCCCCGCTCTACAGCATGGTGGACCGCTCGGGCACGGCAGTCACGGCCGGCGTGCTCACAGGCCCCTGCGACAATGTGCAGGCAAGCTATCTGCATGCCTACTTTCCCTCGCTGGCCTTCCTCAACGCAAGACCCGGGACAAGAGGGACGTGTCCCAGGGAGCCCGCAGACAAGCGTCGGCACGCACGCGGACACGTCCTTGTGCTCACAGGGCCTTCCAGTGTGGGCAAGACCAGCCTTGGCAGGGCCCTGGCTGCAGAGCTTGCTGCGCGCCATCTCGATCACGTGCTGGTAAGCCTGGACGGGCTTTTGGCCAGTTTCCGCAGGGACAACCACGCCTGCTTCACCCTGGAGGAGGCGGAAAAGCTGGGCATGTGGAGCGCTCACGCCTATCATTGCCTGCTTCTGGAAGCGGCCAGGGCCAACAGCCTGGTTGTCTGCGATCACGTGCTGTGTGGTCGCGAGGAATGGATTGAGGACTTGCGCAAGGTTCTGGACACAGCCGACCTTGTGCCAGTGGAACTTTCCTGTACGGAGGAGACCCTGGTGCTCAGGGAGATCAACCGCGCGGACAGGCCTGCGGCAACAGAGCACGCCCTGGCCCAGGCCACTGCCCAGAAACAGAACAGCCTCACCCTGCCCAATACCATACGTCTCTCCTCCCAGGAGGAAAATCCCGGGCAGCTGTGCGCGGATCTCATACGCATCCTTGTGGAACGACACATTCTTCCCTCCTGAAAAATCTCTTCCCTCCCTCCTTGCCCTCCGGGCCAGGGACGGCCCTTTTGCTCTCCCCGGCCCGATCATCCGGCCAACAAAAAAAGGCTTCACCTTCTGCCCAAGGAAGAAAAGCATGCACACAAAAGCTCCTTTCCTGCCATCACACGGTGGCGACAGACTGGCCATGGCAGCCTTCAGCGGCACCAGGACAGAGGATATCTGCGACTTCAGCGTCAACGTTCGCCCGGACGGGCCGCCGGACTACATACGCCTTGCCCTTGTCCAGGCCCTGTGCGCGGCGGACGCCTACCCTTCCCCAAGGGCAGAGGAGGCAAGGGCCGCCTGTGCCAGGCGCTACCACCTTCCCGAGGACTGCCTGGTCTTTGGCAATGGCACAAGCGAGCTTTTTGTGGCCCTGGCCAGGGCGCTCAAGGAAAAGGGCTGCCCTGTGGCGGCCATAGCCGAGCCTGCCTTCGGGGACTACGCAGTGGCCTGTCAGAAGGCCGGGCTTGCCACAACACACCCGGCCTGCGTCCTGAAGGAAAGAAGGGCGCGCAGGGGATGCCGCGCGCAGCTTGACTGGGAGCTGCCCTGCGAGGAGATCCTGGCTCTGCCCGAAGGCGCTGCGGTCTTTCTCGCCAACCCGGGCAACCCGGCAGGCACCTTCCTTGCGCCAGGGCGGCTGCTTGCCCTCATGAACAGGAGACCCGACATTGTCTGGGTACTGGACGAGGCCTTTGCGCTCTATGTGGCAAGGGACAGCCTTGTGTCCTTCCTGCCCCTTCTGGCAGCCCATCTGAGCGATCCCGCCCACTCGCCCCTGCCAGCCAATGTGCGCTGCGTCATTGTGCGCTCGCTCACCAAGTTCCACGCCCTGGCCGGCGTGCGGGTGGGCTTCATGGCAGCGCCCGCGGATCTTGCCCAAAGCGTGCAGGGGGAAGTGCCCCTGTGGAACGTCAACTGCTTTGCCATGGCCGCAGCCTGTGCCGTGCTCACCCCCTCGGCGCAAAACGCTGCGGACGAGCGCGCAACCAGGGCCCAGAACAGAAAAAACAGGGCTGCTCTCATGGACATGCTTGCGCCGCTTGCCTTAAGCGTGTGCCGCTCCTGTGCAAACTACCTCTTGCTGCGTCTGGACAGCCCCATGCCGGACCTTGCGCGGGATCTTCTGAAAAAACATGGCATTGCCATCCGCGACTGCGCAACCTACCCCACCCTGCGAGACGGCACCTGGTTTCGCGTGGCAGTGCGCACGCACGAGGACAATGTTCGCCTCGCCCAGGCCCTTGGAGAATGCGTGGGCCTTGCCAAAAACGCCAGCGCGCCGGCATTCCTGCAAAAGAGGCCGGTTCCTGCCCTCATGCTGCAGGGCACAAGCTCTGGCGCAGGCAAGACCCTCATGGCTGCTGCCTTTTGCCGCATCTTCCGCCAGGACGGCTACAGCGTGGCCCCCTTCAAGGCCCAGAACATGTCCCTCAATTCCGGGGTTACCTGGGACGAGATGGAAATGAGCAGGGCGCAGATCCTGCAGGCCAGAGCCGCGGGCATTGCCCCTGACGTGCGCATGAACCCGGTTCTGCTCAAGCCCCTCTCGGACAGGGGATCCCAGGTCATTCTCATGGGCAAGCCCCACGCGGTGCTGGACGCGCGAGCCTTTCTGGAGGCAAGGACACATCTGCGCGAGCCCATCTGCCAGGCCTACCACTCCCTGGCCCAGGAGCACGACATCATGGTGCTGGAGGGCGCAGGCTCCCCTGGCGAGGTCAATCTGAAGACCTCGGACCTTGTCAACATGAACATGGCCCTGGAAGCCCAGGCCAGGGTGCTGCTTGTGGGCGACATTGACCGCGGCGGCGTCTACGCCTCCTTCCTTGGCACCTGGCTCACCTTCACGGCCAGGGAACGCAGCCTGCTCGCGGGCTTTGTGGTGAACCGCTTCCGCGGCGACGCCTCGCTTTTGCGGCCTGCGCACGTCTACGTGGAGCAGGCCACGGGCGTGCCCGTGCTTGGCGTTGTGCCCTACGTGCCCCATCTGGACCTGCCAGAGGAAGACAGCCTCTCCCTGTCCAGCTCCATGGTGCACGAGGCAACCATGCCGGATTCCCTGGACGCGGCTCTCATTGTGCTTGGCCGCACCTCCAACTTCACGGACATGGCGCCCTTGGCCCTGGAACCGGACGTGACCCTGCGGCCTGTGCATTCCGTGGAGGAATGGGGATCGCCGGACATCATCATCTTGCCCGGATCCCGCTCCGTGGCCCTGGACGCCAAAAAGCTGGACGAAATGGGCCTGACGGAAAGGATCCTCGAGCACGCCCAAAAGGGCGGCTGGATCGTGGGCATTTGCGGCGGCATGCAGATGCTTGGCGAAGAGGTGCGCGATCCAGGGCATCTGGAATCGGAATACGATGTCATGCCGGGCCTGGGCCTCTTGCCCCTGAGCACCACCCTGGAACCAGCCAAGGCCCTGCACTACAGGGAGCACGTCCTCACCCCCCTGGGCGTTCCCTGCCAGGGCTACGAAATCCACCACGGCCAGACCGTGTTGCGCGGCGATGGGGAAGCAGCGCTCTTCAAACTTTCCGAAAGCGAGGCAGAAAGCTCCGGCTTTCTTGGCGTGCTGCACGGGCACGTGCTCGGCACCTACCTGCACGGCCTCTTCGACAACGACACCTTCCGCAGGCGCTTCCTGGACATGGTACGGACAAGCCTTGGCAAGAAGCCCCAGGGCCGCATCCTGGCCACCTGGGACATAGACAGCTCCCTGGACAAGCTGGCAGCCACAGTGCGCGAAAACATCGACATGCAAACCATCTACCACACCCTGGGGCTCAAATGATCACAACCTTCCTGCCTGCCCTGCTCTTGCCAGCGGCCCTTGTGCTGGACAGGCTTTTCGAGGAGCCGCGACCTGGTCTCCATCCCGTGTGCTGGATGGGCAGGGTGGCAGAATCTTTGGAGCGCACCTTGCGCACAGGAAGAAACGGGCCTGTGGGCATGCGCCTGCGCGGCCTGGCAGCGCTTGTCCTCATGGAGATCTCCTTTGCGCTGCCTGCCCTCCTGCTGGTAATGATTTGCGCAAGCCTTTCCCAGCTGCTGGAATTGTGCGCTGCAGCCGTGTGCGTCTGGCTCTGCCTTGCCCCCCATTCCCTGGCACGGCACGCAAGAGCTGTGCTTCGCCCCCTGCACAAGGGGAACCTGGACGAGGCCAGGCGCTGCCTTTCCCTGATTGTGGGCAGAAAAACCAGCGTGCTGGACGAGGCTGGCGTTGCCAGGGCTGGGGTCGAGTCCGTTGCGGAAAACTGCACGGACGGCGTGCTGGCCACCCTCTTCTGGGCCTTTGCGGGCAGCCTTCTTGGGGGGCTTCCCCTGGCAGCGGCCCTGGCAGTAGCCCAGCGCGTTGCCAATACCCTGGACGCCATGTGGGGCAGGAAAAACGAGCGCTACCTCTACTTTGGCTGCTGCGCAGCCAGGCTGGACGATGTGTTCAACTACCTGCCAGCCAGACTGTCCCTGTTCTGTGTCACTCTGTCCTGTCCCCTTGTACAGGGAGCAGACATACGTCAGGCCCTTGTCACGGGCCTTGCCTTCCACGCTGCCCACGAAAGCCCCAACAGTGCCTGGAGCGAGGCGGCCTTTGCCGGAGCGCTCCATCTGCGGCTCGGAGGGCCTGCCATCTACGAGGGCAGGATTGTCAGCCACCCCTGGCTCGGCACAGGCACGCCCAATGCCAGCCCGGCAGACCTGGCACGGGCCATTGACCTCATGTTTGCCACCACCTGGACCTGTGCCCTGCTTCTTTCGCTCATCCTCGCCCTGACCTGCCTTTTCTGATCGCCAAAAGGGCCGGCACACTCCTTGCACAGCATACAGGACAAGGGCGAGCTTTCGCACCCCCTGTTCAGCGAGACAGGAAACAGTCCCAAAAAAAGCAGAGGCAAGGAGCAGATCATGGAAAGAAACGAATGTCCGGGCACGACCTTTGTGCTGTGCACCCTGTGCGGAACCTTTCTCTATGCCATCTGCGCGGGCTTCAGGGACAACTTTGGCATCATGCTGCCGGCCATAGTGGCGGAAAGGGGCCTGTCCTACGCGACAGTGAGCTTCATCATTGCCCTGGGACAGCTCTTTTTCGGGCTGATGCAGCCTGTGTTCGGCTTTTTGTCCGTGCGCAAATCCCCCCGCTTCGTCCTTTTCTGCGGCATCCTGCTCATGCTGGCAGGTCTTGCCACAAGTGCCGTGACGCACTCGGCCGCCCTGCTGACCCTGGCCATGGGTATCCTCCTGCCCTCGGGCACTGCGGCAGCCTCTTTCGGCATCATCATGAGCTGCCTTTTGCCAGTGTTCTCGGCACGGCAGGCCCACACGGCCTCTGGCTTCATTGCCGCGGGCATAGGCTTCAGCATCTGCATCCTGGCGCCGCTGCTCCAGCACAGCCTGGCATCCGAAGGGCTTGCCACAACCCTCTTCCTGCTTGGCACGCCCATTGTCCTGCTCATACCTGTCACACTCTTTCTGACCCATGTCGGCAAGGCGACCCTGCAGGCTGCGGAACAGGCAAGGGAAAGCCTTGCGGACATGCTGCGCGCAGCCCTTGCCACCCCTGCCTACAGGCGCGTGACCTTCGGCTTTTTCACCTGCGGCTTCCACATGGCCCTTATTCAGACGCACCTTTTCTCCCAGCTGACGGCCTTTGGCATTCCGGACAGACTGGCCTCCTGGGGGCTTTCCGTGTACGGCATGGGCGTCATAGCGGGCTCCATAGGCAGCGGCATGGCCTGCCGCAGCTTTCCCATGGAGCGCATCCTGGGGGCCTTGTACACGTCCCGCTGCCTGTGGGTGGCCCTGCTGCTTCTTCCCCTGCCCTGGTGGGCGCTGTTTGCGGTCATCTTCTGTCTGGGGCTCACGGGAGTGGCAACAGTTGCCCCCACCTCCAACCTCATAGGCTCCCTGTTCGGGCCGCGCCGCCTGGCCACGCTGTTCGGCTTCACCTATCTCCTGCATCAGATAGGCGCTTTCTGCAGCGCCTGGAGCGGCGGGCTGTGCCTGAAATACACGGGAAGCTACAGCGGCATCTGGTACGCGGACATTGTCCTGTGCCTTCTTGCCGGCCTGGCCTGCCTGACCCTGCGCTCCACAAGGCGAGCCTAAGCCGCATCACCCCCTATTTCCAATCCCGCGCGCCTGCCGCACACAGCCCGCCAAGGGGACTGGCAGTGTCTTCGGCAGCCAAGGAGAACACATCCGTGGAACACGAGGGAAAGCACTACGCCTTTTTCAGGAACTGCGCCTGCGAATATTTTCCCTGCCACAAGGGAATCGCCGAAGAGGACTTCAACTGTCTGTTCTGCTACTGCCCCCTGTACATCCTCGGCGACAAGTGCGGCGGCAACTTTCGCTATTCGGAAAGGGGCGTCAAGGTATGCAAGCACTGTTCCTTTCCCCACAAGAAAGAAAACTACGGCCTGATGCTACGGAAAATCCGCAGACACGTGCTCGACCTTGGCAGAGATTCGGGTCCGGCAGACCAGCCGGCAGACCAAAAGGAGGAGAAGGGGCAGACAAGGGAAGATCCGCAAGACTGAAGCCCCTGTCGCAGAGCAGCCGCTGGCTCTGGCTCGGGGCCCCCTGAACGGAAGACAGGCCAGTGGCAGGCAAGGGACCCTGGACATTGTGCCAAAAGACACTTTGTCCTGGTTTCGGTACACACGTGCAACAAAGTGCCTCAAAACAAAGGCATTGCCCACAGAAAAATCCTCCCTGGACTCTCTGGCGGGCTTTTCCCTGTGCCCGGGGATTTTTTCAGACCTTTCAACAACTTATCCGAAAGCGAGACGCGGGAAACATCCGCAGGATAACCTTGTAAATTTTTGCAAGCGCGCGACAAAATGTCAAAAAAACATGTCGTCGCAAAATTGCAGCTTTTTGCTATACAATATGCCCCGGAATTGGTACAGATTTTGAAAGGATCCCTTTGTTCGGCATGTTTTCGACAGGGAAAGCCCTCGCACACTTCCCTGCCTGGGCAGGCTTGCACCCTTGGGGCAGGCGGCTTCGAAAAACCTTGCCGGATGCGGCTTATGCTGCGGGATCCCCTGTATCCCATCTTGTCTTGCGCCTGCGCAAAGACGGACCACAAGAGACAGAGGAACCTGTCGCGCATATGTATTCAGGCCCATTTCCCCCTGTCCCCCGACAGACGCGCTTTACATTTCTTCGATATTTTCTGCATCGGATACCAACATCTTCGTATACTGGCTCGTATGCTGGATTGGGACAGGCTGAATTCAGACTTTGTACTCTTGAAATACGGGTGACATAATGAGATCTGGTATCAATCTGGATAATATTTCCTATGAACGTATAAGAAGCAGTATCGAAGTCGGCATATTTGAAAAGCTGCATATGGGCGTAGCGCTCATTTCCGAAGAACTGGACATCCTGTATTGCAATGATTCCTTTGCCAGGATGTATGAGCTGCCCGATGATACATCAGGCAAGAAGATAGACAGATACATCCTTCCCGTGGGAAAGGACGTGACGGAAAGCCTGAAGCAACCGAAGATTGTGGCCTGCCTGAGCCAACCCCAGGCCGATGTGTACTGCATCTTCATGAGCTATCCTGTCTACGACAGGGACAAGCGCCATCGGGGTGCCTTTATCGAGGTACTGCCCATGGCCAGCAGCAGGGACACGGTCACGGAGCTCATGAACAGCATGCGCACCGTGGAAATGAAGACCTACGCTGCGGACAAGAAGCCTCGCGACAGGGGCAAGGGCAGCTCCCTGTACACCTTCGAGTCCATTATCGGCAATTCCCCGCAGATACGCACCATGATCAGCATGGGAAGGAAGATTGCCCGCAGCAGCGAGCCCGTGCTGGTCTACGGTGAATCGGGTACCGGCAAGGAGCTGGTTGCCCAGGCCATTCACACGGCAAGCCCAAGAGCTGGCGAGCCCTTTGTCTGCGTGAACTGCGCTGCCCTGCCGGCAGATCTCATGGAGTCGGAACTGTTCGGCTACGAATCCGGTTCCTTCACCGGCGCCAGAGCCTCGGGCATGAAGGGCAAGTTCGAGGAAGCCAACAACGGTACCATTTTCCTGGACGAAATAGGGGAAATGCCCCTTGCGGTTCAGGCCAAGCTCCTGCGCGTGCTCGAAAGCGGCGAAATCCAGAAAATAGGGCACAAGGGGCGCCTGAGCTCCAACTTCCGGCTGGTTGCTGCCACCAACAAGAACCTTTTGGACATGGTGCGCCACGGCCAGTTCCGCGAGGACCTCTACCACCGCCTCAATGTCTTCGAGCTGGCCATTCCGCCCCTGCGCGAGCGCGGGGACGATCTGTTTCTTCTGATCCGCCACTTCATGGAAGCGTCCATAGGCGCCGAGCGGGCGCACAGGGTGAAGATGGACGACAATCTGATCGCTGCCCTGCGCAGCTATGCCTGGCCTGGCAACGTGCGCGAGCTCAAGAACATCATGACGCACGCCCTGTTCCTCATGGACGACACGGACATGACGCTGGGCATGCACCTTCTGCCGCCCCGCTTTCAGAAGACCATGCACCCCACCCACTACGCAGCTGTCCAGCAGCCGGAGCCAGAGGCTGTTTGCGAGACGCAAGGGGCCGCACAGTCCCAGCCCCTGGAAGAAAAGCAGGTCCTGCAGGACGCGCTGATCCGCTGCCAGTACAACAAGGTGCGCGTTACCAAGGAACTGGGCATCTCGCGCAGCAAGCTCTACCGCGACTTGCGCAAGCACGGCCTTCTTTCCGGGGCCATGGACAAGTAGGACGTCCTTCTCCCTTTCTCTTCCTTGTCCCGTGAAAGGATGCCTGCTCCCGTCCTGTACGCCTGTCCCAGGACCCAAAGGGGCAGGCACGAAAAACAACCATCCCAAAAACATGTGAATGGTGCATCATGAGCCGCGCAAAAGCAGCAGTGGAAGGCTTTTTCAAGATCCGGGAACGGGGCAGCTCCATACAGACCGAGCTTGCCGCAGGGCTGACCACCTTTGTGACCATGGCCTACATCATCTTTGTGAACCCGAGCATCATGGCGGATGCGGGGATTCCCAGGGATGCGGCCTTTGTGGCGACCATCACGGCCACCGTGCTCGGCAACCTGCTCATGGGGCTGTGGGCCAACTATCCCATAGCCCTGGCTCCCGGCATGGGGCTGAACGCCTTCTTTGCCTACTATGTCTGCGGCACCATGGGCCTGCACTGGACCGTGGCTCTGGGAGCCGTGTTCATTTCCGGGGTGATCTTCCTGATCCTGACCCTGACAAGGGTGCGCGAGGCCCTCTTCAATGGCATTCCCACGAGCATCAAGTACGCACTGGTGGTGGGTGTCGGCATGTTCATTGCCCTCATAGGGCTCAAGAACGCGGGCATAGTGGTCTACAGCAAGGCAACGCTGGTCACTCTTGGCGATCTCACAGCGCCTGCCCCCCTGCTTGCCTGCTTTGGCATGGTCGTCAGCAGCGCGCTCTTGGCGCGCAAAATGCCTTCAGCCATACTGCTCGGCATTGTGGCCACCACCCTGCTCTCCATGTGCTGCGGCGCAAGTCCTGCCCCTGCCGGCCTGGAAAGCCTTGTCAGCCTCGAGATCCCAAGCCTTGCGCCTGTCTTCCTGCAGCTCGACATACGCGGTGCGCTGCACTACGGGCTTGTCTCCATTGTGCTGACCTTCACCATTGTGGAACTTTTCGACAACATGGGTGCCCTCATAGGGCTTTCCCGCAAGGCAGGCTTCATGGGGAAGGACGGCCGCGTACAGGGACTTGGGCGTGCCCTGACCACAGACTCCACAGGCACCATTGTCAGCAGCTTCCTCGGCACCTCGACCATCACCACCTACATAGAGAGCGCGGCGGGCATAGCCCAGGGCGCCAGAACAGGGCTTTGCGCCATCACCGTGGCAGTGCTCTTTGCCCTGTCCCTGTTTTTTTCGCCCCTGATCGGCCTTGTGCCGGCCTGCGCCACAGCGCCGGTTCTGCTGCTTGTGGGAGCAGGCATGATGACGGAAGTGGGCAATATCGACTTCCATGACCCCACAGAGGGCTTTCCGGCCTTTTTGACCATCATCATGATGCCCATGACCTGCAGCGTTGCCAGCGGCTTCGGCTTTGGCTTCATAAGCTACGTTGTCATCAAGACCCTGGCTGGCAGAGCCAGGGAGATCTCGGGCTGCACATGGACCATCGCAATCCTCTTTGCCATCAACTTCTTCATGCGGGGTTGACGGGGGAGAGATTGTGCGCGCCCTCCCCTCCCACAAGGAGACAGCAAAGGACGAGCGCGGGACCAGGGTCCCCTACTTGTCCAGCAGGTTGTAGTCGTGCAGCTTCTTGTACAGCTTGTTGCGCGAGATACCCAGAAACTTGGCCACAAGGGACTTGTTGTAGTGGAACCTTGTGAGCGCCTGCTCTATGGCTTCCTTTTCCGCGTGGGCGCTTATCTCGGAGAGTTTCCTGTCCTGCGCGGCAGACGGTACGGAAGAAGCTGCCAAAGGGTGCGCCAAAGGATGCGCTGTTGTGGCAGCCTGCCCGGCTTGCGCCTGCTCGTCCGCTCCCTCGGGCTCTGTCTGGGAAGCACTTGCGCTGTCCAGGGCCCGGACAAGGCGCATGGGCAGCCCGGCCGCTGTCAGCACGTTGGCCTCAGGCGGCAGCGAATAGAGCGAGTAGGTCAGCACGTTCTTGAGCTCGCGGATATTGCCCGGCCACTGGTACCTGTTGAACAGGGCAAAGACCTCCCTGCTGACATAGAAGTCCTTGGCCCTGCTTCCGCCAAGTATCTGCTCCACAAAGTAACGAACCAGCAGGGGCAGGTCTTCCAGCCTGTCCCGCAGCGGGGGAATGCGGATCTCGAAGATGTTGATCCTGTGGTACAGATCCTCGCGGAACTTGCCCTCGCGCACCATCTGCTGCAGGTTTCTGTTGGTCGCGCCAATGAGCCGGAAATTCGAGAACAGGGGTCCCCTGTGGGCAATCTTCTGGATCTCGCCCGTTTCCAGCACACGCAGGAGCTTGGCCTGCACAAAAAGGGGCAGTTCGCCAATCTCGTCCAGAAAGAGTGTGCCGCCATTGGCTATCTCGAACTTGCCCACAAGGCCGCCCGAGCGCGCTCCGGTGAAGGCGCCGGCGTCGTAGCCAAAAAGCTCGGACTCGATAAGGTCCGGAGGCAGGGCCGCGCAGTTGACGGCAACAAAGGGCTTGTCGGCCCTGGGGCTTGCCATGTGCAGGGCCTGGGCAGCCAGTTCCTTGCCACTGCCGGACTCGCCCCACAGGAGGATGGGCTCGTTGCTCTGGGCAAAGCGCTGCCCGAGCTGCTTCATCTTCATGAGCGCGGCGCTCTCGCCCACGATGTCCGCAAAGGTGAACAGCCTGCCCACGTGCTTTGAACGGGCCTGCTCAAAGTGCTGGGCAGCCTTTTCCAGATTGTGAATCGTGTCCATGAGCATCTGCAGCTTTTCCTTGCCCAGGGAAAGGGGAATGCTCTCTATGACAACACCGCACAACTCGCCCTTGCTGCTGTGTATGGGATAGCGAAAGGAAATGCCCCGCTCGTTCTTGACCGTGAGCGAGGAAGAAATCACCGGCTTTTCGGTCCGTATGACGTCCATGACGCCACGCTCGCCGGTAATGAACACATCCGTGACACATTTGCCGATCACGTCGTTGGAAAAGCCGAACATTTCCAGAAAGGCCTTGTTGCAGTACAAAAACACGCCCTTCTTGGACAGCAAGGCGACACCTGTGTGCAGAAGGTCAAAGAGCCCAACATGCAGCCCCTCTGCAAATCGTTCAAAATCTTCACAAAATTTGAAGGGCTCATGGGTCGTGCGAAACCTCCGGGGTGTATGTTCGCAATTTCTCCAAAAGACGAGAAGGCAAGAAGAGCGTGCGGGTGGCCTCTCCCTGGGCCTCTTGCTGCAAAAAGCATGGCTTTTTGCAGTTTTTTCAGGCTCGAAACGAGGGTTCTGCCTGGTTGGTATTGGGTGCCCCAATGCACGCAGTGTAGCCAATTTAGGCCATGAAAGGCAAGACAACTGTCGGCAAGGAACAGGTCCCGGGGCCAAAAACATCTGTCAGAAACAGGGCCTGGAGAATTTTGCGAAAAGGATGTGCAGATCCCTGCAGGCCCTTGCTGGAGAGAAAGAGCTGTCCAAAGGAAGGACGCGGATTGTCCCGAAAATCATCTCCGAGTTGTGACAATGCAGGCCAGAACATGACATGAGCCTGGGCTATCCCGAAACCTTCCCCACATCCTGCCAGGACTCTCTCTTCCCTTTCCCGCAAACCCAACATATACTGCCTGCAGGATCATACAACCTGTCGGGAACACAAGGCTTTCGGAAAGGATTTTCGCCATCCTCGGGAAAAAGCCCTCCCAAAGCCGCAATCCACAGCACAACAAGGACATGAAGTACCAGTTATGGAACAGAACCTCACAGAAGCAGAACAGCTTGACGCCCTGATCGAAAGCGTGGTCGAGGCCCAGAAGGCCTACGCGACCTACACGCAGGAACAGGTGGACGCCATCTTCCACCACGCCGCTGCAGTGGCTGTTGCCCACCGCATAGACCTTGCCCGCATGGCAGTCGAGGAGACAGGCATGGGCGTCATGGAAGACAAGGTCATCAAGAACCACTTTGCCGCAGAGTACATCTACAATCAGTACAAGGACACGCGCACCTGCGGCGTGATCACGGACGATCCGGTGAACGGCTTTCGCGAAATCGCCGAGCCGTTGGGGGTTGTGGCCTGCATCGTGCCCACCACCAATCCGACCTCCACAGCCATCTTCAAGGCGCTCATCTGCCTCAAGACCCGCAACGGCGCCGTCTTCTCGCCCCATCCCCGGGCCCTCGAATCCACCAGGGCCGCGGTCATGCTCATTCTGAAGGCCGCTGTGGAGGCAGGTGCCCCCAAAAACATCCTTGCCTGCATCGATCACCCCACCACCGAGGCCTCGCGCCAGCTCATGGGCCACAGGGGCATAGCCCTCATTCTGGCTACCGGCGGCCCCGGCATGGTGCACTCCGCCTACAGCTCCGGCACGCCGGCCATTGGGGTTGGTGCTGGCAACACGCCAGTCATCATTGACGAAAAGGCGGACATTCGCATGGCCGTGAACTCCATTCTGCTCAGCAAGACCTTCGACAACGGCATGATCTGTGCTTCCGAGCAGACCGTGA